>WBTZ01000039.1 GCA_009026175.1 Zoogloea sp. | reverse complement strand
ATCTCTGTCAGTTTGTCGAAATACAGCCACCCGGGTGGGCGCTAGTATCGGCTGCTAATCCGGCGAGTTCAAGACAACAGGGCTGCCCGCCGGGCCGACCAGGCAGCCCAGGAGAGCCCCATGAGCACCGACGCGAGCCTCGCGCCCCCCCGACAGGACGCCTACGTGATTGCGCTGGTGGGTTTTGCCCACAGCGTGTCGCACTTCTTCCACCTGCTGCTGCCGCCGCTGTTCCCATGGCTGATGCCTGAATTCGGCCTGGATTTCGTGGGCATCGGCAGCACCATGACGGTCTTCTTCCTGGTCTCCGGGGTCGGCCAGGCCCTGGCCGGGCTGGCGGTGGACCGCTTCGGCCCGGTGCGGGTGCTGGCCGCCGGGATCTCCTGTTTCGTGGCGGCCGGTGCGCTGCTGGCCCAGGCCAGCTCCTTCGCCGAGCTGATCGTGGTGGCGGCGCTGGCTGGCCTCGGCAACAGCGTCTTCCACCCCTGCGACTTCACCATCCTCAACCGCAACGTGTCCCAGCCGCGCCTCGGCCATGCCTTCTCGGTGCATGGCCTGTCGGGCAACCTGGGCTGGGCCGCGGCGCCGATCTTCATGACCACCATCGCGGCCCATTCCGGCTGGCGCGTCGCCGCGCTGGCCGCCGGGCTGCTGGCGGTGCCGGCGCTGCTGCTGATCATCGCCGGGCGGCATCACCTGGTGGACGAGAGCCGCCACAGCGGGCCCAAGGGGGCGCCGGTGTCGACCCTGGAGATCCTCAAGGTGCGTCCGGTGTGGATGTGCTTTGCCTTCTTCTTCCTGCTGACCATGGCCTTCGGCACTTTCCAGAACTTCGGTGCGCCGCTGATGAACGGCCTCTACGGCATGTCGGTGGCCGGTGCCGCGGCGACGCTGTCGATCTACCTGCTGGGGGGCGCCGCCGGCATCCTGGTGGGAGGCTTCCTGACCCAGTCGGCCCGCCAGGACCGGATCATTGCCAGCGCGCTGGGGGCGGCTGCCCTGGCCGTGCTGCTGCTGGCCAGCGGCTGGGTGCCGGCCGGTGCGGTGGTGGCCCTGATGGCGGCGATCGGTTTCTTCACCGGCCTGGCCGGGCCGTCCCGCGACCTGCTGGTACGCCGCGCCGCGGCTGCCCGCTTTGGCCAGGCGGCCTTCGGGCGGGTCTATGGCTTTGTCTATTCGGGCCTGGATTCCGGGCTGGCCCTGGCCCCGCTCGTTTTTGGCGGGCTGATGGACAAGGGCAGCTTCGGCGCCGTGCTGATCGGCATCGCCGTCCTGCAGGCGGCCGCCATCGGCACGGCGATGAGCGTGGAGCGCGGCTAGCGACTCCGTCGTCTTCGAAGGGGCGCGGCATCAGCGCACCATGCAGCGCCCCTTGGCCTCCAGCCAGTACACCACTTCGCCGACCACCACCACGCTGCCCGACACCACGAAGGAGGCCGCCGAGACGGCGCCGGCCAGCACCAGCAATTCCGCGCAGCCCTCGTTGCGGCAGCCGCCGAAGGCCGCCACCTGGTAGGCCTGCAGGGTCATGTGGTTTTCGAGGATGCCGCAGGCCGGGTCGTAGCGGGTGGTGCTCTGGGGCAGGAACAGGCAGCCGCCCAGGACACTGCACAGGCCGGCGAGGGCGATGCTGCGAGCAGGGCGGCAGGTCCGGTGCATGCTTTGATCCTGTTGTTTCCGTGATTCCCGCCTGATTGTCTCCCGGTTCCTTAGGGAGCCACTCCCTCATTTTTTGCTGCGCTGCAGCTTTACGTTTTTGTCACCCCTGCAGGGGGCTCGGACAAAACCGTCAGGCGCGCCCTCTGCGCCATTCTCCTCAATTCCAGTCTTTTCCCTTGTGCAACAAGCGCTTGGCGCGAGTGGCACGGCGGCTGCATTAGTAGGTCTTGTGGGTCCATCAAAACGTCTGATCGGTGGGTTCCATGGACAAAAACGAACAGCCCCGCGGAGGAGACCCGGATGCAACACACCGTCACCATCGAAGACACCGGCGAGCGCTATGCCTGCGCCGGTGAGGAGTCTCTGCTGGCGGCCATGGCCCGCCTGGGCCGGCGGGGCATCCCCGCGGGCTGTCGCGGTGGCGGCTGCGGCGTCTGCAAGGTCGAGATCGTCAGTGGCGAGTTCGGCACCCGCGCCATGAGCCGGGACCACGTCGATGACGCGGACCGGGCTGCGGGTCGCCTGCTGGCCTGCCGGGTCTATCCGGCCAGCGACCTGTCCCTGAAGGTGGTCGGCAAGCTGCAGAAATCCGTCTGCGGCGTCGTCCGCCCAGTTAGCTCTGTTACACCCCCTGTTACCCGATAGATCCTGAACAAAAGAGGAGACAAGATATGGCAATGACTGGTGTTCTGCGCCCGGGCCACGCCCAGGTGCGCGTGCTGGACCTGGAAGAGTCGGTGCGCTTCTACCGTGATGTGCTGGGCCTGGTGGAAACCGGGCGTGATGCCCAGGGCCGGGTCTATTTCAAGTGCTGGGACGAGCGCGATCACCACAGCTACGTGATCCGCGAATCCGACCGGGCCGGCATCGACTTCCTCGGCTTCCGGGTGCTGGACAAGGCCAATCTCGACCGCCTGGAGGCGGGCCTCAAGGCCTACGGTATCGCCACCGAGCGCATCCCCGCCGGTGAAATGCTGGAGACCGGCGAGCGGGTGCGCTTCACCCTGCCGTCGGGCCATGTGATGGAGCTCTACGCCGAGAAGACCAAGGTCGGCAACGGCATTCCGCTGGTCAACCCGGCGCCGTGGAGCCTGCAGCGGGAACACGGCATCGGGCCGGTGCGCCTCGACCACGCGCTGCTCTATGGCCCCAACGTGGCCGAGGTGCAGAAGATCTTCACCGAGGTCCTCGGCTTCTACCTGGTCGAGCGCGTCCTGACCCCGGACGGCAACGCCAACGCGGCGATCTGGCTGTCCTGCGGCCAGAAGGTGCATGACATCGCCTTCGCCGAATACCCGGAGCCCGGCAAGCTGCACCACTGTTCCTTCCTGATGGAGAGCTGGGAGCAGGTGCTGCGGGCTGGCGACATCATGTCCATGAACACGGTGCCGGTGGACATCGGCCCGACCCGCCACGGGGTCACCCGCGGCTGCACCATCTACGCCTGGGACCCGTCCGGCAACCGCTTCGAGACCTTCTTCGGCGGCCATCTGCCTTACCCCGACTACGAGACCATGACCTGGACCTTCGACAACTTCGGCCAGGGCCTGGATTACCCGCAGCGCAAGCTGCACGAGACCTTCCTCACCGTGGTCAGCTGAGGCCGCCATGAGCAGCGAAGCGCCTCCCATGGACACCACCCGCCGTTTCGTCCGTCTCAGCGGCGAACGGCCCAACGGCTTCATCGAGTTCGAGTTCGCCATCGGCGAGCCGGAGATCTTCGTGGAGATGATCCTCGGCCGGGAGGCCTTTGCCGAGTTCTGTGCGGCCAACCGGGTGGAGATGCTGCCCCCGCGCGACCCGGACGCGCCCCAGGGGGACTGGGACTGGCGCCTGGCCGACGCCACCCACACCCGCTTCAAGTAAGCCACCGACACGTTTCACCAGGAGACACACCCCATGCAGATCGACCTCCGCACGGTCGCCATCCAGCCCCAGCGCCAGGCCTTCGACCACCTCGTCCGCCGCTTCGGCGACAAGGCGGCCTCCCGCTACCAGGAAGGCAGCTACGACATCCAGGCCGCCGAGAACCTGCACTACCGGCCCACCTGGGACCCGGACCACCAGCTCTACGATGCCTCCCTGACCCGCATCGTGATGGCCGACTGGTACGCCCTGAAGGATCCGCGCCAGTTCTACTACAGCACCTACACCCTGACCCGCGCCCGCCAGCAGGAGACCGCCGAGGCCAACTTCAGCTTCGTCGAATCCCGCGGGCTGGCCGACATGCTCTCCGACGAGCTGCGCGCCGTGGCGCTGAACGTGCTGGTGCCCCTGCGCCATGCGGCCTGGGGGGCCAACCAGAACAACACCTCGGTGTGCGGCTACGGCTATGGCGTGATCTTCACCCAGCCCTGCATGTACCACGCCATGGACAACCTGGGCATCGCCCAGTACCTGTCGCGCCTGGGCCTGCTGCTGGGCGACACCGAAGCCCTCGACGCCGGCAAGAAGGCCTGGCTGGACGACGTCACCTGGCAGCCGCTGCGCCGCTACGTGGAGGACTGCCTGGCCTGCCGCGACCCCTTCGAGCTGTTCGTGGCCCAGAACCTGGCCCTCGACGGGCTGCTGTACCCGCTGGTGTACGAGCGCATCGTCGATGAGCACCTGTCGGTGCGCGGCGCCTCGGCCGTGGCCATGCTGACCCAGTTCATGAGCGACTGGTTCGACGAGACCCGCAAGTGGGTGGACGCCGTCATCAAGGTGGCGGCAGCCGAATCCGACGCCAACCGTGCCGTGCTCACCGAGTGGATCCGCCAGTGGAGCGCCCGCGCCGCCTCCGCCATGGTGCCGGTGGTGGAACTGGCCCTCGGCAGCGCGGCCGACGAGGCCGTCGGCGAGCAGCTCGAAGCCTTCAAGGCGCGTGTCCTGAAGACCGGCATCACCCTCTGAAAGGCCGCCATGTCCACCGTATTCATAGCCCTGCAGGCCAACGAAGAAACCCGCCCGATCATCGAGGCCATCGAGATCGACAACCCCCAGGCGATCGTCCATCGCCAGCCGGCCATGGTCAAGATCGACGCCCAGGGCCGCCTGGTGATCCGCCGCGCCACCATCGAAGAGCAGCTCGGACGCGATTTCGACCTGCAGGAAATCCACATCAACCTCATCTCCCTCACCGGGCACGTGGTTGAAGACGACGAAACCCTCACCCTCAGCTGGAACGATTGAAGGAGGACCCCGCCATGGACATGAAAGTCGCCAAGAAGAAACTCGGTCTCAAGGACAAGTACAAGCTGATGACCCGCGACCTGGGCTGGGAGCCGAGCTACCACAGCAAGGACGAGCTCTACCCCTACATGAACTACGAGGGCATCAAGATCCACGACTGGGACAAGTGGGAGGACCCCTTCCGCCTGACCATGGATGCCTACTGGAAGTACCAGGCCGAGAAGGAGCGCAAGTTCTACGCGATCATCGACGCCCACGCCCAGAACAACGGTCACCTCAACCTCACCGACGCCCGCTACCTGTCGGCCCTGAAGATCTTCCTGCAGGCCATCAGCCCGGGCGAATACGCCGCCCACCGGGGCTTCGCCCGGGTTGGCCGGGAGTTCCCGGGGGTCGGCCCGCAGGTCGCCTGCCAGATGCAGGCCATCGACGAGATCCGTCACGCCCAGACGCAGATCCATGCGATGTCCAACTACAACCGTTACTACAACGGCTTTCACGCCTTTGCCGACCAGCGCGACCGCATCTGGTACACCTCGGTGGCGCGCTCCTTCTTCGACGATTCCATGTCGGCGGGGCCCTTCGAGTTCATGATCGCGATCGGCTTCAGCTTCGAGTACGTGCTGACCAACCTGCTCTTCGTGCCCTTCATGTCCGGCGCCGCCTACAACGGCGACATGGCCACCGTGACCTTCGGCTTCTCGGCCCAGTCGGACGAGGCCCGCCACATGACCCTGGGCCTCGAGGTCATCAAGTTCATCCTCGAGCAGGACCCGGACAACCTGCCCATCGTCCAGAACTGGATCGACAAGTGGTTCTGGCGCGGCTTCCGGGTGCTCGGCCTGGTCAGCACCATGATGGACTACATGCTGCCCAAGCGCGTCATGTCGTGGCGCGAGGCCTGGGACATCTACGGCGTGGAGAACGGTGGCGCCCTGTTCAAGGACCTGGCCCGCTACGGCATCAAGCCGCCCAAGGGCTGGGACGACGCCGAAAAGGCCATCGACCACATGTCCCACCAGTTCATGCTGGGTCTCTACCAGTGGAGCTTCGGCACGTCCTTCCACAGCTGGATCCCGTCGGATGCCGACATGGACTGGCTGGCCGGCAAGTACCCGGATACCTTCGACAAGCACTACCGGCCGCGCTGGAAGCACATCAAGAAGCTGGCCGCCGCCGGCACCCCGTTCAAGAACTACGGCCTCGCCAGGCTGTGCCAGACCTGCCAGCTGCCCAGCGTGTTCACCGAGCCGGACGACCCGACCCTGACCTGCCATCGGGAGACTGTGTACAAGGGCGAGAAGTACCAGTTCTGCTCCGACGGCTGCCAGCACATCTTCGAGAACGAGCCGGAGAAGTACATCCAGGCCTGGCTGCCCATGCCCCAGCTGTTCCAGGACCCGATCAAGGGCGACCTGGGCGAATGGATGAAGTGGGTCAGCCTGCTCGACGGCAAGGACAACGGCGACTACGCCGGCTCCGAAGACCAGAAGAACTTCGAAGCCTGGCGCGGCCTGGCCACCACCAACCAATAGGGTGTGCAGGGGCGGCTTCAGCCGCCCTCCGAGCGTTGATCCATCGTCCGCGGGCGGCTGAAGCCGCCCCTACAGGTCTCACCCCGCGACACTCAGACCACCATTCAGGAGACATCAATGACCGTCGCCGCCATCAAGGAATACCTCGCCGTCCCCCGCGACCGGGTGGAGAACTTCCACGGCAAGCAGCTCGTTTACGTGAGCTGGGATCACCACCTGCTCTTCGCTTCACCCTTCCTGCTCTGCCTGCCGCCGGAAACTCCCTTCCGCGAACTGGTGAACGGGCCGCTGGGCATGCTGCTCCAGCCGGATCCGGACGCGGCCGCCATCGACTGGCAGCATGTTGAATGGCTCAAGTCCGGCCAGCCCTGGACGCCCGATTTCGACGCCAGCCTGGCCGCCAACGGGATCGGCCACAAGGACCAGCTGCGCTTCCGCACGCCGGGCCTCAACAGCCTGATGGCGGCATGAGGCCGGAGGCCATGAGCGCCCCCGCCCGGCCGTCCGAAGGGGGCGCGATCCCTCCCTTGGGGAGGATGTCGCAGCGCGACAGGAGGGTAGTCCAATGACTTACGAGCTGACCATCGAGCCCCTTGGCCAGACCATAGAGATCGAGGAAGGGCAGACCATCCTCGATGCGGCCCTGCGGGCCGGCATCTATCTGCCCCATGCCTGCTGCCACGGCCTGTGCGCCACCTGCAAGGTGCAGGTGAGCGATGGCGAGATCGAGCATGGCGAGGCCTCCAGCTTCGCCCTGATGGATTTCGAGCGGGACGAAGGCAAGTGCCTGGCCTGCTGTGCCACCGTGCAGGGCGACGTCGTCATCGAGGCCGAGATCGACGAGGACCCCGACGCCGAGAACCTGCCGGTGCGGGACTTCGACGGAACGGTGACGCGCATCGAATCCCTCACCCCGACCATCAAGGGGGTGTGGATCAGGCTGGACACGCCCATGCGCTTCCAGGCCGGCCAGTATGTGAACCTGGAGCTGCCGGGCGGCATCGGCAGCCGCGCCTTCTCCGTCGCCAGCCCGCCGTCGGCGGATGGCGAGGTCGAGCTCAACATCCGCATCGTGCCGGGCGGGCGGGGCACCAGCTATGTGCACGAGGCCATGCGCTCCGGCGAGCGGGTGCGCATCAGCGGGCCCTACGGACGCTTCTTCGTCAAGAAGTCGGCCGCCGTGCCGGTGGTGTTCATGGCCGGCGGCTCCGGCCTGTCCAGCCCGCGCAGCATGATCCTGGACCTGCTGGAGGAGGGCTTCGTACAGCCGATCACCCTGGTCTATGGGCAGCGCGCCCGGGATGAACTCTATTACCACGACGAGTTCCTGGCCCTTGCCGCGCAGCACCCCAATTTCCGCTATGTGCCGGCCCTGTCGAACGAGCCGGCAGGCTCGGACTGGAATGGCTTCCGGGGCTTCGTCCATGAAGCGGCCAAGGCCGCCTTCGATAATGACTTCCGTGGTCACAAGGCCTATCTGTGCGGCCCGCCGCTGATGATAGAAGCCTGCATCTCCACCCTGATGCAGGGGCGCCTCTTCGAACGGGACATCTACACCGAGAAGTTCATTTCGGCGGCAGATGCCCAGCAGGTACGGAGCCCCTTGTTCAAGGCCATCTGAGATTCAGGCCCGGGAGAAAGGGAAAAGGCGGGTATCTGCGCTAAAATCGATTGGAATAGGCTTGTGCAGGATCATTCTTCTCCAGAATGAATGATCCTTTTCAGGCTGTCCGTTGATTTTGAATGTGTGGAGACTCCGCCTTGAAACGAGTTGAGAATGTTCAGCAGATGTCGGCAATGGCAAGGCTGAACGAACTGGTGCAGCTCTCCCGGACTGGTCGCTTTGCCGAACTGGAAAGGTCCGCCGCAGAGCTCGCCAGAAAACACCCCGACTTCGGCCATGCCTGGAGTTTCATGGGGATTGCGCAGCTGGCGATGGGCACCGATGCGCTGTTTGCCATGGAGAATGCGGCGGCGCTCTTGCCGGCAGACCCGACGATCAATCTCAACCTGGCCCTGGCGCTGATCGCCCACGGCGAACTGCAGCGCGCCGAACATCATTGCCGGGTGGCCATTGCCCTGCGCCCGGATTATGCCAAGGCGCACATGAACCTGGGCGCCATCCTCCTCGACCTGGGCAGGGTGGAAGGTGCCATCGAGAGTTGTGAGAAGGCCCTGGCGCTGCAACCCGATTATCTCGCCGCCCTCACCAATCTGTCTGCCGCCCTGAGCAGTGCCAACCGGAAGCTGGACTCCATCGCGGTTGCGCGCAGGGCCCTGGCCTTGAGCCCCGATGATTCGGCGGCCCATTTGAACCTTGGGCAGCGGCTGGAAGACTTGGGGATGGTCGAGGAGGCCGAGGAACACATCCGCCGTGCGCTGGAAATCGATCCGGGCAACCTGGTGGGGCAAAGCTGGCGTCAGTTCCTGTGCTCCTACCATCCAGGTCATTCGGGCATTGATCTGCTGGCGCAGGCTCGCCGTATTGGCCAGCTATTCACCGATGCAGCCCGGCCCTGGCAGGACTGGCCCAATGATCCGGATCCCGGACGGTGCCTCAAATTGGGTTTTGTATCGCCGGACTTCCGCCGGCAATCAGTGGGCCTTTTTGTCGAGAACGTATTTGCAGCTCTTCACGACATGATGGGGGAGCGCATCGAACTCCATGCCTATCACGTGGATGCCTTTGCATCCGATGACAATACGGCCCGGATGAAATCGTATTGTGCGGGCTGGACCCATGTTAATCACATGTCCGACAGTGCGCTTGCCGAGAAGGTCCGGCAGGACGGGATCGATATCCTGTTCGATCTGTCGGGGCACACCGGCTGCAACCGCCTGCCCATGTTCGCCTGGAAGCCGGCGCCGGTGCAGGTCAGCTGGATCGGCTACCTCGGCACCACGGGTTTGCCGGCGATGGATTACCTGATCGCCGATGAATGCACCCTTACGGTCTCGGAAGAAGCCCATTTCTCCGAGAAGATCCTGCGCATGCCGGAGACCTATCTGTGCTTCAGGCCGCCGGAAGAAGAGTGTGCGGTCGGTGAGCTCCCGGCCGCCCGAAATGGCTATGTGACCTTCGGCAGCTTCAACAATCCGAGAAAGGTCAGCGACGAGGTCCTGGAAACCTGGGCCGAGGTCCTTGCCGCGGTGCCGGACAGCCGCCTGCTGTGCAAGTACGGCGGTTTCTCCGACGAAACCCTGAGGGGCCGTTTCACGAGCTTCTTTGTCAAGAGAGGGATCGACGAGGCGCGCCTGGAGTTCATGGGGCGGGTGCCCCACTCGGAGCACCTGCCCACCTACAACCGGGTCGATATCGCCCTCGACCCCTTCCCTTATCCGGGCGTGACCACATCGGTGGAGGCCTTGTGGATGGGCGTTCCGGTGGTGACCCTGGCCGGCGAGAGCTTCATCTCGCGCCAGGGGGCAGGCTTGCTGAAGCTGGCCGGCCTGCCGGAGTGGGCTGCCTGCAGCCGCGAGGAATATGTCGCCAAGGCCGTCGAGTTTGCCGCCCGCCTCGATCACCTCGCTCAGATCCGGGGCAGGCTGCGCGAGACGCTGCAATCGACCGCGCTACTGGATAGCCGACGCTTTGCCGTCCAGTTCGAGAGCCTGGTGCGCGGAATCTGGCGGACCTGGTGCGACGGCGCCCGCTAGAAGGACGAGCCCGGCGTCTTCAGGAAGTCGATCTCCTCGGCCGTCGAGGCCCTGCCCAGCGCCGCATTGCGGTGGGGGTAGCGGCCGAAGCGGTCGATGATGGCCTTGTGGCGGCGTTCGAAGTCCAGGTTGCCCTCCAGCCCGGGCTGGCTGTACAGGTCCATCGCCAGGGCGTGGATCACCGCAGATTCGCTGTGCATGTAGGGCAGGTACAGGAAGGCGCGGCGGGCCGGCTCCAGGGCATGGTCGGCACCCGCCGCCACGGCTTCCTGGGCCAGCACCAGGGCCATGCCGTCGCTGGCGAAGGCCAGGGGGCTGTCCCGGTGGATGTTGCGGGAGAACTGGTCGAGCACGATCACCTCGGCCAGGCGGCCCTCTGCCGTGCTGCGCCAGGTGTGAAGCTCGCCGCGGCTGGCAGCGTGGTGTACGGCGCCGAAGCGCGTGGCGACGATGCGGTCGAAGTCGTCTGACTTGTCCCACCACTGCTTGGGCGAGATCTCCTCGAACCAGAAGGCGAGGACGGCGTCGGGGCCGGCTGAGTGGGGCATGCTGTTCTCCTGTACTGGGGTCAGGCGGACTCGGGGCGTGCGCCCAGGGCCGCGGCGACGGTACGTGACACGCTGTCGATATGTTCCCGGGCCGCCGCGTTGGCCTGCTCGGGCTGGCGCACCGCAATGGCGTCGATCACCGCCTGGTGTTCGCCTGCCACGTGGTCCAGGTGGGCGCCGAAGCCGCAGGTCTGCACGATGAAAAAATCCGACAGTTCGAAGTTGGCCAGCTGCCGGCCGCACACCAGCGGTGACTGCGCCATGGCGTGCAGCGCGGTGTGGAAGGCCACGTTGAGCTGCCGGTAGGCGTCGGCATTGGCCGGGTCCGCCGGGTCGAGGGCTTCGATCTGCGCATTGATCAGGCGCAGCCGGGCGATCTCGGCAGCGCTGGCGCGGTTGGCTGCCAGCTCGGCGATCAGGCCCTCGGTGAGGGCGAACATGCGGTAGAAATCCTGGATCGACTCCGGCGTCGGCGTGACCACCTCGCAGCCTACCTGGGCGGTGATGGTGACGAAGCCGCGCTCCTGCAGCTTGTACAGGGCGGTCATGATCGGGTGCCGGCTGACGCCCATCTCCTCGCCGATCTCCTTGACGAGGATGCGGTCGCCGAAGCGGTACTGGCAGCGGAACAGGCGCTGCAGGATCTCCTGGTACAGATGGTTCTTCTTGGCCATGACAGAGCGGGTCGGGATGTGGGGCAGGGCAGCCGGCGCATGGTAGCACTCTCTGCCGGGCTGTCTGCCCGGGTGAACGCTGCGTAAGGCGGCCGCCCCTGGAAGCACGTATTGAGTGCTTGCATGCTAGCATGCAAGGGCTGTAGAGTGGCGCTCGACGCATTCATGCCAGCCCGCGCCGCCTGCCATCCATTTCCGTCCGCCTGTCTTGCCGCGGAGGGGCAGGACCGGGGGCGGCGCATTCATCAAACCCATGACGGCCGCCACCGGGTGCGGCGAGGAGACCCTGCAGTGGACCATTCCGCGGATTTCGATACCGATGTGCTGATCATCGGCTCCGGCCCCACCGGCGGCGCGACGGCGCTGGCCCTGGCGACCTATGGCGTGCGGGCCCACATGGTGTCGCGCAGCAACTGGCTGGCCGACACGCCCCGGGCCCACATCACCAACCAGCGCACCATGGAAGTGCTGCGCGACCTGGGCATCGAGGACGAGGCGATCAAGTACGCCACCCCTTGGGAGCAGATGGGCGACACCTTGTTCACCACCAGCCTGGCCGGTGAGGAGCTGGTGCGCCAGCGCACCTGGGGGACCGGCGACGAGCGCAAGGGCGATTACCTGCAGGGCAGCCCCTGCGGCCTGCAGGACATCCCCCAGCCGCTGATCGAGCCGGTGATCTTCAAGAACGCGGCGGAGCGGGGCGCCCGTTTCACTTTCAACACCGAATACCTGTCCCACCGCCAGGACGCCGACGGTGTCACGGTGCAGCTGCGCGAGCGGGCCAACGGCCGCGAATACAGCCTGCGCGCCCGTTACCTGGTGGGCGCCGACGGGGCCAAGTCGAAAGTCGCCGAGGACATCGAGCTGCCCATCGAAGGCCACATGGCCCGGGCTGGCACGGTGTACGTGATCTTCAAGGCCGACCTGTCCCGCTACGTGGCCCACCGGCCCAGCATCCTGCACTGGATCGTCACGCCCGCGGCCAGCTTCGGTGAGATCGGCATGGGCCTGCTGCGCGCGGTGCGCCCCTGGGACGGCTGGATCGCCGGCTGGGGCTTCGACATTTCCAAGGGGGAGCCGGACCTCAACCCCGAGCTGCTGCTCGAGCGCATCCGCACCCTGGTCGGCGACCCGGAGCTGGAGGTGGAGATCGAGCGCACCTCGGTGTGGTACGTGAACCAGGCCTATGCCACCGAGTATTCCCGGGGCCGGGTCTTCTGCGGCGGCGACGCCGTGCATCGCCACCCGCCGTCGAGCGGCCTCGGCCTCAACACCTGCGTGCAGGACGCCTTCAACCTGGCCTGGAAGCTCGCCTACGTCATCCAGGGGCATGCCGGCCCCCGCCTGCTCGACAGCTACAGCCTGGAGCGGGCCCCGGTGGGGCGCCAGATCGTGGTCCGCGCCAACCAGTCACGCATGGACTATGCGCCCCTCAAGGCGGCCTTCCGGGTCGAGGGCGCCGACAACCCGGTGGCAGCCGGCATTGCCCGCTTCAAGGACCCGGGGCCCGAAGGCGTGGCGGCGCGCCAGGCAGTGCAGGCTGCCCTCGAGCTGAAGAACACCGAATTCAATGCACAAGGCGTGGAGATGAACCAGCGCTACACTTCGCCCGCGGTGCTGCCCGACCCGGCGGCCGGCGAAGAGGTGTGGCGGCGCGACCCCCAGCTCTACCTGCAGGCCACCACCCGGCCGGGCGCCAAGCTTCCCCACGCCTGGCTGGTGGATCGCCGCGGCCTGCGCGTGTCCACCCTGGACGTGACCGGCAAAGGCAAGTTCTCGCTGATCACCGGCCTGTCCGGCCAGGCCTGGTTGCAGGCTGCCGAGGCCCTCGGGCTGCCCTGGCTGCGTACCGTGGTCACCGGCGCGCCGGGCACCGCCGACCCCTATTGCGCCTGGCAGCGTGTGCGCGAGGTGGAGGAGGCCGGCGCCATCCTGGTGCGCCCCGACGGTTACGTGGCGTGGCGCCATTGCGCTGCCGTGCATGAGGCCGGCGAAGCCCGCCGGCTCCTGGTGGCCGCCCTCGGCGCGCTGCTCGACACCACCTTCTGACCCCGTACTTTCCGCCCATCCCCGCAGTACAAAAACAAAGGAGACATGATGAAGCTGAAGCACCCCTGCAAGAAGATCCTGGCCACCGCCGCCCTCGCCCTGGCCGCCGGCCAGGCCCTTGCCGACATCAACATCGGCGTGGTCTTCTCCCTCACCGGCCCGGCCGCCTCCCTGGGCCTCGAGACCCGCAAGTCCATCGAGCTGATGCCCAAGACCCTCGGCAAGGAGAAGATCAACTACATCGTCCTCGACGATGCCACCGACCCCACCAATGCCGTCAAGAACGCCCGCAAGCTCAGTGGCGAAGACAATGTGGACGTGCTCTTCGGGCCCAACCTGATCACCTCGGGCCTGGCCATGGCCGACGTGGCCAACGAGAAGAAGGTGCCGCTGCTGTCCCAGGCGCCCATCGTCCCCACCCCCGACAAGCTCAAGTGGGCCTTCCGCGTCGAGCCCCTGGCCGACGTGATGGTGGGCCGCGTGGTGGCCGACATGAAGGAGAAGGGCGTCAAGACGGTCGCCTTCATCGGCTTCTCGGACTCCTGGGGCGAGCTGCTGCTGAAGGGCCTGACCAAGACCACCGAGGCCGCCGGCATCAAGATCGTTGCCACCGAGCGCTTTGGCCGCACCGACAACAGCGTCACCGCCCAGGCCCTCAAGATCGTCGCCTCCAGGCCCGATGCCGTGTTTGTCGGCGGCTCCGGCACGCCCGCGGTGATGCCCCACACCACCCTGCGCGAGCGTGGCTTCGCCGGTCCCATCTATCACTCCCACGCGGTGGCCAACAAGGAGTTCCTGCGGGTCGGCGGCAAGGCCATCGAAGGCGCCCGCCTGGCCGTTGCGCCGGTGGTGGTGGCCGAGCAGCTGCCCGACGGCCACCCCAACAAGCAGGCCGGCCTGGCTTTCGACAAGGCCCTCGAAGCCAAGTACGGCGCTGAAGCCCGCTCCAGCTTCGCCGGTGCCTCGTGGGATGGCTGGATGATCCTCGAAGGCGCTCTCACCACCGCCCTCAAGACGGCCAAACCGGGTACCCCGGAATTCCGCGAGGCGGTGCGCAACGCGCTGGAGAAGACCAAGGTCGTCGGTGCCAATGGCTCTTACAGCATGAGCGCCGAGGACCACGGTGGCTACGATCCGAAGTCTGCCGTGCTGATCGAAGTGGCCGGGGGCAAGTGGAAGCTGGTGAAGTAGGCAGGCAGGGGGCAGGCGCCCCCTGTCAGGCCGCCGGGGTGGTTTCCTGCAGTCCGCCGCCGAGCGCCTTGTAGAGTGACAAGGCGCTCTTGAACGCCAGGCGCTGCAGGCCGAGCAGGTTCTGCTGGGCTGCATAGGCCTGGCGCTGGGCATCCAGCAGCTCGAGCCGGCTGTCCTGCCCGGCCCGGTAGCGCAGGCTGGACAGCTCGCGCCGCCGCTCCGCGCTGGACACGGCGCGCTGCTGGGCTTCGATCTGACGGCTCAGGGTGGCATTGGCAGCCAGGCCGTCAGCCACCTCCCGGAAGGCGGTCTGGATGGACTTCTCGTACTCGGCTACCGCCGTAGAGCGGCGGGCCCGGGCCAGCTCCAGGCCGGACTCGAGGCGGCCGTTGTCGAAGAGCGGCTGCGTCAGCTGGGGCATGAAACCCCAGGCCAGCTGGCCGCCTTGAAACAGGCTGCCGAGCGCCGGGCTGGCATAACCCAGGGTGGCGGTGAGCGCCAGGCGCGGGAAGAAGGCCGCCCGGGCGGCGCCGACGTCGGCATTGGCCGCGCGCAGGACCTGTTCTGCCTGGAGGATGTCCGGCCGGCGCAACAGGAGGTCTGAAGGCAGGCCGGCGGGGAGCACGGTCAGCACGGGCTGTCTGTCCAGGCGCATGCCCTCGGGCAGGTCGGCCGGCATCGCGGTGCCGAGGAGGAGGGCGAGCGCATTGCGGGCCTGCTTGAGGTCCCTTTTCCGACCTTCCAGGTCGGCCTCGGCGGAGGCCACCTGGCCCTCCGCCTGGGCCACATCGAGCCCGCTGTTCTGCTTGGCCTCCTTGAGCAGGCGCGCCAGCTCCAGGGATTGCCGCCAGTCGGCAAGCGTGGTTTCGGTGAGGCGCAGCTGTTCCATCGCCAGGCGTTCTTCCAGGTAGGCGTCCGCCACCGCTGCAATCAGGCTGATGCGGGCGGCCCGGGCCGCCTCGGCGCTGGCCAGGTAGCGTGCCAGCGCTGCATCCGAAAGCGCCCTGACCCGGCCGAACAGATCGATCTCGAAGGCACTGATGGCGACGCCAGCGGCATGCGTGCCCTGCAGGCTGGCCGGTGCCGCCGCGCTGGCAGCCGCCCTTTCCCTCCCGCCGCTCAGGCGGGCATCCAGCTGCGGCAGCAAGGCGCTCCGTTCAATGCCGTACTGGGCGCGAACCGCGTCCACGTTCAGCAGGGCGATGCGCAGGTCCCGGTTGTTGTCGAGGGCGGTGGTGATCAGGGCCTGCAGGCGCGGGTCCCCGAACATCTGGCGCCAGCCCAGGTCGGCGGCGTTCCCGGTGCTGGTGGGCTCGTCGGGGCCATCGGCATAGGACGCCGGTAGCGCCGGCGCCGGGCGCTCGAGTGGCGGGGTCAGGGCGCAGGCACTCAGCAGGAGGACCAGAGAGGTATGGATGATTCGCATGGCTCAACTCTCTCCGGGGCTCGTCCGGGGCAGGCTGCCGCGACGTCCCGGCAGGCGCGCCTGGAACCCCAGGACAAAAACGAAGAAGACGGGAACGAAGAACACGGCCAGCAGCGTTGCCGTGACCATTCCACCGAATACGCCGGTGCCGATGGCGTGCTGGGTCTCCGCGCTGGCGCCGCTGGCCAGCATCAGGGGCACCACGCCCAGCGCAAAGGCCAGGGAGGTCATCAGGATCGGGCGCAGCCGGAGCCGCGAGGCCTCCACGGCGGCGTCGATCAGGCTCATGCCCTGCTCGCGCAGCTGCTTGGCGAACTCGATGATCAGGATCGCGTTCTTGGCGGAGAGGCCGATGACGGTGATCATCCCGACCTTGAAGAACACGTCGTTGGGCATCCCGCGCAGGCTCACCGCCAGCACCGCCCCGATCAGCCCCAGCGGGACGACCAGCATCACCGACAGGGGAATGGCCCAGCTCTCGTAGAGCGCCGCCAGCACCAGGAAGACAACCAGGGTGGACAGCGCCATCAGCAGCGGCGCCTGGGCGGCCGACTCGCGCTCCTGGAGGGATTGCCCCGTCCACTCGACCGCGAATCCCGGCGGCAGCCGCTTTACCAGAGCTTCCATGGCGGCCATCGCCTCGCCGCTCGAAACCCCCGGCGCCGAACTCCCCGCGATGCGGACCGCAGGGTAACCCTTGTAGCGCACCAGCTGCAGCGGCGCATCGGTCCACACCGGGGTCACCACTTCGCGGAGGGGGACCATGCCGCCCACGTTGTTGCGGACATACAGCTTGAGGATGTCCTCCACCTGCATGCGCGCCCGGGCGTCGGCCTGGATGATCACCTGCTGCATGCGTCCTGCATTGGGAAAGTCATTGACGTAGAGGGAGCCCATGGCGGTGGACAGGGTGTCGCTGATGCTGGCGAAGGACACGCCCAGCGCCTCGGCTTTCTGCCGGTCGATGTCCAGGCGGACGTTGGTGCCGGGGGCGAGCCCCTCCGGGTAGGCCAGCGCGATGGCGGGATCCTGGGCGGCCATTGCCAGCAAGGCTTCCTGCGCCTTCATCAGGGCGCCGAAGTCCTGGTTGGCCCGATCCTGGAGGCGCATGCTGAAGCCGGACGAGGTGCCCAGCTCCTCGATGGCCGGCGGCATCAGGTTCATCACCATGCCTTCCGGCGTACGCGCCATCGCGTTGTGGGCCAGCGCCACCTCTTCCTGCGCCGTGGCACCGTCGCGCTGGTCCCAGCCCTTCATGTTGGAAAAGATGATGCCTGCGTTGGGGCCGGCGCCGGAGAAGCTGAAGCCGAGGATGGACTGGGTCGACGTGATGCCGGGACGGGTTGCCGCGTGGGCCTCGAAGGTCTTGACCACTTCCAGGGTGCGTTCGGTGGTGGCATCCGAGGGCAGCTGGATCGAGGTCATGAAATAGCCCTGATCCTCCTCGGGGAGAAAGGCCGACGGCAAGCGGGCCAGGCCGACCGCCAGGGTGGCGACGAGGGCGGCGAAGACCACCATGACCCGGCCACTCCGCTTCACCAGGCCCAGCACACCGTGGCCGTAGCGCTCCGTCATGCGGCCGAAACCCCGGTTGAAGCCGCCGAAGAAGCCCTTGGCCTGTGCATGTCCGGTCACCGGCTTGAGCAGGGTGGCGCACAGGGCGGGTGTCAGGCTGAGGGCGAGGAAGGCCGAGAACAGGATGGCCACCGCCATCGACAGGGAGAACTGGCGGTAGATGACTCCCACCGAACCGCTGGCGAAGGCCATGGGGATGAACACCGCGATCAGCACCAGGGTGATGCCGACCACCGCGCCGGTGATCTCCTTCATGGCCTTGAGTGTCGCCTCCCGCGGGGACAGGCCTTCCTGCACCATGAGCCGCTCGACGTTCTCCACCACCACGATGGCGTCATCCACGATGATGCCGATCGCCAGCACCATCCCGAACATGGTCAGCACGTTGATCGAAAAGCCGGTCACCAGCATCACGGCGAAGGTGCCGAGCAGGGCGATCGGCGCGACGATCGCGGGAATCAGCGTATAGCGGATGTTCTGGAGGAACAGGTACATCACCAGGAACACCAGCACCATCGCCTCCAGCAGGGTCTGGGCGACTTGCTCGATGGATATCTGCACGAAGGGTGCGGTATCGAAGGGGACGGAGTAGCTGATCCCGCTGGGCATGGACGCGGACAACTCTTCCAGGCGCGCCCGGACCGCCGCGGCGGTACGCACCGCGTTGGCCCCCGGCGCCAGCTGCACCCCCAGCGCCGAACCGGGCTGTCCGTTCTCGCGGATGGACTCGGCATACGTCTGCGCGCCGAGCTCGATCCGCGCGATATCGCCGAGCACGACCTTGGACCCGTCGGGCGTGGCCTTCAATACGATCGCCGCGAACTGCTCCGGAGTCTGCAACTGCCCCTGCACCGTCACCGGAATGGTCACCCGCTGCCCGGCCAGCGTCGGTGCGCCGCCCACGCGCCCGGGGGCGATCTGCGCGTTCTGGCGGGTGATCGCATCGCTCAGGTCACCCATCGAAAGCTGGTAGGAGAGGAGCCGGGCCGGATCCACCCAGATGCGCATGGCCCGTTCCGAGCCGAACAGCTGGACCCGCCCGACGCCCTCGATGCGCCGCAGCTCCTCGATCACGTTGCGTGCGAGGTAATCGCTCAGCGCCACCTCGTCGTACTGCCCGTTGGAGGCCTTCAAGCCCACGATCATCAGGAAGGACGATGCCGCGGATTCGAACTTGAGCCCGTTCTGGCGGACCACCGCCGGCAGCCGCGGCTCGATGGTCTTGATGCGGTTCTGCACGTCCACCTGTGCCAGCTCCGGGTGGGTGCCGGGCTTGAAGGTGATCCGGATCTCCGCGCTGCCGGAGGTGTCGGTCGCGGATTCGAAGTAAAGCAGGTTCTTGACGCTCGACAGCTCCCGTTCGATGAGGCCGACCACCGCGTCATTCATCGTTTGCGGGGTGGCCCCGGGGTAGGCCGCGTAGATGCTCACCGTCGGGGGCGCCACGGTGGGGTAGCGGGCAATCGGCAGCTGCGGGATGGCGATGAGGCCGAGCAGGATGATGAAGAGGGCCACGACCCACGCGAACACGGGTCGTTTGATGAAGAAAGAGGGCATGTTCGATCCTTCCTCAGCGGGCGGCCTGGGAGGCGGGGGGGCGCGCGCCCTTCCAGGCCTGCTCGGTGACACCATCCCCATCCTTGATGCGATCCAGCCCTTCCACGACCAGCTTGTCGCCGGCCTTCAGGCCGCTCGAGACAAGGTAGTGGCCGTCCACCACCTTGCCGAGCTGGACGGCGTGCTGGCGCGCCTTGCCGTCCCCGTCGATGACCCACACGCGGCTCAGGCCGTCGCCGGCCCGGACGATCGCCTGCTGGGGGGCAAGGATCCCCTCGGTCGCCCCGCCCTGCGGCACCCGGGCGCGCACATACATGCCGGGCAGCAAGTGCCGCCCCGTGTTCTCGACGCGGATCCGCAGCACCACGTCGCCGGTGCCGGCGTCCACGTTGATCCCGGAGAACAGGATCTCGCCCTTGACCGGATAGGGCTTGCCCTGGGCATCCAGGATCACCGCGCGGCCGTCCGCGGCGCTCGGGCGGCCTGCCGACTTGCGCAAGGTTTCGAGCATCGAGGCGGGCTGGCGCACGTCCACGTACACCTGGTCGATCTGCTGGACACGCGCCATGGGGGCCGTATCCGTGGTGCTCACCAGGGCACCCTCCGTCACCATCTCCTCGCCGATCCGCCCTGAGATCGGGGCGCGGATGGTGGCAAAGCCCAGGTCGAGTTGCCTGCGGGCCAGCGTTGCGCGGGCCTGGGCGACGTCTGCCGCCGCCTGGTTGCGCTGGGACACGGCGTCGTCGTAGAGCTGGCGGCTCACCGCGTCGGCCTCGACCAGGGGCTCAAGGCGTTCGACCTGCAGTCTGGCGCGCTCCAGTGCGGTCATGGCGCGCTTCAGCGCCGCGTCCGCACTATCCACCTCGGCCTTGAAGGGAGCGGGGTTGATCTGGAACAGGGGCTGCCCCTCGCGGACTTCGGCGCCTTGCTCGAAGAGCCGCTTCTGCACGATGCCGCCCACCTGGGGGCGGATCTCGGCGCTGCGCATGGCGGCAACCCGCCCGGGGAGTTCGTCTTCCAGGCGGACGGAGCTTGCCGCCACGCGGGTGGTGGAGACCAGGGCGGCC
The DNA here is from genome assembly GCA_009026175.1 of Zoogloea sp. GTDB lineage: Bacteria > Pseudomonadota > Gammaproteobacteria > Burkholderiales > Rhodocyclaceae > Zoogloea. The sequence goes on along the minus strand of WBTZ01000039.1, from coordinate 17,743 downwards.
TCCGGCGGTGGGGGAAGCGCCTCGTCCTGCGTGCACGCGGCAAGCACGGCCCCTGCGCCGAGCAGAGGAATGAGTTGAAGCAGACTTGCGGATTTCATGGCGTATCGGAGACCGGCCCCGGTGGGCGTGGGGCCAGCCGAATGTAAAATCGCAAGACTAGGCGCCGAGTGTTGGGCTTTAGCGGGATCAAGATGGAGAAACGATGGAGATGAGCCTCAATTTCGCGCGGGGACGTACATGAGCCACGCTTTCGAGCGCAGTACAGGGGCGGAAGCCCAGGCATTGGTGCTGATTGCGGAGGATGAACCGGAGATCGTCGACATCCTCAAGGCCTACCTGGCGCGGGAAGGCATCCGGGCGGCCTGGGCGGCGGATGGCCGGGCGGCGCTCGAGATGCACCTGGCCCTGAAGCCCGATCTCCTGCTGCTCGATGTGCAGATGCCCCGGGTCGACGGCTGGCAGGTCTTGTCCGAGGTGAGGGCGCGGGGGCAGACGCCGGTGATCATGGTGACGGCCCACGACCATGACATCGACAAGCTGATGGCCTTGCGTATCGGAGCCGACGACTACGTGGTGAAGCCCTTCAACCCGGCCGAGGTTGCCGCCAGGGTGCGGGCCGTGCTGCGCCGGACCCTGCGTGTCGAGCAGGATCGCCTCGAGGTGCTGCGGGTCGGGCCGCTGGAGATCGACCTGGAAGCCTTCCGGGTTGCGGTGGTGGCGCAGGAGGCGTCACGCCAGGTGCTGAGCCTGACCCTGACCGAGTTCCGCATCCTCGCCCACCTCGCCAGGGCTCCGCGCCGGGTGTTCAGCCGCAGCGAGCTGATCGCGGCCTGCCTGCCGGAGGGCGAGGTGCTCGAGCGGACGGTGGACAGCCACATCAGCAAGCTGCGCAGGAAGCTGGAGGAGGCCGCCGTCCAGGGCATGCCGGTGAGCCTGCGCGGGGTCGGCTACCGCCTCGAGGACATCGCGTGACGAGCCGCTCCGGCCTGAGCCGGCAACTCGTCCTGTCCATGTCGGCGATGGCCCTCAGCGTGATGCTGCTGCTTCATGTCAGCTTCTACATGTTCTACGCCATCGCGATGAAGCTCAACCCGTCCCTGGTCTCGCCCAGCGTGGACAGCTGGCCGCCGACCACGTCGGAGTGGATCCTCATCGCGACCATCACGCTGCTGGGGCTGGCGCTGGCGGTGCATACGGCGACCCGCTTCTCCCGGCGTGTCATCCAGCCCCTCAACTCGGTGACGGAGAGCGTGCGGCGGCTCGCCCATGGCGATCTGGATGCGCGGGCCCATGCCGAGGACCGTTCCCCTGGCGAAGCCTCGGCGCTGGTGGAGGACTTCAACTCCATGGCCGAGCGCCTGCAGCGCATGACCGGCGAGCTGGTCACCTGGAATGCGGCGATCGCCCACGAGCTGCGCACGCCCGTGACCATCCTGCGGGGGCGCCTGCAGGGCCTCGCCGAGGGTGTGTTCCAGCCCGACGAGGCCTTGTTCCGCAGCCTCCTCGCCCAGGTCGAGGGCTTGTCCCGCCTGATCGAGGACTTGCGCGTGCTGAGCCTCGCCGACAGCGGCCACCTCAGCCTGCGCACCGAGACGGTCGACCTGTCCACAGAGATCCGCGCCACCGTGCAACTGGTCGAGCCGGACCTGCGCGCCGCGCAGCTTGCCTTGGACGTGCAGCTACCCCCCGCCTGCGGGGTCGAATGCGATGTGGCCCGCATCCGGCAGGTGGTGATCGCCCTGCTCGAGAACGCGCGCCGCTATGCCCAGCCGGGCGGGCTGCGCATCCGGGCCGAATGCGATGGCGGGGAGTTCAGCCTCGGCATCGAGGACGACGGGCCGGGGATCCCCGACGAGGTCGCCGCCCATATCTTCGAGGCCTTCGTGCGGGGTGATGACTCCCGCGCCCGCCACAGCGGCGGCAGCGGGTTGGGGCTGGCCATCGTCCGCGCCATCGTGCATGCCCACGGCGGCCGGGTCGGATGCGTCGCGGCGGCCGGTGGCGGCACCCGCTTCACGCTTTCCATTCCGTGCCACGCGGCAGCACGCCCGGATGGCCTCAGCGCGCCGCCGCCAGCAATGCCTGCAGCCGGGTGAAGAAGTCCTTGTCGCGGGCATACTGCCCGTCCGCCAGGAAACCCTTGTTGGCTTCGAGCGAGGCCAGGTAGTCGCTGATGATCTGCCGGTAGCTGTCCAGGCTGTCCACCGCATAGCGCGAGCCCTGGCTCTGCCCGTCGATCTGCATGCCGTAGACGGCGTCGTGCATCATCAGGCCGTAGGTCATCATGCTGCCCTCGTCCATGCCGGCGGTGGCCTGGAACCAGGCTTCCTTGAAGGCGTCCGGGGCATCCCGGGGCGGGAAGTGGGCCGTGCGCGCGGCCCCCACCTCGTCGATCCCGTCGCGATTCAGATCCACGCTGTAGCCCTCGGGCAGGAGCAGGTTGGCCGCGCCTTCCTCGCTGAGGGATGCGGTGTCGATCGGACCGGCGAGGCAGTGGTTCTGGCGCACGGCATCCATCTCGAGCGCGGACAGCGTGGCGAGGAACTGGCGGGCGTTGCCGAGCCCCCCCGCGCTGTAAGCCTTGTTCAGCACCGAGGCGTAAGTGGCCTGGCTTTCGGTGCTCACGCCCCGCATGGCCGACAGTTCGCGGTGTGTCGTGCCGAGGACGTCTGCGAGGGCACGCGCCTCATCCGCCGTGGTGGCGTCGCGGCCTTTCCCTTGCTGCGCCTGGAAGGCCGCCTGGTAGGCCGCGTAGAAGCTGCTGTCCGGTGTCTCCCGGTAGCTGCGGCGCTGGCTGGCCGTGATGGGGGTGCCGACGTTCCGGATGTCCATTTTTTGCCTCCTTTTCGGCAAGAATTGCCGCTTTGTTGTACAGCAGGGACTGCCATGCCGGAAATGCAGAAAGCATGCCTGGGGTCGCCTTGAGCACCATCGTCGTGCATTGTGCCGCAGTGTCATGCTGCAAACTGGTTACAATCGTGGGCAGAACATATGAGGCCGCAGAGGAGCAACGGCTGTCATGGGCACAGTGAGCAGACATGGGGATGAGTTTCGTGCTTCATTGCACAAGGCAATTCTCGACGAAGCGCCCGACGGCATCCTGGTTGTCAATGAGAACGACCGTGTGGTCTCTGTCAACGAGCGTTTCTTTTCGATCTGGCAGATCACCCGCCCGGCCGGCTCCCTGGAGGATCTGGTCAACCAGCCCGACGATCCCTTCCTGATGCGGGTCACCGCGCAGGTGGCCGAGCCCGAACCGTTCCGGCGGCGCGTCCGGGAGCTCTACGCCAATCCCGAACTCGTCGATAGCTGCGAGATCCGGCTGAAGGACGGCCGCACCCTCAAGCGGCACTCCCATGCCCTGTGCAGCGCGGAGGGGCTGTACCTGGGGCGGGTCTGGTATTTCCGCGACATCAGCGACATCGTCGAGTCGCGGCGGGCGCTGGAAGAAAGCGAGATGCGCTACCGCACGACCTTCCAGACCAACCTGGATGCCATCGCCATCACCTCCCTCAGGGAGGGGCGCTACCTCGACGTCAACCGGGCTTTTGTCGACATGACCGGCTATGCCTTCGAGGAGATCGTTGGCCACTCCTCGCTGGAGCTGAACATCTGGGTCAATCCGGAAGACCGCCAGCGCTTCGTTGCGGAGATCGCCCAGGGCGCAAGCGTGCTGAACTTCGAGGCACGCTTCCGGCGCAAGGACGGCAGCGAGTTCTGCGGCATCTTCTCCGTCTCGCACATGGAACTTGCCGGCGAGCCCTGCCTGCTCTCGATCACCCGCGACATCACCGCCCACAAGCAGGCCCAGGAAGAACTCGCCGCCCACCACAAGCACCTCGAGCAGCTTGTCGAGAAGCGCACGGCAGAACTATCCACGGCCAAGGATGCCGCCGAGGCCGCCAATGTGGCCAAGAGTGCCTTCCTGGCCAACATGAGCCACGAGATCCGCACTCCGCTCAACGCCATCACCGGCATGGCCTACCTCATCCGCCGCGGCGGCCTGAGTGCCGGCCAGAGCGCCCAGATGGGCAAGCTCGAGGCCGCCAGCGAACACTTGCTCAACATCATCAACGCCGTGCTCGAGTTGTCCAAGATCGATGCTGGCAAGGTCGTGCTGGCCGAGGCCCCGCTGCGCATCGAGAGCATCTTCGACAGTGTCATGTCGATGCTGCAAGAGCGCGCCCGCGCCAAGCACCTTCAGCTCCGCTCACAGCTCGGCAGGCTGCCGTCCGGGCTGCTTGGCGACCAGACGATGCTGCTGCAGGCGCTGCTCAACTACGTGGCCAACGCGATCAAGTTCACCGACAGCGGCGGGGTCATCCTCCGGGTCGGGGTGGTGGAGGAGCAGGCGGACAGCGCACTGCTGCGCTTTGAAGTGGAGGACAGCGGGATCGGCATCGACTCCGAGGTCCTGCCCAGGCTGTTCTCCGCCTTTGAGCAGGCCGACAACACCACCACCCGCAAGTACGGTGGCACCGGGCTGGGGCTCGCCATCACGCGGCGCCTGGCCGGGCTGATGGGGGGCAGCGCCGGCGTCAGCAGTAGTCTGGGGCAGGGCAGCACCTTCTGGTTTACCGCCCGGTTGCGCAAGCAGGTGCAGCCTGCCGGTGAGCGGTCGCCGTCCGTTGTGCCGGGCGGGCCGGGCAGGTCGGTCCCCGGGGCCGCAACAAGGCGTCTCCTGCTCGTCGAGGACGAACCCATCAGCCGCGAGGTGGCAACCCTGATCCTCGAAGATGCAGGCTTTGTGGTGGACGTCGCCGAGGATGGCGCCCAGGCGGTCGCCCGCGTCGAGCGCCACCCCTGCGACCTGATCCTGATGGACATGCAGATGCCCAACATGGACGGGCTGGAAGCCACCCGGCGGATCCGTCGCTTGCCCCTGGGCGCCGGCGTGCCGATCATCGCCATGACTGCCAATGCCTTTGCGGAAGACCGCGCGCGCTGTCTCGCCGCCGGCATGAGCGACTTCATCCCCAAGCCGGTGGACCCGGACTGCCTGCTCGACATGTTGCAACGCTGGCTGCCGGCGCCACTCCGGCAGCCGGCTCCAAGCCCCGGGCCCGAGGCCTAGGTGCCGTGGTAGAACAGGTAGCCCACCCAGATCGCCCCCACCAGCCCCACGAAGTCGGCGATCAGTCCACAAGCCACGGCGTAGCGCATGCGGGTGATATTCACACTGCCGAAATACACCGCCAGCACGTAGAAGGTGGTCTCGGTCGAGCCCTGGATGATGGCGGCGAGGCGGCCCTGGAATGAATCCACGCCGTAGGTCGTCATCACGTCCACCATCAGCCCGCGGGCGCCGCTGCCGCTGAGGGTCTTCATCAGCCCCACCGGCAGTGCCGGCACAAAGTCGGCGTTCAGGCCCAGCGCCAGCACCCCTTGGCCGATCCCGCCCACCAGGTAGTCCATGCAGCCGCTGGTGCGGAACACCGAGATCGCCGCGAGCATGGCGATGAGGTAGGGAATGATCTGCACGGCCACGCCAAAGCCCTCCCTGGCGCCTTCGACGAAGCTTGCATACACATCCACCCGGCGCCACGCCGCCGCCCCCACGAAGAGGGCGATGAGCGACACGATGATGCCGCTGCCCAGCAGTCCGATCATCTGCGCCATCGCCGCCGCCGGCAGGGGCGCTAGCCACGCATACAGGCCGCCCATCAGCAGTGCAAAGCCGGCAAAGAAGGCCAGCACCGGGGCGCACAGCAGGTTGATGCGCTGCCACGCCGCCACGGCGATCAGCCCGGCGGTGAAGGAGATGAAGGTGCTCAGCAGGGTCGGCAGGAAGATGTCCGCCGCATTGAAGCCGGTCAGCCCCTGCTGCATCGCCATGCTCTGGCGGATTGCGATCACCGAGGTCGGGATCAGGGTGATGCCCGCCGTGTTGAGCACCAGGAACATGATCATCGGATCGCTGGCGGTGTCCTTGCGCGGGTTGATCTCCTGCAGTTCCTGCATGGCCTTCAGGCCCAGCGGCGTCGCCGCGTTGTCCAGGCCGAGCATGTTGGCACTCACGTTCATCACGATGCTGCCGCTGGCCGGGTGGCCGGCGGGGATGTCCGGAAACACGCGCCGGAAGAAGGGCGCCACCAACCGTCCGAACAGCTCGATCAGGCCTCCCTTCTCACCGATCTTCATCACGCCCAGCCACAGGCTCATGACTCCCACCAGGCCCAGGGCAATCTCGAAGCCCGCCTTCGCCGTGTCGAACAAGCCGGTGAGGACGCGGGAGAAGATCTCCAGGTCCCCCTGCAGGGTCTGCACCAGGGTAGCCACGAAGCCGACGAGAACAAAAGCGACCCAGATCAGGTTGAGCACGATGGCAGGGAGCACACGGGCGCCCTGACGGGCCGGCGCGGGGGAGGGTTGAAAGGCAGTGAGTCTATCGGCGCCGCCGGCCACTGTCACCGCCGCGGCAGCCCCCAGGCCACCCGCAGGCGCGCGAAGGCTTCCAGCGGCAGCTGGACCAGCACCGGTGCCCGGGCACCGTCGAGCCAGCCGGCCAGCGCCCGCATGTCGGCCAGGGCCATCGCCGTGCAGCCTGCGGTGGGCGTCTCCGGCCCGGCCCACACATGCAGGAAGATGCACGAGCCCGCCCCTGGCAGCGCCGGTGCGGCGTTGTGGGCCACCACCGCCCCCAGCGCGTAGCGCCCGTCGCTGCGCCGCATGTCCTCGCAGGACGCCCAGTCCGCCGTCACCGCAGCCACATCGACGATCCGGTTGTAATGCGCCGAGGCTGGATCATCCACGCACTTCAGCCCGGCCTCCGCCGCCTGGTAGGGCAGGCGCAACGCCGCCACCGCAGGTGCGTCGGCCGCGGCATCGCCGAACAGCGCCGTGATCGCAAACACCCCGGCCGGCGCCCGTCCATCCCCCTCGCGCTTGTCACCCGCCGAGTCTGCCGCATGCAGGCCTCGCCCCCAGGCCAGCCCGTTCCGCCCCAGCACCACCGGCACCGGCGCGCCCGCCGCAGACCACTCCCCGCCCGCTTCCCGTTGAAAACGCTGCAGAAATCCCGACGTGGCGTCCCAGTCCGGGGCGAGGCACAGCAGCAACTGGGTGGTGGCGGAGGGGATGATGGGGGGCATGGGCGAGGGCGTCATCGTACTTCGAGCGTGTCAGAGACAGGATAGCGCTTGGGAACGACTCCCGGAAACGACGGCCTTTTCATGCTGGAAACCGTGAATTTCTGTCAGACTTTGGCTTGCCTGCGCTGCCGGTGCAGCTGCCCGCCCGCCCCATTTGCCGGATTGATTCGTACCTGAACCCTTTCCACCATGCATCTGCTGACGCTTCGCTTCAAGAAAGATCCTCTTGAAACGGCTTTTCTCCGCGCCACCCAGACGCGGACACGGCGGCAAGGCCAGTTTGCCTGCGTGGTCGGGATCATCGTGTACCTCCTGCATGGAGCCCTTGACCAATGGTTCGTCGCGCCTGAGCTGTCCGGCCAGATCTGGCTGGCACGCCTCACTGCCCTGTGTGTGCCCGTGCTCGTCCTGCTGGTGTCATTGACACGCCACTTCGATGCCATCGCCCATGGGCTGCTCGCCCTGGTGGGGGCCGCCGCGGGGACCGGCCTCATCGCGATGCAGATGAACCTGCCGCTTGCCAGCGCCCCCTATTACTACCCGATGATGGTCCTGGTGACCTTCTACACCTACAACTTCATCGGCACGCGCTTCATCCACGCCTTTTGCGTCGACATGGCGCTGTTCGTCGTCTACAACCTGATGTTCTTCGCCTTGCTCGACTACCCCGTGCACGTGCTCCTGGGCCATGATTTCTTCATCGTCTCGGCCAACCTGATCGGTGGCTCGGTCGGCTACCTCACCGAGCGCCAGCGTCGCCTGCTGTATCTCCGCGAACAGGAGCTCGAGGCGGAGCGCACCCATCATCTCCAGCGCTCCCTGCATGACCCGCTCACCGGCCTGCCCAACCGGGAGCTTCTGTACGACCGCATCAACCAGGCCGAGCTCGGCGCGCGTCGCAAGCACACGCTGCATTGCGGCTTTTTTCTCGATCTCGACGGTTTCAAGAGCGTCAATGACTCCTTCGGCCACAAGACCGGGGATCAGACTCTCCGGGAAGTGGCCAGGCGCCTGCAGGCCACCGTCCGGGCGAGCGATACGGTGGCCCGGATCGGGGGGGATGAGTTCTTCGTGCTGGCCGAGAACATCGGCGACCTGGCCTCCGCCCATGCGTTGGCCCACAAGCTGCTGGCCGAGCTCGCCACGCCCTTCGACTTCCTGCCGGAACACGCCCGGATGGGGGCCAGTATCGGTATCTGCCCGTTTCCCTACGAGGGGATGACCGTGTCTGACCTGATTCACCGGGCCGATGAGGCGATGTATCGGGTCAAGACGTCCGGCAAGGGACGCTTTGCGATTGCAGATCTGTCGGGATGGCCGCAAGTGATGCCCGGGAGCAGCCTCTGATGCAGCGGTGCTGGGCACGGCAGGGCGAGTGACGCAGGCCGGTGGACTTGGCCTTCCCGTGATCGAATGCTCCATGCCCTAAGGGCGCTTTCAAGCTCGGCGGATTGATGCCTATATAATCCCCGTCATATGCTTCCGGGACATGCAGCCAAGGGCGCACCGGGTTTTTTCAGAAGTCTGTATGCGTTTTCGGCATATCACATCCGCGAGGGGTAGGTGGTGTGCCTCGCCGATTCAGATCCATAAAATGATGGCTGCCCACTTGCACAGGAAGCACACGCTGGTCCCACTGTTCCCAGGCCCGGAGATCTACTGGTCCATCGTGCTCACGGCCGTGCTGTTGATCGGGCAGGCCTTGCCGGCCAGCAATTTCTTCACGGTGCAGGGCTATCTGCCGGTTCATACGAGCCTTGAGTTCGTGGGGATCGCCGTCTCGGTGATGGTCTTTGCGCTGGGGTGGAATCTGCGCAGGCAGCCGGGAAACAGCCACAATCTGACGCTGGGCATTGGCTTCCTGTCGATCGGCCTGATCGATCTGGCCCACACGCTCTCTTACGCGGGCATGCCGGACCTGATCACCCCCAACGGGCCGGAGAAGGCAATCAACTTCTGGCTGGCCGGCCGGCTGGTCGCGGCCCTGGTGCTGCTGGCGGTTGCGGTGAGGTCCTCCGTCTTCTGGTCACTGGCAAGGTGCTATGTGGCCCTGGGGGCAGGCCTCGGCATCGCCGCGGCGGTGTGGTGGTCGGAGCTGGCGTACGGGCAATGGCTGCCGCGCACCTTCATTCCGGGGCTGGGCCTGACCGGCTTCAAGATTGCCTTCGAGTATGTTCTGGCAGGCATGTACGGCCTGGCGGCGGTCCTGCTCGTCCGCAGGGGCCGGTTGTCGCGCCGTGATGACCTGTCCTGGCTTGCGGCGGCATCGTGGGTGCTCGGCCTTGCCGAGATGTTCTTCACCCTGTACGCCAATGTGACGGATCTGTTCAATCTGCTCGGACATGTCTACAAGGCGATCGCCTACATCTTTGTCTATCGCGCCCTTTTCGTCTCTGGCGTGCAGGCGCCGTACCAGGAACTGCGTGAGAGCGATCAGATGCTCTCCAACATCCTGGAAACCACGCGCGACGGCTTCCTGCGGACCGATGTCCAGGGCCGGGTCCTCGATGCCAATCCTGCCTATGTGCGGCTTTCGGGCTACACGCGGCAGGAGCTTCTCAGGATGCGGCTTTCGGATCTTGTGACCGATGATGACGGCCCCTTGTTGTCCGGGTTGCTGCTGCGCCTGGTCGAGCATGGCAGCGAGCTGTGCGAGTTCCGCAACCGGCGCAGGGACGGCTCGATCTGGGATGTCGAGATCAGCGCAACCCACCGGATGGTGGATGGCGGACAGTTCCTGGTGTTCGTGCGGGACATCACCGACCGCAAGAACTCCGACCGGCTTCTCCTCCAGCGCGAGCGCGACCTGAAATCGGTGCTCGACAACATGCCGTCGATGATCGGCTACTGGGGACGCGATCTGCGCAACCGGCTCGGCAACCACGCCTACGCCACCTGGTTTGGCATCGATCCCGCCACGATGCCGGGGATGCATATCCGTGAGGTGATCGGAGATGCGTTGTACCGGCTCAACCTGCCGTACATCGAGTCCGTCCTGCGCGGAGAGCCCCAGTCTTTCGAGCGGGTCATCCCCTTGCCGGACGGCACGGGCGTGCGCTTCTCCCTGGCCAACTACATTCCGGACAGGCATGACGGCGAGGTGGTGGGCTTTTACGTTCTGGTTTCGGACATCACCCCGATCAAGTTCGTCCAGGCGGAGCTGGAGAAGTACAGGACACATCTGGAAGACTTGGTGTTCGAGCGGACGCAGGAACTGGCCAACGCCAAGCTTGCTGCCGAATCCGCCAGCGTCGCCAAGAGTGCCTTTCTCGCCAACATGAGCCACGAGATCCGCACGCCCCTGAACGCCATCCTGGGGCTGTCGAACGTCCTGCGCCGGGAAGGTGTGAGTCCGAAACAGGCGACCCGCCTCGACAACATCAACACCGCGGCCCAGCACCTGCTCGCCAGCATCAACGCCATCCTCGACCTGTCCAAGATCGAGGCGGGGAAGTTCACGCTCGATGAAGCGCCGGTGGACATCGGCCACCTGCTGGCCAATATCCGCTCGATTCTGTCCGACAGCCTCAAGGCCAAGCAACTCCATCTGCGGGTCGAGGCGGATGCCGTGCCGGCCGACATGGTGGGCGACGCGATGCGATTGCAGCAGGCGCTGCTCAACTATGTGGCCAATGCCGTCAAATTCACTGACCACGGCACGGTCACGATCCGCGTGCTGGTGGAGAGTGAGTCCGACAGTTCAATCCGGCTGCGCTTTGAAGTGGCGGATACCGGGATAGGCATCGAGCAGAGCGCCGCGATGCAGTTGTTCAACGCCTTTCACCAGGCCGACAGTTCGATGACCCGGAAGTACGGCGGCACCGGGCTGGGGCTGGCCATCACCCGGCGCCTGGCCGAGCTGATGGGCGGTGAGGTCGGGGTGAGCAGCGAGCCTGGTGTCGGCAGTACCTTCTGGTTCTCTGCAAAGCTGAAGCGCAAGCCCCTGCCGGCCCGGGAACATCCCCAGGAGACAGTGGATGCCGAGCAGCTGATCATCGAGCAGCATTCCGGCAAGCGCATCCTGGTCGTGGATGACGAGCCGATAAACCGGGAGGTGGCGCAGATTCAGCTGGAGGCGCTGGGGCTGCTCGTCGACGTGGCCGAGGATGGTGTGCAGGCGGTGGATAGGGTCAGGTCCAGGGAGGGGGCGGCCGCCTACGCCGCCATCCTGATGGACATGCAGATGCCGAACATGAACGGGCTGGATGCCACGCGCTGTATCCGGGACCTGCCGGGGTGCCGGGAGCTCCCGATCGTGGCCATTACCGCCAATGCCTTTGCAGAGGACAGGGCGCGGTGCTTCGCCGCGGGAATGAACGATTTCCTGACCAAGCCTTTCGAGCCTGCCACCCTGTATGCAATGCTGCTGCGGGCGTTGGCGGGGTGAGGCCCGCCGGCCTGGTCAAGCGCCGGCATCCTCCGCATAGCGCGCCTTGATCTCCAGCACCGCAGGCAGCTGAGCCACGAACAGGTCGACCAGCTGCGGGTCGAAGTGCCTGCCCTTTTCGCTGTGCAGCAGGGCCACGGCCTTGTCGACCGGCCAGGCCTCCTTGTAGGGGCGTACCGAGGTGAGGGCATCGAACACGTCGGCAATCGCCACGATGCGGGCGTCGATGGGGATGTCCTCGCCGGCCAGCCGGTGGGGGTAGCCGCTGCCGTCGTACTTCTCGTGGTGGAAGAGGGCGATGCTGCGGGCCAGCTGCAGCAGCGGTGAATCATGCTCGCCGAGGATCTCGGCGCCCATCATGACGTGCCGCTGCATGGTGGCCCATTCTTCGGTGCTCAGTTTGTCCGGTTTGAGGAGGATGGCGTCGGGGATGCCGATCTTGCCGATGTCGTGCATCGGCGCGGCGTTGAACAGTTCTTCGGCGCGGGCTGCGCCGAGGCCGGCGGCGAGGGCGAGGATGCGCGAGTAGTGGCTCATGCGGATCACGTGGAGCCCGGTCTCGTTGTCCCGGTACTCCGCAGCCCGGCCGAGGCACTGGATGATCTGCAGGCGTGTCTGCTTCAGCTCCTCGGCCCGCACCAGGGACAGGTGGGTCCTGACGCGGGCGCGCACGACCGCCGGGCTGATCGGCTTGGTGATGTAGTCCACCCCGCCGGCCGCGAAGCCGGCTGATTCGTCGCTGGCATCGCTGAGCGCGGTGACGAAGATCACCGGGATGGCCTGGGTGGCCGGGTTGGTCTTGAGACGCTGGCAGGTTTCCAGGCCGGTGAGGCCCGGCATCATGACATCCAGCAGGATCAGGTTGGGACGTTCGTCGCGGGACAGCTGCAGGGCCTTCTCGCCGTCACGGGCGAAGAGCAGGCGGTAGTCTTCGTGCAGCACCTGGCGCAGGACCTGCAGGTTGGTGGGTTCGTCGTCGACGATGAGGATTTTCGGCCGTTCGTCCTGCTGTCTCATGCTGCGGATGGGTCCTTCTGGTAGCGGGTTTGCAGGCTGGCAAGGGCTGCTCTTGCGGTGTCGAAGTCGAAGCTGTCGATAGCCTGTTCGAGGGGGTGGCGGCAGGATTCTGGCAGCAAGTGCTCGAGTGTGACCAGCAGCGTTTCGGGCAGTTCGCCGTGGGACAGGGCGGTGTCCAGCTCCTGCAGCAGCGGAAGCAGGCGGGCCGTGTCGACCGCTGTCGCGGGGGCGGCCGCTGCCGGCGCCCCCGCGGGCAGCACGCCGAGAGTTTCCGTGACGTTGATCAGTTCGTCAGCCAGGCGGTCGAGCAGGGCGAGGGTTTCCTGCGGACTGTTGCCGGCCAGGCTCTGTTCGATGGTGGCGCCCAGGCTGGCCACCCGGGACAGCGCGAGGTTGCCCGCGGCGCCCCGCAGGCGATGGACCCGGGCGGCCAGTTCGGCCGGGGTGTCGAGTTGCAGGCGCAGTTGAGGGACGCAGTGGCCGAATTCGGCGAGGAAGCCGCCGAGGGCCTTGCGGTGGGCGTGTTCGCTGCCCCACAGCTGCTGGCCCCGGACCCAGTCGATGACGGAGCCGCGGACGCCGGGCATGGCCCGCTGCCGGGCAGCGCCGGCGGGGGAGGCCTGGAGGCCGAGCACGCGCGCGATCTCCAGGCTCAGCTGGGGCATGTCCACCGGCTTGCTGGCGAAGCCGTCCATGCCGGCCTGTCGTGCCGCATCGGCGTCTTCTTCGAGCACGCTGGCGGTGAGGGCGATGATGGGCGTGGGGGGGCGCCCGCTCTCGGCTTCCAGCCGGCGGATCTGCCGGCTGGCGTCCAGGCCGTTCAGCACGGGCATCTGCACGTCCATCAGCACGACGTCGAAGCGGCCTCCGGCAAACGCCTGCACCGCCTCTTCGCCATGGCTGGCGGTGACCAGGGTGTGGCCGAGGCGACCCAGCATGAGCTGGAGCAGCTCCAGGTTCTGCGGCACATCGTCGGCCACCAGCAGTCTGAGCGGTGGGAGGTCGATGACGGCCTGCTCCTGCGTGGCCGCGACGGCTTCGCCGGGAGGCAGCGGCAGCTCGACGTGGAAGGTGCTGCCGACACCCACCTGGCTGTCCACCCGGATGCGGCCGTGCATGAGCTCGATGAACTGGCGGGCGATGGTGGTGCCGAGGCCCGTCCCGCCGAAGCGGCGGCTCATCGATGCATCCGCCTGGGAGAAGGGCTCGAAGATGCGCGCGATGCGGTCGGCCGGAATCCCGATTCCGGTGTCGCGGACCACCAGGTGGAGCATGTCCTGGTGGTGGCTGACGCTCAACGTGACCTGGCCCCTGTCGGTGAACTTGACGGCATTGCCGACCAGGTTGAGCAGGATCTGCTGGATGCGCAGGGCGTCGCCCTTGAAGAACTCCGGTTCCTGGTCCGGATAGTCGAGCACCAGCGGCAGGCCCTTGGCCTGGGCATTGACGCGCAGGGAGGCGAGGGCCTGCATGCACACCTCGCGCAGGGAGAAGTCGTGGATCTCCAGTTCGATGGCGCCGCGCTCCAGCTTGGCGGTGTCGAGGATGTCGTTGAGCAGCAGCAGCAGGTTGCGGGCCGAGTTGCGTACGGTGGTCAGATGGCGGCGCTGGGTGTCGCTGGCGGGCTCGCCCAGCAGCACGTCGGTGAAACCGATGATGGCGTTCATCGGGGTGCGGATCTCGTGGCTCATGTTGGCCAGGAAGGTGCTCTTGGCCGCCGCGGCCTGCTCGGCCCTGGCCTTGGCGTCGCGCAGATCCTGTTCCATGGCGTGGCGCTCGGAGAGGTCGCTGGCAAACTTGATGATCTTGTAGGGCCGGCCATCCGGGTCGAGGATGGGGTTGTAGCTGCCGTGGATCCACACCTCCTTGCCACCCTTGCCGATGCGGTGGAAATCACCGGAGGCGTAGCCGCCCTGGCGCAGGGTGTCCCAGAGCTGGCGGTAGCTGCCGGAGGCCACCTCGCTGGTCGTGCAGAGCACGGAGTGATGGCGCCCCACCAGCTCGTCGAGGCTGTAACCCGTGATCTCCAGGAAGTTCGGGTTGGCGTGCCGGATGGTGCCATCGAGCTCGAACTCGATCACCGCCAGGGAACGGCTGATGGCGTTCACCACCCCTTCGAATTCAGCGTTGCGCCGCTTGCTGTCGGTGAGGTCGGTGACAAAGCCGACGAACAGCGTCTCGTTGTTGAGGGTGGCCTTGCCGAGGGCCAGGCGAAGGGGGAGGGTGCTGCCATCCTTGCGCAGGCCGGTGACTTCGCGTCCCGAGCCGATGATCCTGTCGAGCCCGGAGTCCAGGTTGAGCTGCAGGTCGTTGTCGTGCCGGCTGTGCTCGGGTTCGGGTTCGGGCATCAGCATCTTGATGTTGTGACCGATCACCTCTGCGGCTTGCCAGCCGAAGATGGCTTCGGCAGCCCCGTTGAAGGCGCGGATGATGCCCCTGCTGTCGAGGGTGATGATGCCGTCGACGGCGGTCTCGACGATGGTCCGGGTCCGCGCCTCGTTGAGCGCCATGCGCTGGTAGATGCTGCGGTGGCGCAGCAGCGCATTGACGCCGCCGGTGACCAGGATGGCCAGGATCGTGGTGCCGGCGATGGCGAGGGCGAGGTAGACGTTCGACACCGGCGCCCGCGCCGACCCGGGCCCGGGCAGGAAGCGGGCCGCCTCCATGCCGGTGTAGTGCATGGCAGAGATGGCGATGCCCAGCACCACGCCGCTGAGGAGCTTGACTGCGTTCGGCCCGAAGCGCCTGTTGGCGGTCAGTCCAGAACGCAGCCACAGGGCCAGTATCGACAGCGCCACGGCGAGCACGATGGAGAGCGCAAACATGACCGGGTCGAAGCGCAGGACGAGCGATTCGTGGACGGCGGCCATGCCGCTGTAATGCATGACCCCGATACCGGCGCCCACGGCGACTCCACTGACGGCGAGCTGCCAGGGAGTGACCCGCTCCCGGGCCAGGAGCCCCAGCGCAACCCACGACGCCAGGAAGCCCGGCAGCATCGAGAGCAGGGTGATCAACGGGTCGTAACGGACTGTGCTGCACACGCTGTACGCCAGCATGCCGATGAAGTGCATCGACCACACGCCGGCGCCCAGGACGAAGGCCCCCGAGAACAGGGAGACCTGGCGGCTGGTTCGGGGGGCTCCGGCCCGCGCCATGCCGGCCAGCTGGAAGGCCATGATCCCGGCCAGCACTGCCACGAACACGGAAAGGGCCACCAGGGCCTTGTCGTATTGGCCGCTGAGCAGGCGCAGCGACTCGCTGTCGGACAGGAAGAAGAGGTCAGGGGGCATGTGAGCTGTTGGTTGTCTTGATCGGGTAACTGCAGGTTCCCTGCCGGGCTGGATCGCCACTGCAAGCCGGCTGTGCGGGAGAGGGCGGATTCTAATCCCGTCCTCACGGTCCCCAGGGGGCTCACCTGGAAAAGGCTCCTCGCCGGTGGGGCCGGGTATGTGAGCCCTCCGGGAAATTTTCTTGCTACACTGAAACGACAGACGGAATGTACAAAAGTGCTTCAATGGACAAGCAGTTTACCGAACAGCAATTGACCGCCATTGTCGAAGAGGCAATGATCTACATGTGCGCCTGTCCAGCCCAGGTTGCCGAGCAGGTCAGGCATCTGCGCGATCTGTACAAGTATCAGACGAATTGCCAGTCGCTGCCGGATGCGGGGGCTGACGTCCATCAGGTCATCGCGCAGGCTGCCTCGGAGGCTCACGCCATCATGGAAGCCTGCATGGACAAGATCCTGACCATCGAAGGGTGGGACAGGGAAACCCTGACAATGCCGGAAGGCCTGCGCAGAGTCCGCGATGATCTGATCGAGAATGGCTGATGAGTGTGGCGGTGGCAGGGCAAGCCCCGCAGCATCCCTTCTTGCGCACACTCATGCAGGCGAGTGCAGGTAACGGCATCCCCCATCCTTCATCTCCCATCGCACTGGACCCAGCGCACCATCGTTTGACCGGGGTAACCGTGAGTCGCGATCCGATATCCAGAAATAATGTCACCTTGCTGGGTAACCCGGAGGCGGGCACGACGCTGTTGTTCGTTCATGGGCTGGGCTCCGACCAGTCGGTCTGGAGTCAATTGACGCCGGCCTTCCTGGACGGATACCGGCTGGTATTGTTCGATAACGTGGGTGCGGTCGAATCCAACCAGGCCGATTTCCGGGAAGACCAGTACCGCTACCTGAACGTCGGCGGCTATGCGGCCGATATCCTTGAAATCTGCGCGGCTCTGAAGCTCTCCGGAAACATCATACTGATCGGGCACTCGCTGGGCGCGCTGGCAGGCCTGATCGCCTCGGTGCGGTCTCCCCGCCAGTTCGGTGCGCTTGTGTTGCTTGGCATGTCTCCCCGCTATACGAATACCGGGGAATATGAGGGCGGCTTTACCAAGGCGGAGATCGACAAGGCCTACGAGGCGCTGATGTCGGACTATTCCGCCTGGACCAGGGCGGTTGCCCAAGCGGCCATGGGCAACCCGGATCAGCCGCAACTGGCGAGCCGCTTCGCCGACTCAATGTCCAGGGTGCCCAGGGAGATGATGCTGACCGTGCTGTGTTCCGTGCTGCAGACGGACGAGCGCGACCTGCTGCCCCAGGTCCCTGTCCCCGTCTCCCTGATCCAGTCGCATGATGATTACTTCGTACCGCTGGCCGTTGCCCGCTATCTTCAGGCACATATCCCCGATTGCCGGCTGACCCTGATCGACGCCTCGGGCCATCTGCCCCACGTGAGCGCGCCGGAGAAGGTGGTCGAGGTGATCCGGAGCATTCTCGGGGCGCGGCAGGAGAGCGCTCTGCCAGCCGGTTCCTGACGCGGGTGCCCGGCTACATACATTGACCAGGAGACTGACATGAAAGTACTCACCCTTGCTGCAGCATGCCTTGCCCTCGTATCCGGCACCGTCCTGGCCGAGCCGATGACCAAGCCCGGCCTGTGGGAGATCCGTGTCGACAAGCAGGTGATGGACGGCCAGGACATGGCTGCGAAGATGGCGGCGATGCAGGCCGAGATGCAGAAGCGGATGGCCAGCATGCCCCCGGAGCAGCGCAAGCAGATGGAGCAGGCGATGGGGGGCCGGGGCATGGGCGGGGGCGGCAGCCCGAACACGCACCGCATCTGCATCAGCCCCGAGATGGCTGCGCAGGACAAGCCGGTGATGCAGGGCGACAGCCGCTGCGAGCCCACCAAGACCACCCGGATCGGCAACAAGATGATCTTCGAAATGAACTGTCCGGGCG
>WBTZ01000038.1 GCA_009026175.1 Zoogloea sp. | reverse complement strand
CCTGGCGCCCCGGCGCCGACCCGGTGCCCCCCTCCGGCAAGGTCGTCGGCGACCCGGAAAAGGACGCCATGATCGACGCGGCCCTGGACGCCTGGCTCACCACCGGGCGCTTCAACGACGCCTTCGAGGCGCGCCTGGCCGAGTTCGTCGGCACGCGCTTCGCCCTCACCGTCAATTCCGGCTCGTCGGCCAACCTGGTGGCCTTCTCGACCCTCACCTCGCCCAAGCTCGGCGAGCGGGCGATCCGGCCGGGCGACGAAGTCATCACCGTGGCGGCAGGCTTTCCCACCACCGTCAATCCGATCATCCAGAACGGCGCCGTGCCGGTCTTCGTGGACGCTGGCCTGCCCGGCTACAACATCGACGTGACGATGCTGGAGGCCGCCCTGTCGCCACGCACCAAGGCCATCATGATCGCCCACACCCTGGGCAACCCCTTCGACCTGGACGCGGTCTGCGCCTTCGCCGAGGCCCACGACCTGTGGCTGGTGGAGGACTGTTGCGACGCCCTCGGCAGCACCTGGCAGGGCCGCAAGGTCGGCACCTTCGGCCACCTGGCCACCCTGTCCTTCTACCCGGCCCACCACATCACCATGGGTGAAGGGGGCGCGGTGCTGACCAGTGATCCGCAGTTGCGCCAGATCGCCGAGTCCTTCCGCGACTGGGGCCGCGACTGCTGGTGCAAGCCTGGCTGCGACAACACCTGCGGCAAGCGTTTCGGCTGGCAGCTGGGCAGCCTGCCGGCCGGCTACGACCACAAGTACACCTACAGCCACATCGGCTACAACCTCAAGATCACCGACATGCAGGCCGCCTGCGGGCTGGCCCAGCTGGACCGGCTGGAAGGCTTCATCGCCGCCCGCAAGCGCAACTTTGCGCACCTCACCGCCGCCCTGGACGACGCCCGGGACTTCCTGGTGCTGCCCGAGGCCACCCCGGGCAGCGATCCGTCCTGGTTCGGCTACCCGATCACCCTGCGCCCGGAGGCCGGCGTCAACCGGGTGGACCTCCTCGAATACCTGGACCAGCACAAGATCGGCACGCGCCTGCTGTTCGCCGGCAACCTGACCCGCCAGCCCTCGATGGCCGGGCGCAACTACCGGGTCGTCGGCGAACTGCCGGTGGCCGACCGCATCATGCGGGACACCTTCTGGATCGGCGTGTGGCCGGGCCTCAGCGAGGCCCAGCTGGACTACACCGCCGCGCACATCCGCAGCTTCATTGGAGTCGAGCTATGAGCACCAAGCCCCTGATGGTCTATGAAATGGCCAACAACCACATGGGCGACCTGCCCCACGGCATCGCCACCATCCGGGCGATCCGCGAGGCCTGCCGCGGCTTCGAGGACGAGTTCGACTTTGCCTTCAAGCTCCAGTACCGCGACCTGGACACCTTCATCCACGCTTCCGTGCGGGGCCGCGACGACATCAAGTACGTCAAGCGCTTCGAGGAGACCCGGCTGTCCGACGAGGCCTTCCGCGCCCTTGTCGCCGAGATGGACGCCCAGGGCTTCATCACCGTGTGCACGCCCTTCGACGAGAACTCGGTGACGCGCATCGAGGCCCACGGCATCCACACCATCAAGATCGCCAGTTGCTCCTTCACCGACTGGCCGCTGCTCGAGCGCATCGCCCGGGCCGGCAAGCCGGTGATCGCCTCCACCGCCGGCGCCACCCTGGACGAGATCGACAACGTCACCAGCTTCTTCCTGCACCGGGGCAAGGATTTCACCCTGATGCACTGCGTGGCCGAGTACCCGACCCCCGACGACGCCCTGCAGGTCAACCAGATCGAGCTGCTGCGCGCCCGCTACCCGGGCGTGCGGATCGGCTACTCCACCCACGAATCCCCCGACAACACCCTGGCCGTCGGCCTGGCCCTGGCCAAGGGCGCCAGCGTCTTCGAGAAGCACGTGGTGCTGCCCACCGAAAAATACGCCGCCAACGCCTACTCGGCCGACCCGCAGCAGATCCGCGCCTGGCTCGGGGCCTGCCGCCGGGCCCGCGCCATCTGCGGCAGCAGCGAGCGCTACCAGCCGTCCAGCGGCGAGCGGGCCAGCCTGCAGTCGCTGCGCCGCGGCGTGTTCAGCACCCGCGACATCCCGGCCGGCACCCCCCTGTCGGATGACATGATCGAATTCGCCTTCCCGCCGGTGGACGGCCAGCTCACCGCCAACGAGTGGTCCAAGTACGCCCGCTTCGTGACCACCGAGGCCATCCCCGCCGGCCAGCCGGTACGCCATGCCCAGGTGGAAGAAACCCAGCTGCGTGGCCAGGTGCTGGAGATCGTCAACGCCGTGAAGGGCCTGCTCAAGGCCGGCAACGTGGTGGTGCCGGGCAAGTCCGACCTGGAGATCTCCCACCACTACGGGCTGGAACGCTTCAACGACTTCGGCCTGACCATGGTCACCGTGGTGAACCGGGAATACTGCAAGAAGCTGCTGGTCATGCTGCCCGGCCAGACCCACCCTGAGCAGTACCACCAGAAAAAGGAAGAGACCTTCGTGGTGCTCCACGGCGTGCTCACCCTGTGGCTGGACGGCGAGCAGCGCGAAGCCCGCGCCGGTGACGTGATCACCGTGGCCCGCGGCGTCAGGCACACCTTCAAGACCCGCGACGGCGTGGTGTTCGAGGAGATCTCCTCGACCCACGACAAGCACGACTCCTACTACACCGACCCGGCCATTGCGCAGAACCCCAGCCGCAAGACCTGGCTCACCTACTGGATGTAAGCCCCGATGACGATCCGCGTAGCCGACTGGATCCTGCGCCGCCTGGCCGACGAAGGCATCCGGCACGTATTCATGCTGCCCGGTGGCGGCGCCATGTACCTCAACGATGCGGTGGCCTGCGAACCCCGCCTGGCCGCCGTGCCCTGCCACCACGAGCAGGCCTGCGCCATCGCCGCCGAAGCCGCCGGGCGCACCGGCAACGCCGGCAATCCGGGCTTCGGGGTGACCATGGTGACCACCGGCCCCGGCGCCACCAACGCCATCACTCCGGTGGCCGGCGCCTGGATCGACTCGGTGCCCATGCTGGTCCTCTCCGGCCAGGCCAAGCGGCCCGACCGCCTGAACGGCCGGCCGATCCGCCAGGGCGGCGTGCAGGAGGTGGACATCGTCCCGCTGGTGCGCTCCATCACCAAGTACGCCGTCACCCTGGACGACCCGCAGAGCGTGCGCCTCCACCTGGAGCAGGCCCTGCACCTGATGAAGAGCGGCCGCCCCGGCCCGGTGTGGATCGACGTGCCCCTCGACGTGCAGGCCGCCCCCATAGCCCCGGACACTTTGCCCGGCTGGACACCGCCCGCCGCCGCTGCCGCGGCAAGCCCGGACCTGGCCGCCGTGCGCGCCCTGCTCGCCCAGGCCCGGCGCCCGCTGATCCTGGCCGGCCACGGGGTGCGCCTGTCGGGCGCCGCCGGGGCCTTCCGCCAGCTGGTGGACCGCCTGCAGGTGCCGGCCGTGCTCACCTGGAACGCCCTCGACCTGCTGCCCTACGACCACCCCCTCAACATCGGCCGGCCCGGCGTGGTGGCCGCCCGTGCGGCCAACTTCGCGGTGCAGAACTGCGACCTGCTGATCGCCATCGGCGCCCGCCTCGACATGATCGTCACCGCATACAACCCCAAGGGTTTCGCCCGGGCAGCCCGCAAGGTTGTAGTGGACGTGGACCCCAACGAGCTGGCCAACAAGCTCGAGATGGCCATCGACCAGCCCCTGGCGATGGATGCCGGCGCCTTCATCGAGGCCCTGCTCGACGGCGCCGAAACCGGCGACACCGCCGACTGGCGCGCCCGCTGCAGCAGCTGGAAAGCCCGCTACACCCAGAACGAGGGCCGCGTCTTCCCGCCCGCGGGCCCCATCGGCCACGCCCACTTCGTCGAGGCCCTGTCCGACGCGGCCCCTGAGAACACTCTGATCGCCACCGGCAGCTCCGGCCTGGCGGTGGAGTTCTTCTACGCCGGCTTCCGCAACAAAGCCGGCCAGCGCAGCTTCCTCACCTCTGGCCTGGGCGCCATGGGCTACGGCCTGCCGGCCGCCATCGGCGCCTGCCTGGGCAATGGGCGCCAGCCGATGCTGGCGGTGGAGTCCGACGGCAGCCTGCAGCTCAACCTGCAGGAGCTGGCGACCCTGGCCGGCCTCAAGCTGCCGGTCTGCCTGTTCATCATGAACAACGGGGGCTATGCCTCCATCCGCAACACCCAGCGCAACTACTTCGAAGGGCGCTACGTGGGCAGCGGCCCGGCCTCCGGCCTGCAGATGCCCGACCTGGAAAAGATCGCCGACACCTACGGCCTGCCCTTCCTGCGCATCGACGACTGCGCCGATCTGGCCGGCGCCCTGGCCCGCGCCCAGGCCCTGCCGCGCCCCTGCCTGATCGACGTGCGCCTGGTGGCCGACGAGAGCCTGCAGCCCAAGTGCGCGGCCATCCCGCGGGCCGACGGCTCTATTGTCTCGATGCCCCTGGAGGACATGAGCCCCCTGCTGCCCCTGGAGACCCTCAAGGCGGAGATGCTGGTGCCGCTACTGCCTGCATCCCTTGACGCGCCCCGCCCGGCCTGAAACACACGCATGCACGACAACTGCCGCATCTGCGCCCACCCGCTGCTCCCGGAGCCGCTGCTGATCCAGCGGCAGATGCCGGCCGCCGCCCAGGGGCTGCCCACCGCCGAACGCCTGGCCGACGATGCGGGGGTGGACCTGGCGCTGCGCCAGTGCGGCGGCTGCGGCCTGGTGCAGTTGCCCATCGCGCCGGTGCCCTACTGGCGCGAGGTGATCCGCGCCGCCGGGATCTCGCCGGAGATGCGGGCCTTCCGCCTGGACCAGTTCGGGCGCTGGATCGGTGATCATGGCCTGGCCGGCCGCAAGGTGCTGGAGGTGGGCTGCGGCCACGGTGAATACCTGGCCCTGCTGGGCGAGGCCGGCGCCGATGCCTGCGGCATCGAGCACGCCGCCGCCGCGGTGGATGCCTGCCAGGCGGCCGGGCTGCGGGTCAGCCAGGGCTTCATCGACGGTCCGGAGACCCGCCTCGACGACGGCCCCTTCGACGGCTTCGCGATCCTCAACTTCCTCGAACACATCCCGACCGCCCACCTCACCCTGCGGGGCATCGCCGCCAACCTCAAGCCCGGCGCCACCGGCCTGGTGGAAGTGCCGGACTTCGACATGATCCTGCGGACGCGGCTGTTCGCCGAGTTCATCCCCGACCACCTGTACTACTTCACCCGGCAGAGCCTCACCCACCTGCTGGAGGGCAACGGCTTCGAGGTCCTCGAGTGCCGCTCGGAATGGCATGGCTACGTCCTGTCGGCCACGGTGCGCAAGCGTGCGCCCCTCGACCTGTCCGCCCTGCAGGATGCCCAGGCCGCCGTGAAGGCCTCCTTCGACGCCTTCCTCGACCGCTTCGAGGCCGGACGCGTGGCGATCTGGGGGGCCGGCCACCAGGCCCTGGCCCTGATCAGCCTGCTCGGCATCGCCCCGCGCATCCGCTATGTGCTGGACTCCGCCCCCTTCAAGCAGGGCCGCTTCACCCCCGCCAGCCACCTGCCCATCGTCGCCCCCGAGCGCCTGGCTGCCGCTGAGGTGGACGCGGTGATCGTGCTTGCCGCCAGCTATTCGGACGAAGTCGCCCGCATCATCGGGCAGCGCCATGGCACACGCTTCCAGGTGGCCGTGCTGCGCAACGACGGCCTGCACGCCATCCCCCCCGGAGAGGCTGAGCAATGAACGGCGTCTCCCCCGAGGCCCTGCAGGCGGCCGTCGCCACGATCCGCGACGCGGTCGGCTCCGCCACCCGCGGCCTGCCCGAGGAGGTCTTCCTGCTGGCCAGCAGCCTGACCCCGATGATCAACGTGGACCTGCTGATCCAGGACGATGATGGCCGCACCCTGCTGACCTGGCGCCACGACCGCTTCTACGGCCCCGGCTGGCACATCCCGGGCGGCATCATCCGCTTCAAGGAAAGCGCCGCCAGCCGCATTGCCGCCGTGGCCGCGGGCGAGCTGGGAGCAAGCGTCAGCGCCGGCAACACCCCCATCGGCGTGCACGAGATCACCAACCCCAACCGGGACATCCGCGGCCATTTCATCTCGCTGCTGTATGCCTGCCGCCTGAGCTCGCCGCTGGACGAGGGCCGGCGCTTCTCGGCGGAGGCTCCGCGCAACGGCGACTGGGCCTGGCACGACCGGGCGCCCGACAACCTGATCGCCCAGCAGCGCATCTACATCCCGGACATCGATCGCTGCCGCCACTCCACCGCAGGCGAGGCCGACCAATGAGCCTCGACCGCCGCGGGCCCCCGCACGCCCTTCCCCGCCCTGCCGCCCAGCACGCGACGGCGCCCATCATTCCGCTCTTCCGTTTCCCGGGGGCCTACCCATCGTGAGCAAACCCACCTCGCCGATCTACGTCACCGAGCCGCATCTGCCGCCCCTGGAAGAGTTCATGCCCTATCTGCAGGCGATCTGGGACAAGAAGCGCCTGACCAACAGCGGCCCCTTCCACCAGCAGCTGGAAGCCGAGCTGGCCGCCTACCTCGGCGTCGAACACCTGAGCCTCTTCGCCAACGGCACCCTGGCCCTGGTCACCGCCCTGCAGGCCCTGCGCATCAGCGGCGAGGTCATCACCACGCCCTACACCTTTGCGGCGACGACCCACTCGCTGCTGTGGAACGGCATCAAGCCCGTCTTCGTGGACATCGACCCGGCCACCTGCAACCTCGACCCCCGGCGCATCGAGGAAGCCATCACGCCCGCCACCACCGCCATCCTGCCGGTGCATTGCTACGGTTTCCCCTGCGACATGGAGCGCATCGAGCAGATCGCCGACACCTACGGACTCAAGTTCATCTACGACGCCGCCCACGCCTTTGGCGTGCGCCGTCACAGCGAGAGCATCCTGCGCTACGGCGATCTGTCGATCCTCAGCTTCCACGCCACCAAGGTCTTCAACACCTTCGAGGGCGGCGCCATCATCTGCCCCAATGCCAAGATCAAGCAGCGCATCGACTACCTCAAGAACTTCGGCTTCGCCGACGAGGTGACGGTGGTCGCCCCCGGCATCAACGGCAAGATGAACGAGGTGGAGGCCGCCATGGGCCTGCTCCAGCTCAAGCACATCGACGCCGCCCTCGAGGCCCGCGCCGCCATCTACCAGCATTACGCGGAAGCCCTTGCGGGCATCCCGACCCTCACGCTGCTGCAACCGCCCGCCGAAACAGGCTGGAACCACGCCTACTGCCCGGTGCTGGTGTCCGCGGACCACCCCATCAGCCGGGACACCCTGTTCGAGCGCCTGAAGGCCAATGACATTCATGCGCGTCGCTATTTCTATCCGCTGATCAGCTCCTTCCCCATGTACCGGGGGCTCCCCAGCGCGAATCCGGAGCGCCTGGGCAATGCCCACCGGATCGCCGACCAGGTGATCTGCCTGCCCATCCACCCGGCACTGACCGACAACGACCTGGCTTCCATCCTGGACATCCTCCACACCGCACGATGAGTTTCCGACCGGACGCCCCTCTCCCCGAAGTGCTGCTCTACGGCAATGGGCAGATTGCCCGCATGCTCTTCCACTTCATGCGGCCCACCCACCAGGTGGCCGCCTTCACGGTGGACCGCGCGCTGATCACCAACCCGGCCTACGAGGGGGTGCCGATCGTTCCCTTTGAAGAGATCGAATCCCTCTACCCGCCGGGCCGCTACCCCATGATCATCGCGGTCGGTTTCGTGGACATGAACCGCGTCCGCGCCGCCCGCTATGCGGAAGCGAAGGGCAAGGGATACCGCTTCATCAACTACATCCATCCCTCGGTGGTGATTCATGACAACCTGAAGCTGGGCGAGAACACCGTGCTGCTCGACCATGTCTCGGTACACCCGGGTACCTCGATCGGCAACTCCACCTTCATCTGCAGCAACACCAACATCGGCCATGGCTGCCGCATTGGCGACAATTGCTGGATCAACGCGGGCGTCGCAATTGCTGGCGAAACGACGATCGGGGCCAACACCTTCATCGGCATCAACGCCGCCATCGGCGACAACCTGCGGGTCGCGGAGGCCTGCTACATCGGGGCCAGCACGCTGATCACCCGCAACACAACCCCGGAAGAGGTCTATGTATCCGCCAGTGGAGAGCGCTTTCCCCTCCCCAGCGACCGCTTCCTGAAATTCATCGAACGATCACGGACATGAGCGCCTCTCCGATCCACGCCCGGTTCCGGCAGGCCGCCGGGCGGAGCCCCGGCAAGACTGCAGTGATCATCGGTGATGTCACCCGGTCCTATGCCGCGCTGGCCTGCGAGGTGGATGCCCTGGCCCGCGGGCTGCTCGCCGCGGGGGTGCAGCCGGGCGACCACGTGGGGGTATTGCTGCCCAACTGCCTGGAATTCGTGCACCTCCTGCTCGCCGCCGCGGGCGTCGGTGCCGTGCTTGTCCCGATGCCCCTGTCCAGCACCGCGGGCGCCATCCGCAAGGCCTTCCACACGGCCCGGGTCAGGCATGCGGTGTGCTGGCATGCCACGCCGGAAGCCCAGGCCGCCGTGCAGGAGCTCCCCGGGCTCCGCCTGGCCGTCGGCGGCCCCGTGCCTGGCTGGCAGTCCCTCGGAGACCTGTGTGCGCGCGACCTGCCGGACCTGGCCCTGCCAGACCTGCCCCCGCGGGCGCCCTACCTGATCCTCCTGACCTCGGGCTCCACCGGCGCCCCCAAGCCGATCCAGCTGTCCCAGGAGACCAAGCTGGCCCGGGCCCGCTCGGCGATAGCCTTGTACGGCCTTGGCGAGGACGACGTGGTGCTGGCCGCCACCCCGATGCACCATTCCCTGGCCCAGCGCCTGACCCTGATCCCGCTGCTGACCGGCGGCACCAGCGTCATCCTCGACCGCTACACGCCAACCGCCTGGCTGGACACAGCCGAACGCCATGGCGTGAGCTTCACCATGGCGGTATCGTCCCAGCTCAAGCAGATCATCCCCTTGCTCGACACACGGCCGGCCCCCTCACGCCTGCGCTGCCTGGTGTCCTCTTCGGCCACCCTGGCCCCGGAGACCAAGGCCGCCCTGTTCGCCCGGACCGCCTGCGCATTCCACGAGATCTACGGCGCCTCGGAAGTGGCCTCGACCACCGATCTCTCGGTGCGGGCTCACCCCGACAAGATGCAGTCGGTGGGCACGCCGATCCAGGACGTGGAGGTGGCCATCCTCGGCCAGGACGGCCAGCTGCAGCCCCCCGGCCAGCCGGGCGAGATCATCTGCCGCACGCCCCTCGCCTTCGACGGCTACTTCGGCCAGCCCGAGGCGACCGCGGCCGCCCTGTGGCAGGGCTACTTCCGGACCGGCGACCTGGGCGCCCTGGATGCGGACGGCTTCCTGTACTTTCTCGGGCGCATCAAGGACATCGTGATCGTGGGTGGCATCAACGTCTATCCGCGCGACATCGAAGAAGTTGCCGAAGCCTTCCCCGGCGTGGCCGAGGCCGCCGCGATTGCGGTGGACGACCCGCAGCTCGGGGAGACCGTCGGCCTCGTCATCGCACCTGCCGATGCAGGGCAGCCGATCAACCAGCGCAACCTGCTCCGCCATTGCGCCTCGCAGTTGAACGACGCCCAGATGCCCCGCCACATCTTCCTGATGGACCGGCTGCCCCGCAACGAGATGGGGAAGATCGACAAACCGGCCCTCCGCCACCAACTCTCCCGACCGGGACACGACTCATGACCTCCACCACCATGCCGCCCCTCAGGCTCGGCTTCATCGGCGGCGGATCCACGTCAGCCGTCGGCTACACCCATTTCTCGTCCAGCCACCTCGACAGCCTGTTCCAGCTGGAAGCCGGCGTCTTCAGCCGCCGGGAGGAGGTCAATCGCGCCTCGGGCCGGGCCTACCAGGTGGATGAGAATCGTGTCTACCCCGACTGGCGGGCCATGCTGAACGGCGAACGGGGGCGCCTGGACGCCATCTCGGTGCTGACGCCCACCCCCGACCACACCGACATCGTGATCGCCGCCATCGAGGCCGGCTTTGCGGTGATCTGCGAGAAATCCCTGGCCACCTCCAGCGCCGACTGCCGGCGCATCGGCGAGGCAGTCAGCCGGCATGACGGCTTTCTGGCGGTCACCTTCAACTATTCCGGCTACCCGATGGTTCGTGAATTGCGCGAGATGGTCCAGCGCGGCGAGCTGGGGACCCTCCACCACGTCGAGGTGGAAATGCCCCAGGAGGGCTTTGCCCGCCACACCGCCTCTGGCGAGAAGCCCCAGCCCCAACCCTGGCGCCTCAGCGACTACACGGTCCCGACCATCTCGCTGGACCTGGGCTCCCATGTGCATCACCTGGTGGACTTCCTGACCGGCGGGCTGAAACCCCTCGCCGTCA
This sequence comes from Zoogloea sp., assembly GCA_009026175.1. GTDB lineage: Bacteria > Pseudomonadota > Gammaproteobacteria > Burkholderiales > Rhodocyclaceae > Zoogloea. The sequence continues at coordinate 27,521 of WBTZ01000038.1, read as the reverse complement.
CCGCCCAGCAATCCTCCTACGGCAACTTCCCGGCGGTGATAGACAACGTCAACTGCCTCGCCCGCTACGAGAGCGGCTTCAGCGCCAGCATCTGGTACAGCAAATCCGCGCTGGGCTACCGCAATGGACTCCGGGTGCGCCTGTTCGGCAGCGAAGGCAGCGCCGAGTGGCTGCAGACCACCCCCGAACAATTGCAGCTGGGCTTCGCGGACGGCCGCCGGATGCAGCTGGACCTGGGGGCCGGCAACCTGCGCGTGGCCTCCCAGCCCCGCTACAACCGCTTCAAGCCCGGGCATCCGACGGGCTTCATCGAGGCATTTGCCAACCTCTATTGCGACATCGCAGCCCGGCTCCGCGCGGACCAGGCCCAGGCCATCGCCCCCTCTCCCTTCGTATTCGGCGCCCTCCACGCCGAGGAGGGGCTCAACCTCCTGGAAGCCATCGACACCGCCGCGCGCCAGCAGGCCTGGGCCGAGGTCCGCCGCCCTGGCCTGAGCCAGGAAACCCTCCGGAGAACTTCACCATGACCCACGCCGCACGCGACTTCATCCTCCAACTCCTGCGGGAAAAGGGCCCCCTGCCCGAGGGTGACATCGACACCTACAACTATTTCGACTCGGGTCACATCGACTCCCTCGGCCTCATCAAGTTCTTCATGCGCATCGAGGATCAGTTCAGCATCGAAATCACCGCCCAGGACATGTCGGACCCTGCCCTGCGCACGGTGGCCGGCATGGTCAGCCTGATCGAGCGGAAAGCTCATGCCGGCTGACGGCGCCCTCCCGATGATGCTGGACTACGAGGCCCTGATCCGGGATGCACAGCTGGCGCCCCCCCTGTCCATCCGCCAGGCGGTGGACGCGGTCACATGCCACGCCGCCCCGACCTTCGTGATGGGCAGAAACCCCCACGCCAGGGCGCTGATGGACAAGCTGGCGGTCGACGGCGTGGTGGACGATTTCGAGGAAAGGGCCACCCACTGGAACGACTGTCCGATCATCAGGAGCGACGCGATCCCGAGCGGAGCGAGCGTCATCAACTGCGCGATGTCGATCAGCCCGAACAGCGCCCGCAAACGCATCGAGACCCGTCGCGACCTCACGCACCTGTCCTATATCGACATCTGCCGTGCGGAGCCCTCGCTCCTCCCCCTGCCCGACTTTGTCCGCGATGCCCGTGCCGAATTCGAGCGCCATCCGGACAAATACCTCGACGTCTTCTCCCGGCTGGCGGACCCGGAATCCCGTTCGGTATTCAACCGGGTCATGGCCTACCGGCTGACCGGCGACATGTCGCACATGGCCGGGTTCTCGGTACGCCTGCGGGACCAGTACTTCGAGCCCTTCCTGGGCCCCCTGCGCGACAGCGTCTTCGTCGACTGCGGCGGCTACGATGGAGACACCACGGAGGAGTTCATCCGCCGCTATCCCGGGTATTCGAAGGTCTACCTGTTCGAGCCCTCCCGGGCCAACATGACGCGGGCCCGCTCGCGCCTGCAGGCCTGGCGGGACACGATCGAGTTCGTCCCCCTCGGCCTCTCCGACAGCCCTGGGGAACTGTCCTTCGATGCGGACCAGGGGTCGGCAAGCGCAGTGTCCGGCTCGGGCACCGAGACCATCCAGGTGAGCACCCTCGATGCGGAGATCACGTCGCGCACGTCACTCATCAAGATGGACCTCGAGGGCTGGGAGCTGAAGGCACTGCACGGGGCCGAGAAGCACATCCGGAACGACGACGCGATCCTGGCCATTGCCGTCTATCACACGACCTCCGATTTCTGGAGAATCCCGGCCTACATCCTCTCGATCAACGCCGGTTACGACGTCCTTCTGCGCCACTACACGGAAGGCTGGTCCGAGACCGTCATGTATTTCGTTCCGCGAGGCGCCACGGCAGGGCAGCCTTGAGCGCTCCGCCGACCTCTCCGTTGCCCCATTTCGAACACAAGGTGCTTCCCGTGACCCCGAACTTTCCCGAATTCGTGAATGCCTACCCCGAGCAGGGGATTCATACGATCAAGCTGAAGGATCTGCTGAACCTGCGGGCTCCGCAGGACCTCTGCCGGGACATCTCCACCGCCTTCCCTTCGGTGACCATCGGCAGCATCACCCTGGTGGACCAGATCGTCCTGCTGTGCCTGGATGAACTGCTCCGCCCGGAGGGCATCCTGGAGATCGGCACCTTCCAGGGCTTCACCACCCGGCTCCTGGCCAAGAACTCCGCGGCCAGGACCATCTATTCGGTGGACCTGCCCCCCACCACCCAGACCCTGATCGACACGCCCGAAGCCGGGAAGGTCCTGAGCGACGGCGACTACAACGATGACTATCTGCGCGACCTGCAGAATCGGTCAGGCGAGATCTACCTCAACAACCTGCCCCCCGCAGAGAGAAGCCGGATCAGCCTGATCAAGGCCGACTCCACCCAGCTGGACTTCGCCGCCACCTTCGGCCCGATCGAATTCGCCTTCATCGACGGCGGCCACCACTACGATATCGTCAGGAGCGATACCGAGAAGGTGGCCTCGATCATGAAGCGGGGGGTCATCGTCTGGCACGACTTTTCGTCCGGCATTCATTCGGATGTCACGCGCTACCTGGCCGATCGCGCCTCGACCAACAGGATCTTCCACGTCCATGGGAGCCTGTGCGCCTTCCAGCTTGTCAGTCAGTGACTCCCGCAACCTTCGGGGCATGAAATGCATATCCTGAGCATCATCGACAAGGGCGCGCTGGCCGAGCTCTCCCGTCCCAGCGACGCCATCGCAACAAGACACCTGCTGTTCCGTGTGCTTGGCGAGGCTGCGCTGTTCTCCTCCGCCGTCATGCTTCTCGATGGCTGGCCTGTGGCGGCCTTCCTGTGCTTCTATGCGTGCGCGATCTGGCACGGCTTCTGGGGATACGCGGGCATTGGTCACGAGCTTTACCATTCCCGGGTCTTCTCGAACCTGCAGCTGAACAAGCTGCTCTACCGGATGGCGTCCTACCTGACCTGGAACAATCCGGGCTTCTTCCGCAAATCCCACAACTACCATCACCACCACACCTTCGCGGCGGATGACGGGGAGGCGCTCAGCACCCAGGACTGGCGCCCGCTCGCCCTGCTGCTGTACCTCACGGTCGACCTGCCGGTGCTGGTGCGCCGCCTGTACTACGCACTCATCAACGCGGCCGGCCTGACGCCGAAAGACGGTGGATTCGCCCGCATCGACGGCGCCTGCCAGCGCGAGGCCATCCTGATGCTGGCCTTCAACCTCTCGGTGCAGCTCGCGCTGTGGTGGGCATTCCATGCCTGGCACATCAACCTGATGTGGCTCCTGCTGCCGTTCACAGGCCAGTTCCTGAACCGGCTTCTGGCACAATCCCAGCACGTCGGGCTGGCGGGCGCACGGCAGGAAGGCCCGCTGAAGCATTCCCGCACCCTGCCCCTGCCCGCCTTGCTTGAATTCCTGTACGCCGGCATGAACTTTCACGCGGAGCATCACCTGGCCCCCGTGATCCCCTATTACAACCTGCCCAGGCTCAACGCGCTGCTGCTGGAGCGCAAGCTGCTGAGCCGGATCGATGCCTCCTCATTCTTCATGAAGGACATCTGGCTGGCCCTCAAGACCAGGCCCGAATCATGAGCACTCAACGACTTCTGGTATTCCCCTCCAGCATCGACTCCGCCCCCCCCTTCATGCGGGTGGCCCGGTCCCTGGGGTTCGAGATCATCGGCGCCGACTCCACCCAGGGCGGCGTGGCCTCGCCGGACGAGGATCGCCACATCCATCTGCCCTTCATCACCGACGAGCGCTTCGACACCGTCTTTTTCGACAGCCTGGCCGAGCTGGGGATCACCCATGTCCATGCGCCCCACCATGGCGTGTGGTGGCATCTGAACAAGCTGCGGGAACAGCCGGGCAAGGCCTTCTTCCTGTGTGCCCCGCACCCCTTCGACAGCCACTGGGAAGCCTTCTCCCCCAGCCTCGAGTGGGCGGAGAAGCAGACCACCGAGGCCCTCGCCAGGGCGCTTCCGACACCGCCACGCGGCCTTGCCGCGGCGCTGACCACCAGCCAGCTGGCCGGCCTTCACCGCCGCTTTCTGCAGACCCCCGGCGAAACCGACGAGGACAAGCTGAGCGGCCTGTGCACGATCGCGCGCATCGCCCCGGTGGGCGACGTCGTCGAGATCGGTTCGCTGTTCGGCCGGTCGGCCCTGGCCCTGTCCTGGCTGGCCAACCATTACCGCATCGGCTCGACGCTCTGCGTAGACCCCTGGAACCTGGATGACCTGACCGACCAGGGCCCCGCGGCCAAGATCCTCCATGACGAGCCCCGCTCTCTCGACTGCGAGAAGATCTTCCGCAACTTCATGGCCACCGCCGCCTCGTCGCCAGGCGCAAGCTACATCCGCGCGCCCTCGGAGAGAGCCATCGGCACCTATGCCAAGGCCGCCGAGGCCGGTCGATATCACGCAGAGGGGCTGGACCCGGTGCCGATCCGCGGTCAGATCGCGTTGCTCCATATCGACGGCAACCATCGCTACGACCATGTCTGCGCCGACATCGCCAACTGGACGCCCTACCTGGCCGACCATGGCTGGCTGATGCTCGACGACTACATCTGGAGCTTCGGTGACGGGCCCCAGCGGGCGGGCGACGAGTTGCTGGCCAGCGGTGACTACGATCACGCCTTCGTGCTGAGCGACACACTCTTCCTGCGCCGGGCCCCCAACACCGCCCACCGCCGCTGAGCCCCGGGGGGCCGGGCGCCCCTTCACCTCCCCGTCATGCCGGCCTCACGCCTTTTTCGTGGACTTGAGGACGTATTCCGACAGGGCAAAGATGTTGCTGGGGCTCTCGAGGCGGAAGCTGCGCGCCGGCTCCTCGTGGGCATCGAAGACCATCCGCTCCAGCGCCTCGATGAGGGCGATGGAAAGGTCCAGCGAGAACGTCGCCATCAGGTCATGGATCTCCATGGAGCCCATCATGTCGCCCAGCGTCGCGACAATGCCGCGGGAGGTCAGCAGGCGCCCGATCTGGTTGGCCTTGGCGATGTAGCGGTACTTGTCCTCGAACATGCCGACGTCCTGGTAGATCACGTCGTAGCTGTGGATGGCGCACTCCTTGTAACGCAAGGCGCCCGCCAGGCCGGCGGTGGAGGTGGCCTCGTGGATCCGGTAGCCCCCCAGGCGCTGGTTCACCACGTAGGCGGTGCCGATGGCCGCCAGGGACGAGAACAGGTAGTGGTCGATGAAGCCGTGCGTTCCCTTGTTCCGGTAGCGGACCAGCTCCCCGATCCGGGCCAGACTCTCGCGGCGCATGACGGCAAAGGAGGTGATGATCCAGTTGGTCAGGCACAGGTACTTGAGCACGTCATGCTCGCCGGTGTCCAGGGCGGGAACGAACTGGAACATGTCCCCCGTGGGCCGGTCATCCACCAGCCGCTCGTGGAGGCTGTAGGCGAAGGTCGCCTTCGGGTGCTTCTCCAGGCCCAGCTCGACGGTCTCGCGGATGAACTCCGGGTAGAGGATGTCGTCGCCATGCAGGATCGTCAGGTAAGGGTTCCGGGAATTCTCGATCGCCTTCTGGAAGTTGCCGAGGATGCCCAGATTCTGCTCCGCCCGGTGATAGGTGATCCGCGTGTCCCGGGCGGCATACGCACGGCACACCGATTCGGTCTCATCGCTCGAACAGTCATCGTAGATCGAGATGGCCAGGTCCCCATAGCTTTGCGCCATGGCGGACTCGATGGTCTTGGCAACCAGCCCTGCCTGGTTATAGGTGGTGATGGCGATGTCTACAGTTGGACGCATGGCATCAATCAATGACGTGAGGTGGAGAAGCAGGCGGATGGCCCGGCAAGCCGTCTGCCAGAGCCCCCGGGATGAAAGAAAGGGCGCCCGCTACCACGGATTTCAAGGGCGCAAGCTCAGGTCGGTGCGGGCAAGCGCCTCGGCAACCCCGCGCCGGGGACACCAGCCGAGCGCCTCGAGGCGTCGCGTATCGGGCAGCCCGCGGGAGGTCTTGGCGGCCAGGTAGGCCTTCGGGTCGGCCTCGCCGAAGCGCAGCGGCAGGGCCGGCACACGCAGCTGGCTTGCCAGTTCGGCGAAGCGGCGCACCGACATCTCGTTGCCCGCGTTGCCGACGTTGTAGGCGCTCGCGCCATCCCCCTTGAGGAGGATGTGGAACAGGCCGGAGACCGTATCGGCCAGGTAGCAGAAGGCGCGCAGGGCGCTGCCGTCGCTGGTCAACACGATCGGCTGCCCGTCCCGGGCCGCGCGCAGCACGTCCGAGAAGATCCGGCCATCGTCCAGGTTCAGGCCCGGCCCAAAGGTGTGGAAGATCCGCCCGATCCCGAACTCCAGGCCATGCTGGGCCCGCCAGCTGGCCAGCAGGGTCTCGGCCATGCGCTTGCTCTCGATGTAGCAGTTGCGGGGGTCGAGGGTAGGCACGGCGCCGAAGCTGTCCTCATGCACCGCCCCTTCGTTTTCGGTCGAGCCGTAAACGGCAGAGCCCAGCATCAGGAAAGAAACGGAGCGCTCGCGGGCGAAGCGGTCGAGCAGGTTCAGCGTGCCGATGGCATTGGCCCGGATCACCCCCACCGGATCCGTCGCATAGTTGCGCGGCGAGGCGGGGCTGGCCGCGTGGATCACCACGTCGGGTGGACCGAAGCGGGAGGACGGCGGGGCCTCCAGCGTGCCTCCGATCACTTCGCACAGGTCGGGATCGAGGGCCCTGCCCAGGCGTGCCGTCAAGCGTGCTGAATCGCGGGCCAGCAGGCTCAGCCGCGGCGGCTCGGCAAGCTGGCGCTGCAGCGCAGCGACGACGAGGGCCAGGTAGCCCCCCAGCATGCCGCTGCCGCCGGTCAGATATACATGGCGGCCGGCCAGGCGCTCCCAGGGAAGCGCCTCCTGAAGGATCGCATCGATGTCCTCGCGGACGACGGGATGGCAGGGATCGAACATGGAAGACGGCGGGATGGAAGAATTCAGACCGACGCGAATGACCAGGGAGCTGGCCGACCGGAGAACGCGACGGAACAATACCACAGCTTCAAGGGCGCCGATCCCGGCCCGGAATACCACCACCGGGACCCGATAACCTACAATGCGCCGAGCCAACAAGGCCATTTTGTCCCTGCCCCTCAAGACGACAGGCTTTGTGCCGCTATTGCGAGAACCTCCTCACTTACGGAGCCCCCGTTTCACGACCATGACCTGCGACCCCAGCGCCCTGCCCGGCCCCACTGCCCGGCAACGAACCCACCGGAGCGTAACCCCGTGACCACCATCGTCCAGCTCCGGGAGGCCCACCAGGCCGGTACCCTGCCCAAGCCCTATTTCCTTGGCGCGGTGTATGGGCAGCTGCGTACCCTGGTCGAATTCCAGGAAGCCTTGCAGGGCACCCAGATCAAGGAAATCGTGATCGGTACCGACGGCCTGCGCATCCGCACCGCCGACCACGGCCTGGAGCTGGTGCTCCACCCGGAAGAAGCCAACTCCCTGGTCACCGGCATGCTGGCCTTCGGCGACGCCGAGCCCATGGAACGCAAGGCCCTGCTTGCCGCCGCCCGCCAGTCCGCGGTGATCCTCGACGTGGGCGCCAATATCGGCTGGTACAGCCTGCACTTTTCCCGGGTCGCCCCGCAGGCCCGCATCCACGCCTTCGAGCCTGCGGCGCGCATCCATGAACGCCTGCTGGCCAACCTCGCGCTGAACGGCATCGACTCGGTGGTCACCGAACAGCTCGCCCTGCAAGACCAGGAGGGCACCGACACCCTCTACTTCCATCCGGCCGAAACGGGCGCCACCTCGGTCCGCGACAACCGCGGCTTTGCCGGCGTCCAGCGCGAGGAGATCCGTTGCACCACCCTCGACCGCTACTGCAGCCGGCACGGACTGCGCCCCGACCTGGTCAAATGCGACGTGGAGGGCGGCGAGCTGTCCGTCGTCAAGGGCGGCCTGGCGACCCTCCGGGAATGCCAGCCGGTGGTCTTCCTGGAGCTGCTCCGCAAATGGAGTGCGAACTTCGGTTATCACCCCAACGAGGTCATCGGGATCATGCGCGATCTCGGTTACCGGGCATGGTCCATCGAGCGGGAGGGCATCCGCGAATGCCCCGAAATCACCGACGCGACGGTGGCGACCAACTTCCTATTCACCTGCGACGGCAAGCACAACGCGCTCATCCAGCAGTTGGCTCGCCTCTGAACAACGAGGCACATCATGACCATCATCGAAGCCGAAGCCAGCGGCCTTACCGCGAGCGAATCCGCCAAGCGTAACGACCTCGCCGCCCGCAAGCCCTACATCGCTGAAAAGCTCCGCAACATCGCCGCCATGGAAGAACGGGGCGAGATCAGCCCCATCATCCGGCTCGAGAAGAGCTACCTGTGCAACTTCCAGTGCACCCATTGCTCGGCCGAGTACTACATGGACCGGCACCTGGAAAAGGTCTTCAAGATCAAGGACGAGCGCCGCAAGATCGATCTGGACGACATCCGCCGCCTGTCCCGCGAGGCCGACGAGCTCGGCCTCGCCCGCTTCGTCATCACCGGCGGCGAACCGCTGGTGATGAAGGACTTCGATGCCGTGGTGGCGGCCATCGACCCGGAGCGCCACTACATCATCACCGACACCAACGGCTGGTTCCTCGACCTGGAACGGGCCAAACACCTCAAGTCCATCGGGGTCGAGAAGGTCCAGATCTCCCTCGACAGCATGATCGAGGCCGAGCACGACGCCTTCCGCAACAAGCCGGGCTCCTACAAGCGGGTCATGCGCGCCATCGACGCCTCCCTGGAAGCCGGCCTCAACCTGATCCTGTCCACCGTGCTGGTGCGCGGGCGGGGCAAGACCGACGAGTTCCGCTCCATGTGCGAGTTTGCCAAGCAGAAGAGCATCGGCCTCTACGTCTCCTACGCCAAGCCCACCGGCTCGTGCACCGAGCACCCGGAATTCGTCATCACCAAGGAAGACGCGGACATCGTGCGGGAGCTGGAAAAGGATTACCCGGTGTTCACCCACATGACGCCCTCCTACGGCTCCCACAAGGGCTGCATCACGGTCAAGGGCATCATCACGGTGACCTCCACCGCCGAGATCACCCCCTGCCCCTACATCGACTTCTCCCTGGGCAACCTGCGTGACACCCCCCTGAAGGACATCCTCGCCCGCGGCATGCGCAACCCATGGCTGGGCCCGCACCGCCCCGACTGCCTCATTGGCGAAGACCCCAAGTTCATCAGGATCCACACGGAAAAGACCAAGGGCGCCGTCCATCTGCCCTTGCCGTGGGGCCAGGGCTTCTCAGACAACGACTCTCTGCTGGACGACTGAACAATGGCCGCCGCTTCCGACGCACTTCCCTTCGACGATTTCGGGCGCTGCCTGCCCACGGCCGCGCAGGCTCCGGCCCATCCGCGCAGCCGCCGCTACTTCACCCTCCAGCAGCCGGACATCGACTACGCCGCCAGCCATGCCCGGCTGCAACGCCATCTTGGTGCCGGTGAAACGGTGAACGCTACCGTCTTTGCCGAGCGGGCCGCGGCCATCCTGGCCCGCCTCAAGGCCGACCCGGCCACCGCCGCCATCACCCGCGGCGTGGCCATCCCGTTCATCCTGCCCCGCCTGGCCGTGGACGACATGGGCCGCACCCTGGACGAGCGCTTCCTGCCCGCCGTGGGCCGCGCCTTCGAAGAGGCCCACCCCGACTACCGCTTCACCAACCATAACGTCGGAGGGCTCGACGGCCGCCTCCACATCCGGCCGGACTCCCGCCACGCCGGCCTGGTGGACGCCATGGGCCAGGCAGAAAGGGTGGGCATCTATTTCCCGGCCCTGTCCGAGTATTCGATCCCGGCAGCCCTGGAGCAGGTATCCGCCCTTCCCCGGCACTTCCTGCTGGCCGGCGGCGTGGACACCTGCGCCGCCCTGATCAGCGCGCCCGGCCTGCTCCTGCGCACCGACACCTACCCGCCCCTGCTGTGGCTGGGTGCCCTGGCCAGCGAACAGCCTGGCATCGGCTATCACTTCGAAGCCTACGGCTACAATCTCACGTTCAACCGGCGCGCCCACCTGGGCCAGGCCGCCGAGTACTGGACCTGCGGCCTGAGCGTGCTTGACGGCGACTAGCCCCGACCGCCCCCTCATCCCACATCGAAGACAACGAGGCTTCATCCATGCCCATCGTCCGGCACACCCCAGGGCTTTATGCCAAGCGGCGCCACCCCTACTACATCGCCGCCCCCGGCTACGACCGCAGGTCCTCTGGCATCCGGGTGATGCACCAGCTGTGCGACAGCCTCAACCAGCTCGGCCTCGAAGCCTACATCCACACCCCCCTGCGCAGCCCGCTGCTGAACGCCCCGCTGCTGACCCCGGAGATCCGGGCCGAACACTCGGAAGCAAAGCTCAACCCGATCGCCATCTACCCGGAGATCGTCGGCGCCAACCCCCTCGACTGCGACGTGGTGGTCCGCTACATCCTCAACCGCCCGGGCCTGCTGGGGGAAAAGCCCAACTACGGCGACGATGACCTGTACTGGCTGCACAACGCGGAGGTGGCCGATGCCCTGCCCCACCATGAAGGCGTGCTGCACATGCCGGCGGTGGACACGTCCATCTTCAACAACCTGGACAATCCCGACGACCAGGCACGCCAGGGCGCCTGCATCTACTACGGCCGCTACACCGAGGGAGCCCAAGCCCATCCCGAACTGGCCGCTCGCTGCACCGTCATCACCAAGAACTTCCCCGCCTCCCACGAGGAGCTGGCGGCGCTGTTCAGGCGCAGCACCCATGTGTACTGCTTCGAGAACACCTCCATCTCGATGGAGGCCCGCCTGTGCGGCTGCCCCGTGGTCCAGCTGCCGAGCCCGTTTGCCGATCCGGGCAAACCCTTCGCCGACAGCCTGGGCCTCTCCGACGCGCTGATCGCCTCGGACGACGCCCAATCCCTGGCCGAGGCCCGCGCCCTGCTTCCCGGACTCACCGAGAAGTACCGGCGCCTCGAGCAGGCCTACTGGGAAGAACTCGAGCGCCTGGTGACGAAGACCCAAGCCATTGCCGACAGTCGCCCCCGCAGCGAGAAGACCCAGCCCAAGGACGACACCGACGACAGGAACTACGCAATCTGGCGCTCGCGCCAGACCGTCCAGGAGATCGACGCCCAAGTCCTGGCCGAGCGCATGGTGCTCAAGTGGAACCAGCGCCCCGGCATCCACCTGTTGATGGCGCTCGAGGCTGGCGAGGAAAACCTCCTGGCCGACACCCTCGACAGCCTCTCCCCACAGCTCTACCCCGAATGGCTGCTGACGGTCGTCACCAGCCTCCCCACTCCGGAGGCGGTCGCCGACATCCCCAACCTGCAGTGGCTGTCGCTGCGTGACGAGGCCCACGTCGGCTTCGTCATCGACGAGATGGCGGCCGCCTCGCCCGGCACCTGGCTGGCCCGCATCGCGCCCGGCCTGACCCTGGAGCCGCATGCCCTGCAGGTCATCGCCGACTACATCAACGTCCGCCCCGCCTGGAGCCTGATCTACACCGACGAGGACACCCGTGAGCCCGACGGCAGCTACACCCAGCCGCTGTTCAAGCCGGACTTCAACCTCGACCTGCTGCGCGCCCAGTCCTATTTCGGCAGCCTCGTGCTGGTCTCCAAGGAGGCCTTCCTGGCCAGCGGCCGTTACGGCACCCGGACCGACGCCGAGAACTACGACCTCGCCCTGCGCGTGCTCGACCAGGCGGGCGAAGGCGCCATCGGCCACATCAGCCAGGTGCTGGCCCACCTGCCGCGCGAGTCCCGCCGCGGCCTCAAGCCGGAGGCAGAAAAAGCCGCCCTGGCCGACCACCTCGCGCGCAACGGCCTGACGGCCGAAGTCCTCGATGGCGCCCTGTTCGGCACCCGCCGCGTGAAGTACATCTGGCCCGACTCGCCCCGCGTCAGCATCATCATCCCCACCCGCGACCGCGAGGAGTACCTGCGCCCGCTGATCGAGAGCCTTGAGGAACGCACCAGCTACCCGAACTGCGAGATCCTCGTCCTCGACAACGACAGCACCGACCCGGACACCATCCGCTACCTGGCCGCCCTGCCGCAGCAGGCGGGCCGCTACCCGATCCGGGTGCTTCCGAACCCCGGCGAGTTCCAGTGGTCATCCAGCGCCAACCAGGGCGCGGCAGCAGCCACCGGCGACTACCTGCTGTTTCTGGACAACGACATCCACATCGTCCAGGAAGACTGGCTCGACCGCCTGATGGCCCTCGCCCAGCGCCCGGAGATCGGCATCACCTCCCCGCGCCTCACCTTTCCCGGCAGCGGCAAGGTCCAGGACACCGGCACCCTCCTCGGCCTGCGTGGCACCGCCGGCAGCGCCTGGAACAACGATGCCGAGATCGATGACCCGGGCTACATGGGGCGCGCCCTGTGCGACCAGAACCTCAGCGCCGCCAATGGCTCGGCCATGCTGATCCGGCGCAGCGTCTTCGAAGAACTCAAGGGCTTCGACGCCGAGCGCTTCCCCCTGGTGCACGGCGCCCTGGATCTGTGTCTGCGGGCCAGCGATCTCGGCTACAAGACAGTCTGGACGCCCTACAGCACCCTGGTCCACTACGGCGCGGTCTCCTTCCTCGCCCGCCAGAGGAAGCTGGAGGGCCGCCTCGCCGACCTGCAGGCCGGCCTGCGCGCCAACGAGACCCTGCTCGACCGCTGGATGCCCCGCCTTGCCCATGACCCGGCCTATAACCGCAACCTGAGCCTGGCCCTTCCGTACAAGCCCGACCACATCTCGCCGATCGACTGGGACATCAACTTCCACGACCGACCGCGCATCCTTGCCGCACCGGTTCCGGGCGGCGCCGGAGAATATCGCCTGCGGGCACCGCTTCGCATGATCGGCCAGGCCGGCCTTGCCCACACCATGATCAGCGAACCGCCCAAGGCCTTCACCATGCGGATCCTGACACCGGTCGAGATCGCCCGCGCAGAGCCCGACGTCCTGATCCTGCACCAGCCGCTGGACGACGGACAGAGCGACGCGCTGGAGACCTACGCCCGCCACTTCCCCGACCTGCGTCGGGTGCTGACCATGGACGACCTGGTCACCGACCTGCCCAGGAAGCACCCGATGTACCGGAACGGCTACAAGGACGGACGCCAGCGCCTGCGCCGGAACCTCTCCTTCATGGATCGTCTGGTGGTGAGCACCCAGCCGCTGGCCGACCTGTGTGCCGACATGATCGAAGACATCCGGCTCATGCCCAACTGCCTCGAATGGTCCCTGTGGGGCGAGGTTGCGCCCGTGCGCCGGCTTGCCCGCCGCAAGCCCCGCGTCGGCTGGGCCGGCGCCCAGCAGCACAATGGCGACCTCGAACTGATCTACCCGGTGGTCGAAGCCCTGGCCGACGAAGTGGACTGGATCTTCATGGGCATGTGCCCCGACCCCCTGAAGCCCTTCGTGCGCGAAGCCCACGGCTTCGAACTCGACTTCCGGGCCTATCCCAAGGCCCTGGCCCGGCTCGACCTCGACCTGGCCATCGCCCCCCTGGAAATCCACGCCTTCAACGAGGCCAAGAGCAACCTGCGCCTCCTCGAGTACGGGGCCATGGGCTGGCCGGTGATCTGCACCGACATCTATCCCTACAAGGATGCCCCCGTCACCCGGCTGCCCAATGATCCGGACACCTGGATCCGCACCATCCGCGAACAGCTCGCCGAGCCCGAAGCCCTGCGTCGCGCCGGACTCGCCCTGCGCCAGTGGGTCCGGGATGGCTACATCCTGGAAAGCCACACTGCCAGCTGGTTTGCGGCTTACGGGCCATAAAGCAACTCACCCCCCAACCCAAGAGCATATGACTACCGGCCAAAAAACTCGGCTGGTAGCCATGTTTTGGGCTAAAGCTTTGGGTTGCCGCGCCGCTATAAAAAGCCAGGCGGTAATCCGCCCGCGGAATAGAAAATTCACACAAAAGCAAAAAAGTCAATAATTTTCTAAAGTTCCGAAGGCACATCCCGTAAATGAAATCAACGGCGGTTGCCTTAACTCACCGGGCAAGGCGAACCAAAGTTAAGCCGAAACGCTTATCTTGAACGGAATGAAGGAGAACCAAAATGGCTGCCACAATCAACACCAATCCGATGTCGCTGAATGCGCAACGGAACCTGAGCACTTCCCAATCCAGCCTCGCGCAGTCTGTTCAGCGCCTGTCCTCGGGCCTTCGCGTCAATAGCGCCAAGGACGACGCCGCCGGTCTGGCAATTGCCGACCGCATGAACTCCCAGGCCAAGGGCTTCGACGTTGCCATCCGCAACGCCAACGACGGCATCTCGATGGCGCAGACCGCTGAAAGCGCGATGCAGGCCATCACCGACAACCTGCAGCGGATGCGCGAACTGGCCGTTCAGGCTGCCAACGGCGTCTATAGCAGCGGCGACCGCGCCAGCCTCGACACCGAATTCCAGCAACTCAACCAGGAAATCGCACGGGTCGTTTCCGGCACCCAGTTCAACGGCCAGAACGTGCTGAGCGTGACCTCGGACTTCTCGTTCCAGATCGGCGCCGGCACCGCCTCCACCGACTCGATCTCGGTGACCAGCGGCCAGGTGGGCCTGGCCTCCGGCACCTTCGGCACCACCACCGCCGGCTCGATCAGTGGCGCGACGATCTCCGGCGCCGGCAGTGCCGGGGTCTCGAACGCCAGCGCGGCGATCGCCTCCATCGACACCGCCCTCAACGCCCTGAACACCGCCCGCGCCAACTGGGGTGCCGTGCAGAACCGCTTCACCTCGGTGGTGCAGACCCTGCAAGTCGCCTCCGAAAACGCCAACGCCTCCCGCGGTCGCATCATGGATGCCGACTTCGCGAAGGAAACCGCCAACATGACCCGCGCCCAGATCCTGCAGCAGGCCGGCACCGCGATGGTTGCCCAAGCCAACAGCATGCCCAACAACGTGCTGTCGCTGCTCCGCTAAGCACGGATCGGTAGTACCGCAGCGTCACCCGGCTGAAGCGGGGTGACGCTGTTCGCACAATGGGGAAACAATCATGAGCATCCAGCCAGTCAGCGCGAGCAACGCCCAATACGCACTTCAGACCCTGTCTTCGGCAAGCCAGGGCACTGCAGCTGCTCGCAAGGCGGAAGCCGCCCCCGACACCGCCGCACCCGTCCAGGACCCGCAGGCCCTCGTTCAAAACGGAGCCGTCCAGCCGAGCAGCGAGCAGCTCACCCAGGCGGTCAAGCAGATCCAGGACGTGATCAAGCAAAGCGCCAACAGCCTGCAGTTCTCGATCGACGAGGATGTCGGCGTGCCGGTCGTCAAGGTCATCGACACGGAATCCAAGAAAGTGATCCGCCAGATCCCTTCCCAGGAAGTCCTGGAGATTGCCAAGGCGCTGGACAAGCTCCAGGGGCTACTGGTCAAGCAACAGGCCTGAAGGCGCGCGCCCTTTTGCCTGCCAGGGCATCCCTGCCTTGACGGGCAACGCCAGACCCGCCGACAAGGCGGGTTTTTTTTGATAGTCAGGCAACCTTCAGCAAACTGGCATGGTCCATGCAATTAGATGGAAACACCGGCAAGGCACTCAAGTTTGAGATGCCGCCGCCGTAATTCCAAACAGCAGCGACACAGCAAGACGGGAGTACATCATGGCAACACTTTCTTCGGCAGGCATTGGCTCCGGACTTAACGTTGAGTCCATCGTCACCGGCCTGATGTCCATTGAAAGGCAGCCACTTAGCAAGCTCCAGTCGCAGCAGAGCAGCTATCAGTCCAAGATCTCTGCACTGGGCACGATCAAGAGCAATCTTTCGTCCCTCCAGGCGGCAGCCAAGGCGCTGACACCGGCAATCGGGCAAAGCGCAACGGCATCTTTTTCCGCCTACAAGGCAAGCCTTGCCGATTCGACCATTGGAACGGCAACCACCAGCAACTCGGCGGTTGCCGGCAGCTACTCGCTGGAAGTCACGGCCCTCGCCACCAACCAGCGGCTGGCCCTCGGCCCGACTTACGCGGCAGATGCGCAGGTGCTTGATTTTGGCTCCGACAGCAGCCGGACCCTGAGCATCACCAAGGGCGGCAAGACCGTCGATATCACCCTGGAGAGCAGCCAGAACACCCTGGCCGCCGTGCGCGACGCCATCAACAATGCCGGCGCCGGGGTCAATGCCAGCATTGTCACCGACACGGGCGGCAAACAGAATCTGCTCCTCACGGCCACCAGCGGCGGCACGGCCAATGCAGTCAGCCTGTCCGGCACGGCGAGCTTCATCGACCCCAACAATCCTGGCAGCACCATCGGCGTATCCAGCGCATTCAGCCAGACCCAGGCTGCCACGGATGCCAGCGTCAAGATCCAGGGCATCTCCATCGCCACCAGCGGCAACACGATCACCAATGCGATCGATGGTGTGACACTCGAACTCACCAAGACCGGCACGACCACGCTGACCGTCTCGCGGGACAACGCCGACCTGAAGTCCAAGCTCGACACCTTCGTCAACGCCTACAACACCCTGAACTCCTCGATCAAGAGCCTGAGCGCCTACGATGCCAGCTCGAAGAAGGGCGCCGTCCTGAACGGCGATGCGTCCCTGCGCAACGTCCAGAGCCAGGTCCGGTCCGCCCTCAGCAACCTGCCCGCCGAGCTGGCTGGCAGTTCGGTTCGCAGCCTGGGCGACATGGGGATCTCCTTCCAGACGGACGGCAGCCTCAAGATCGACAGCACCAAGTTCGACAAGGCGGTGAGCACGAATTTCTCTGCGGTGGCCAACGCCATCGGTGTCTATGGCAGCGCCGTGAAGAGTGCCACGACACAGCTCCTTGACACCGGCGGCGTGGTTTCCGCACGCACCGACGGTCTCAACTCCAGCGTCCGGAGCATCAGCAAGCAGATTGATTCGCTCAACAATCGCCTGACCGCGATCGAGAAGAACTACCGGGCTCAATTCACGGCCCTGGACACCTCAATGGCCAGCATGAGCACCACCAGCAGCTATCTTTCCCAGCAGCTCTCCATGCTCAGCAGCCTCTAACCCCAGGAGAACATGATGTCGTTTGGCCTGGCTAGTCGTCGTTCCGCCACCATGTATGCCGAAATCGGCGTGGAGACGGGCGTCACGACGGCCGACCCCCACAAACTCATCCTGATGCTTTTCGAGGGCGCCCTGCTGCAGATCGGCAAGGCCAGCAGCGCCCTGGAGATCAAGGACGTCCCCACCAAGGGCAAAGCCATCTCGCAGGCCATCGAAATCATCACCAATGGCCTCAAGGTGAGCCTCGACTACGAAGCCGGCGGCGAACTGGCCGAGCGTCTTGGCGCCCTGTATGACTACATGAACCAGCGCCTGGTGTACGCCAACCTGCACAACAGCCAGCCCGCACTGGACGAAGTCACCCGCCTGCTGAATGATTTGAAAGGCGCCTGGGAAGAGATCGGCACGTCCGACCAGGTCCACCGCTAAGAAAGTCCGGAGATACTGCATGAGCTCCCTCGCCCTTCTGGAACAGATGAGCAACTACTCCACCGAAATGGTGGACGCTGCGCGCGCCAATGACTGGGACAGACTGACCCGGCTCGAGCGCCAGGTGGCCTCCCTGCGGGACCGCCTCGGCGTCGAAGAAGCCCTGGGCTTCCCCGGCCGGCCGCGGCAGATGTCGGAAGACGAACGCAAGAAGAAGATGGCGCTGATCCGTCGCATCCTCGATGACGACAAGGAGGTCCGTGTCCATACCGAGCCCTGGATGGACAACGTGCGCCAGCTGCTGTCCGGCGGAGCACGTGCGCGCAACGTCCGGTCAGCGTACAGCGACCCCGACGCCAGCTGAACCTCCAGCACGCAGGCGGGCGAAACGCCATGATCCCCAGCGACCTCGCCTCCCGCCTGCGGATGCTCACCGAAGCGAGCTTCTTCTCGGGCGAACCCACCGTTTCGCCGCTCAACCGGGTCAGGGCCATCGCCTCCCGGCTGCCGGACTTCACGCCCGGAGAGCGCATCACCGCCACGCTTCACCAGGCCAATCAGGACAACACCTATCAAGGCCGCGTAAACGGGCGTGAAGTCGTCCTGTCCCTGCCCCAATCGGTCAAGGCGGGCGACACCCTCGAACTCGTCGTCAGCCATGTCACGCCGCAAGCCGTCTTCGCCAACCTGGCCCAGCCCCAGTCCGCGGCCAACGACAAGCCCGCCCTCAGCCAGACGGGCAAGCTGATCAGCTTTCTGCTGACCGGCCAGCCGCCGGCAGGCACTGCGCGCCTGAGCGAAGGGCAGCCCCTGGTCGCCGCCGCCCCGGGCAACCAGGAAGCCATCAACCAGCTGGCCAGCCGACTGGGCAGCGCAGTGAGTGGCAGCGGCCTGTTCTATGAATCCCACCAGGCCCGCTGGCTGGCGGGGCAGATCGATACCGCCACCCTGCTCCGCGAACCCCAGGGCAGGGAGGCCCCCCGGGGCGCACGGGAGGCCGAGCCCGGCCGCAGCAGCCCCCTGCCGCCCCTCACATCGGCCGCCGCCCACGGTGAAGCCACCGAGACTGCCTCCGCCGTTGCGAACACCGCGACGCTGCTCAAGGGCGACGCGCAGCCGGTCGCAGAGCGCCTCGTCCCCCTCGTTCACCAGCAACTCGACACCCTCGCCACCCACCAGGTCGCCTGGCAAGGCCAGATCTGGCCCGGCCAGATGATGGAATGGGAGATCGAAGACCCGGAAGGGCGTGAGGGCGGTGAGGATGGCGAGCCTGACCCCTACTGGAACACAACCCTGCGCCTGAGCCTGCCGGGTCTCGGCGGCATCGAAGCCCGCCTGCACCTGACTCCCGCAGGCGTCGCCGTGCGGCTCATCACCAGTGAAGCCGACAGCCGCGCCCTCCTCGAAGCCGGACAGCAGCGCCTGGCAGACGCACTTGCTGCCACCAATGTGCCGCTGACCGGGCTGGTGGCAGAGCTGAAAGCAGCCGATGAACAGCCCTGAGCGCCCCGCCGAACCGCGGGCCGAGGCGGTTGCACTGGCCTACAACGCGGCCAATGCGGCCCCGACCGTGGTCGCCAAGGGTCGCGGGCTGATCGCCTCGGAGATCATCTCCCGGGCCCGGGAAGCCGGCGTGTACGTCCACGAATCACCCGAGCTGGTGGCCCTGCTGATGCAGGTTGACCTGGACTCCCGCATTCCGCCCGAGCTCTACGTTGCCGTCGCCGAACTGCTGGCCTGGCTGTACAGCCTGGAGCAGGGCATTCCGATGCCGGAAGCCGTAAAAAAGGCCCCGTCGGAGACGGAGCCTTCCACATCCTGACGCAGAACCTGCTGCGGGATCAGGACTGGGGCGGGACGTAACCGCCAATCTGGTCCGCGCCACCGCCGAAGAAATAGCGCTCCAGCTGCTCGGACAGATACTTGCGGGCCCGCGCATCCATCAGGTTCAGACGGTTTTCATTGATCAGCATGGTCTGGTGCTTGACCCACTGCTGCCAGCCTTCCTTGGAAACGTTCTCGAACACCTTCTTGCCGAGCTCGCCGGGAAGGGGCGGAAAATCCAGACCTTCGGCCTCACGACCGAGCTTCACGCAATTGACCATCCGTGCCATGTATCACCTCTGAAGTTGGGAATCCGGGCCAGCGGCGCCGCCCCGGAACATGGCAGGATTCTAGCCTGCCGGCGGAGTCCGATCCAGTTCCGCGCCGCCCGCGTCGCGCGCGAACTCCCAGCAATTCCCGCCCATCGCCTTGGCGAGATACATGGCCCGGTCGGCAGCACCGATGAGCCGCTCGCTGTCGTTCTCATGGCGCGGCCCCAGGGCGATGCCGACGCTGGCGCTCACCGACACGCTCTCTCCGCCAAACGAAAAGCGCAGGCCGGCGATAGTCGCCCCCACCCGGCGCGCCAGCTCGGCCAGCTCCTGGGCGCCCGCAGAGGGGACCAGGATGGCGAACTCGTCGCCGCCGAGCCTGAAGAACATCTCGTTGCGCCGGATCACCGCCCCCACGTCGGTGGCCAGGCGCACCAGCACCTCGTCCCCGGCCTGGTGACCATAACGGTCGTTGACCGGCTTGAAACCATCCAGGTCGATGGCCAGCAGGCCCACCGACTCGCCCTGGCGGCGCCCATCCGCCAGCATGCGCTCGAGCTCCTCATGGAAACGCCGGCGGTTGAAGAGGCTGGTCAGCGGGTCCCGCTCGGCCAGCCGCATCAGCTGGTCGGCCACCCTCAGCTGCTCGGTGACATCCTCGAAGACCCAGATCCGCCCGATCGTACCTTCCCCCTCGGGGCCCGGCACGATCCGCGAAAACTCGCGGACCACCCGCCCGTCCTTGAAACGGATCTCGACCGGCTCGCTGGGCTCGCTCAGCTGCAGGACGCCGGCCACGTGCTGCAGGTAGGCGGCAGGGTCCTCCAGCAGCTGGCTGACCCGCTGCTGCAGCACCACGTCGCGCACCCCGACAAAGGCCTCTCCTGCCGGCAGCCCCCAGATCTCGTAGAAGGCCCGATTGCAATAGACGACCCGCCGGTCGTTGTCCATGAACAGGATGCCCATGCGGACCACGTCCAGCAGGGCCGACAGGCGGGAACGCTCCTCGTTGCTGCGGCGCAGGTAGTGCTCGGACAAGGCCTGGGCCCGGCGCAGTGCGGCCACCGTCTCGAGCAGCTTGTATTCGGCCTCCTTGCGCGCCTGGATGTCCGTCATCGACAGGCGCAGGCCGAGCAGGCGCTCGGCTTCATTGCGGATCGGCAGCAGGCGGCAGGCCATCCAGATCTGGTTGCCGGCGCGGGTGATGACCCGGACCTCGCACTGGGCCGGCATGCCCCCCTGCATGACACGCTGCACCAGCTCCCGGCAATAACGCTGGTCCCGGTCATACACGAGGGTGTCGATCAGGCCACCGGCCAGCACCTCCTCGCAACGGTAGCCCGCGATCAGCTCGACCGCATGGCTCACGTGGAAGAAGCGCCCATCCTGGTCACTCCAGCCCTCGATGCCATCAGCCGCCTCGGCCTGCCGGAAGTAGTGCGTCCGGTCATCCTCCGGCGGATCGGCTTCGACGGCCGCAGGCCGCGGCGACACCTCCCGAGCGCGACTGCGCAGGCTGGCCAGTTCGCGGCGCAGGGCCAGCAGGTAGCCCCCACCGGCCAGGCCCAGCATCATCGCCAGCCCGGCGGCCACCGTCACCTCCGGGGACGCCATGCTTTCGGGCAGGGCCGCCCAGGCCGGCGCGCCGGCCGTGCAGGAGGCCAGCGTCACCGCCAGGCGGGAGGGAGAGATGGTCTGACGGGCTCTCACAATGTCTTCATGAATACCTTCGAACGCCGGCTCACATCGTACATCTCGCGCTTCTGGCGGGGCAGCTCCTCGGGGGGCGCTTCACGGAAGCCCCGCTCCCGGAACCAGTCTGCAGTACGCGTCGTCAGCACGAAGAGGCGCTCGACCCCCAGCGCCCGGGAACGGCTCTCGATGCGATGCAGCAGCATCTCCCCAAGGCCGGCACGGCGATGCTGCGGAACCACCGCCACGCAGGCCATCTCGGCCGCCCGCTCGTCGATGAAGGGATAAAGCGCGGCGCAACCGACCAGCACCCCGTCGTACTCCACCACGGTGAAGCGCTCGATCTCCTGCTCCAGGCGCTCGCGGCTACGCCGCACCAGGGTGCCGTCGGCCTCCATCGGGGCGATCACGCTCCCCAGGGCCCCCACGTCCTCGATGGTCGCCTCACGCAGGCGGAACAGGGGATCGCGGGTCAGCACCGTGCCGACCCCCTGGGGGGTGAAGAACTCGAGCAGCAGCCCGCCGTCCTTGTCCCGGTCGATGAGATGAGCCCGCCCGACCCCCTGGCGCACCGCGCGGATGGCACAGGGCAGATACAGGTCCAGGTCCTCGGTGAGCCCTTCGCCGGCCTTCAGCATCGCCTCCGCGTCATCGGCGGTGATGGCCTCGATGAGCGCCCCCTTCTGGTCCAGCAGGCCCGGGGCATCGCACAGGTAGATCAGCTTTTCGGCCTTGAGGGCGATGGCCACGGCCTCGGCGACGGCCTCCATGCTCATGTTGAAGATCTCGCCGGCCGGCGAGACACCGAGGGGGGACATCAGCACCACGTTCTGCTGGTCCAGGTCGGCGGCAATCTCCTCGGCGATCACCTTGCGCACCGAGCCGGTGAAACCATAGTCGATCCCGTCCACCACCCCTACCGGCTTGGCGGTGACGAAGTTGCCCCCGGTCACCCGCATGAAGCTGCCCGCCATCGGGGTATTCGGCAATCCCTGGGACAACTGCGCCTCGACCTCGATGCGGGTGACCGCCATCGCGGCCTTGACGCATTCCAGCGCCGCCGCGTCGGTAACCCGCAGGCCCTTGTGATAGCGCGGCTGCAGACCGCGGCGGGCCAGCTCGGCCTCGATCTGCGGGCGGGCTCCATGCACCAGCACCAGGCGCACGCCCAGGGCGGCGAGCAGGTTGCAGTCATAAGCCAGGGCCTGGGCGAGCTGCCCGGCCGCCACTTCACCGCCGAAACCAAGCACAAAGGTCTTGCCCCGGAAGGCATGGATATACGGAGCAGCCGCCCGCACCCAGGCGACAAAGCGCTGGGCAAGCTGTTCAGCAGGCAGGATGTCAGGTTGATTCACGTTCGGTCGGGATCTGCGTATGAAGAAGGAGAGCGCATTCTAGGGCCATAAGTGCATCAATACGTGCATCAATAGAGGGGTTCAATGCGCCAGCGCCGCCTCGAGCTGGTCCACCAGGGTGCTCAGGATCTTGACCCGGGCAAAGTACTTGTTGTCGGCCTCAACCAGCGTCCAGCCGGCATTCTCGGTGCTTGTCCTGTCGATCATGTCGCAGACGGCCGGTTCGTACAACGGCCACTTCTCCCGGTTGCGCCAGTCCTCTTCGGTGATCTTGTAACGCTTGAAGGCCTCCGCCTCCCGGTCGTGGAAGCGCTTCAGCTGCTCGTCCGGGCTCACCGACAGCCAGAACTTGACCACGACCGCCCCCGAGGACACCAGCTGGTCCTCGAAATCGTTGATCTCCGCGTAGGCGCGCATCCAGTCGGCCTCCGAGCAGAACCCCTCGACCCGCTCCACCAGCACCCGGCCATACCAGGAGCGATCAAAGATCGCCACTTTGCCATCCCTCGGGATCCGCCGCCAGAAGCGCCACAGGTAGGGCTGGGCCCGCTCCTCGTCGGAGGGGGCGGCAATCGGGATCACGTGGTACTGGCGGGTGTCCAGGGCCTGGGTGACGCGCCGGATGGCGCCCCCCTTGCCCGCCGCATCCATCCCCTCGAAGACCAGCACCAGGCTGCGCCGGGCGAAGGCCTCGCTGCGTACCGCCAGCGCCAGGCGCCCCTGCAGGCGTTCGAGCTGCTTGTCGTACTCCTTCTTCTCCATGGGCTGGCGGAGCACCAGCGCATTGAGCAGGTTGCGCTGGTCCACCGGCGGGGCCAGCGGCGGCGCGGTCTGGCGGGTGCGGAAGCCCTTGGCACAGGCCTCGAGCTTGCGCTGCAGCCCATCCAGCAGGGTGCGCCCCACCTTGACCGCCCGGAACTGGGGGTCGGAGCCATCGACGATGACCCATGGAGCGAGGCCTGTGCTGGTTCGCCGCAACATGTGCTCGGCCACCTCCCGGTAGTGCTCGTACTCCTTGTAGACCAGCCAGTCGCTCTCGCGCACCCGCCAGCGGGTATCCGGGTTGGCCTCCAGGGCCTTCAGGCGCTTCTTCTGCCCGGCCCGCGAAAGGTGGAACCAGAACTTGACCAGCAGGACGCCCTCGGCTGCCAGCATGGCCTCGAACCTGTTGAATTCGGACAGGCGCTGGTCCAGGCGGGCCTTCTTGATGCGCCCCTGGGCCCGCTCACCGAGGGGCTCGGAATACCAGTTGCCGAACAGCACGCCGATCTTGCCCCGGGGCGGCAGGGCCCGCCAGAAACGCCACATGAAGGGACGCTCGCGCTCCTCCTCGGAGGGATTGTCGAAGGCATGCACCTCCATGTGGCGCGGGTCCATCCACTCGTGCAGGAGATTCACCGTCTCGCCCCGTCCGGCCCCGTCGATGCCGTTGATCAGGATCACCGTGGCGAAAGCCTTGCTCTCGAGCAGGCGGAACTGGGCCTCCAGCAGGGCCGTGCGCAGTTGCGGCTCGATCAGTGCGAAATCGGCCTTGGACAGGCGGTGACCCAGTTCAGCGGACTCGAACATGCTCATTCTCCGGGGAAATCGCCCCACAAGGTCTGAAGGGCCGCCAGCACGGCCAGCCCCGCCGTTTCGGTACGCAACACCCGGGGACCGAGGGCCAGCGGTTCGCAACCGGCGCGGGCCGCCAGATCCAGCTCGGCCGGCGACCACCCCCCTTCCGGGCCGATCAGCACGGTCACCGGCCCTGCAGGCCGTGCCTTGCGCACCAGCGCGCCCTCCGCCCCCGGCGCCAGCACAAAGCGCGCGCCCTCCGCAGGCCGGGCCAGGTAACGCTCTAGGCTCACGACATCACCGATCTGCGGCACGCGGTTGCGCCCCGACTGCTCGCAGGCGGCCACCGCGATCTGCTGCCAGTGGGCGACCCGCTTGGCCGCCCGGTCGCCGGACAGCTTGAGCACCGATCGCTCCGCCGCCACCGGCTGAACCGCCACCGCGCCGAGTTCGACGGCCTTCTGCACCACCCAGTCCATCTTGTCACCACTGGCCAGGGCCTGCACCAGGCTCACCTGCAGCGGCGACTCCCGCTCGACCGGCTGACGTGGCCCGAGCCGCGCTGCGGCCTGGCGCCCCACTGCCAGCAAGGTGCCGGCACATTCCCCGCCCTGCCCGTCGAACAGGACGAGTTCATCGCCAACGGACAGGCGCAGGACCCGCTCGGCGTGGTGGGCCACCGCCTGCGGCAGGAGAAAATCACTATCGGGGACAAGCCCCTCGGGGCAGAAGAAGCGTGGAGTCATCATGCTATTATCGCCAAAACCGCGTGACTCTACGGGTCCGCAACACAACCCGCCTGCGCAGGCCGCCATCCAGCCGCGCGGCAGGCCGCAGCCCCTTCGTCACCGCCCCTTAGCCACCACCCCTCAGTCACCGCCCTTTGCGCCAAAGACCATGACCAGCGCCCAGCGCCTCGAACATGCCCGCACCCTGGCAGACACGGTCCGCAAGATGGCCCGCGAGACCATCCTGCCCCGTTACCTGCGCGCCGTGCGTGAGCAGAAGGCCGACGGCAGCGTGCTCACCGAGGCCGACCTGGCCTCCCAGGCCGCCCTGGTGGAATGCCTGCCGCAGCTGATCATGGCACCGGTTCTTGGCGAGGAGATGACGCCCGAGGAGCAGGGCCGGGTGTGGCACGAGGGCGTCAGCGGGCTGTGGGTGATCGACCCCATCGACGGCACCACCAACTTTGCCAACGGCATCCCCTTCTTCGGCGTGGCGGTGGCCTACCTGGTCAATCACAAGACCCAGATCGGCGTGGTGTATAACCCGGTGACCGACGAGGCCTTCTATGCCGGACGCGGTGCCGGCGCCTGGCTCAACGGCGTCCCCCTGCCCATGCGCCAGCCCACCGAGCGCCTGAAGGACGCCGTCGCCGGTGTGGACTTCAAGCGCATCAGCCATCACCTCGGCGACGAGCTGGCGGTGCGCCCACCCTACTATTCCCAGCGCAACTTCGGCTCCAGCGCCCTGGAATGGTGCTACGTGGCGGCCGGGCGGCTCGACGTCTACCTGCATGGCGGGCAGATGCTGTGGGACTACGCGGCAGGCCGGCTGATCCTCGAGGAAGCCGGCGGCTGCTACAGCACCCTCGGCGGCACCCCGCTCACCGCCGGGCCGGCCATCAAGCGGTCGGTGATCGCCGCCGCCAGCCCGGCGCTGTTCGAGCAATGGCGGACCTGGCTGCATGCCCATGCCTGAGCCCGGCCCGCTGGCAGGAGCCCCCGGCCGGGCGCAGAACCGGCCCGCTTCTTGCCACAGAAAGGACTGCAGACAGGCCTGACGGCCCGTGATCGAGTGCTTTTGGAACAGTCCATGGGCGTGGCCTGTTCCAAAACTACTCACTTTCGGGAAGCAGTCATGTCCATGAAGCACCCCATCATCGTGGTGACGGGCTCCTCCGGGGCCGGCACCACCACGGTGAAACACACCTTTGAAGGCATCTTCTGGCGCGAGAAGGTCAATGCCGCCATCATCGAGGGCGACAGCTTCCACCGCTACACCCGGGAAGAGATCCGCCGCCTCATCATCGAGGCCGAGAGCCAGGGCCAGCGCGGCATCAGCCACTTCGGCCCGGAAGCCAACCTGCTCGAGGAGCTGGAACAGCTGTTCCGCACCTACGGAGAGTCCGGTGGCGGGCAGCGCCGCTACTACCTGCACAGCGCCGAGGAGGCCGCCCGCCGGGGCCTGCGCCAGGGCGACTTCACCCCCTGGGAACAACTCCCCCCGGATACCGACTGCCTGTTCTACGAGGGCCTGCACGGCGCCGTGATCACCGACAAGGTGAACACCTGTCGCCACGCCGACCTGCTGATCGGCGTCGTCCCGATCACCAACCTGGAATGGATCCAGAAGATCCACCGGGACACCAAGACCCGCGGCTACTCCCTCGAGGCGGTGCAGGAGACCATCCTGCGGCGCATGCACGACTACGTGCATTACATCGTCCCGCAGTTCTCCCACACCCACATCAACTTCCAGCGGGTGCCCATGGTGGACACCTCCAACCCCTTCATTGCCCGGGACATCCCCACCGCCGATGAGTCCATGGTGATCATCCGCTTCCGCGACCCCCGCGGCGTGGACTTTCCCTACCTGCTGCGCATGATCCACGACAGCTTCATGAGCCGCGCCAACACCATCGTGGTGCCCGGCGGCAAGCTCGACCTGGCGATGCAGCTGATCCTCACCCCGCTGATCTGGAAGCTGATGGAGCGGCGCCGGCAGTGGGTCTGACACGCTGAGAAGCGGCGGTGCTCCGCCGCTTCAGCGGGACGCCGTGATCTCGTGGCCGGCGTCGGTCTTCAGATCGTCCCGGAACTCGCCCTCCCAGGCCTCCCCGCTGGGCCAGTAGAAGCGCCCCTGGCCATGCTTCTTGCCCATCACCCAGGCCCCCTCGTAGCGATTGCCGTTCTTCCAGGCATAACTGCCCTGGCCATGGAAGGCACCGCGCAGGAACTCCCCGGTGTAACGATCGCCGCTGGCAAAGACCAGCACACCACGGCCCGAGGGCTCACCGTCCTGCACCGCGCCCTCGTAGCGGTTGCCACCGGGGAACTGGAGCACGCCCTGGCCCACCGCCCGGTCATTGACCCAGTCGCCGTCGTACCACTGCCCGCTGGTCCACTCGAAACGCCCCTTGCCCTGCCGCCTGCCCTGCACGAGGGTGCCCCGGAAACGCTCCCCGTTGGCCCACTCGACGGTGCCGCTGCCACTCACCTCGCCCGCCTCCGAGACGATCGCGAAAGCCCCCCGGTAGGTCGTGTTGCCGGCCACGAGGACGCCATTGCCCGGCGCGGGCGCAGGGGCCGGCGCAGGCACCGCCACGGGCGAAGGGGCTGCGCCCGCCCGCGGAGCAGCGACGGGCGGAGCAGGC
>WBTZ01000037.1 GCA_009026175.1 Zoogloea sp. | reverse complement strand
AGCGTCACCATGGCCACCAAGGCCACCGCCGCGGCCCCCGCCCCGGCCGCCGGGCAGGCCCTGGCGGGCTTCACCGGGTGGACCTTCGGCCCGCTGCCGGAGCTGCTGGAGATCAAGGTGGCCGGGCGCGAGATCGTCGGCTTTCCGGCCCTCCACGATGACGGCAGCAGCGTGTCGCTGCGTCCCTACGACACCCCCGAGGAGGCCGCCAGGGTCCATCGCGGCGGCCTGGCGCGCCTGTTCGCCCTGGAGCTGTCGGCCCAGGTCAAGGCCATCGAAAAGCTCCCGGGCGTGCGCGACCTGGCCCTGCAGTTCATCCCCTATGGCACCGAAGCCGAGCTCAAGGCCCAGCTGGTCACCGCCACCCTGGAGCGCTGCTGCCTGCTCGAGCCGCTGCCCACCGATGCGGACAGCTTCGCCCGGCGCTGCCAGGAGGCCAAGCCGCGGATCACCCTGGTGGCCCAGGAGCTGATGCGCCTGACCGGCCAGCTGATCGTCGAGCACGCCACCCTCACCAAGCGCCTGGCCGGCCTCAAGACCTTCCCCGAGGTGGTGGCCGACATCACCGCCCAGGTCGCCAAGCTGATGCCGAAGAACTTCCTGGTGGCGCTGCCCTACGAGCGAATCGCCCAGGTGCCGCGTTACCTTAAGGGCGCCACCGTGCGCATCGACAAGCTGCGCAACAACACGGCCCGCGACGCCCAGTTCATGGCCGAGTGGAAGAGCCTGGCCCAGCCCTGCGAGCGGGAATGGCTGGCCAAGGCCAAGGCCGGCGTCACCGATCCGCAGCTCGAGGACTTCCGCTGGATGCTCGAAGAACTGCGCGTCGGCCTGTTCGCCCAGGAGCTCAAGACCCCCATGCCGGTGTCGGTGAAACGCCTGCAGAAGATCTGGGACAGCCGGCCGCGCTGAGGGCGGCGGCGCACGAGGGGCTTGAATCCCGGCGCGGGAAGCCCGATTCTCCCCGTATCAACTTCATTCCTTGCCTGCCATGAGCCACGATTTCGCCATCGACATCATCGAGTCCGAGTTCGATTCCAAGGTCCTCGCCCTGTCCCGCCGGGTGCCCGTGCTGGTGGATTTCTGGGCGCCCTGGTGCGGCCCCTGCAAGACGCTCAAGCCGCTGCTCGAGCAGCTGGCGCGGGAATACGGCGGGCGCTTCGTGCTGGTCAAGATCAACTCCGACGAGGCCCAGGCGGTGGCCGCCCGCTACGCGGTGCGCAGCATCCCGGCGGTGAAGTTGTTCATCGGCGGCGAGGTGGTGGACGAATTCATGGGTGCCCTGCCGGAAGGGCAGGTGCGGGCCTTCCTGGATGCCCACCTGCCCGACGAGGCGGAGCGCCTGCGCCATGCCGCCGCGGGCCGGGCCGAGCCCCTGGAGCGGGTTGAACTGCTGCGCCAGGCGGCCGAGCTGTCGGGCGGCCGCCTGGCCATCGTGCTGGACCTGGTGGCCGCGCTGATCGACGCTGGCCTGCCCGATGAAGCCCTGGCCGGCCTGGAGTCGGTGCCGGCGCGAGAGCGCGACGACAACTGGCTCAGGCTGAAGGCCCGCCTCGACCTGGCCGGCGAAGGCGGGATGGAGGATGAAGCCGCCCTGCGGGGGCGGCTGGAGGCCGACGCGAAGGATTTCGAAGCCCGCTTCGGCCTGGCCACCCTGCTGGCCCAGCGCAACGAATGGTCCGATGCCTTCGGCCAGTTGCTGGAGGTGGTGCTGCGCGACAAGGCCGAAGCCCGCGACCGCGCCCGCGGCCGCCTGCTCGAATGGTTCCCCCTGTGCCCCGACCTCCGCGCCGTGGCGATGGCCCGCCGGGATCTGTCGATGTATCTGAACTAGGTGGGGTCTGCAGGGGCGGCTTCAGCCGTCCGCCGGCGCCTGATCAACGCGCGATAGGCGACTGAAGTCGCCCCTGCAGGGCGTGTGCTTGCGGTCAGGCGTCGATGAACGCCTGTGCCGGGCGGGTTGCCGTGAGCAGGAACACCCCGTAGTCACCTTGCGGCTTGTGTACCACGCTGGCGGAAGACACTTTTGCGCACTGGAAGCCGGCTTTGCTGGCCGCTTCGGCAAAAGCACCTCGATCAAAACCATGATGGAAAACGCCGGTGTCCTCGGTATGGAAACTGCCATCCTCCGTGTCGAGATCCGATATGGCGATGAAGCCCCCGGCCTTGAGCATTGAATAGAACTTGACGAACATGGCCTCGACATCCGCAACATGGTGCATCGTCATGGACGACACGATGCCATCAACCTGAAGCGGAATGCTTGTCTTCTCGAGGTCCACTTCCAATATGTCGATGTCGCAGGCAAGGCGGTCCTTCTTTTCGCGTAGCTGCAGATTCATGGATCGGGAAATGTCCACCGCAGTGATCTTCCCGACGTAGGGGGCGATCTTTTCCAATAACAAGCCTGTGCCAGAGCCAAAATCGACGATGTGCATTGACCGGTCGAATGCGATGCCCTCCAGAACAGACCTGGCAATGTTCGCAACATTGTCCACGCGGTCTGGGTTCTGTTCATAGTTGTGGGCCTTATGTGCAAAGCGGTCGATGGTCACAGCGGGTTTCCTCCTGTGCATGTCAATTGACATATTCGTAAGTGATGTACCAGTTCTCGTCGATCCTCTTGAATCCCATCTGATAGGGCTGCAGGTCTGGCGGGTGTTCGTCGAGCGAGGGGTACAGCGGCGCCAACGCCTTTGGAGAGAAGATGTAGCCTTTCTGGTGGCTGGAATAGCCTCGCTGGCTCGGAATAATCATGATCCCGCCTGAACCGGGGTCGATAGCCACGCCGTCGGCCTCGACCCTGGTCAGTAGTTCCCGACAGAGGGCGTTGTCTTCGGTGTCTTCATTCCGCCAAAGTATCTTGCTTTTCTCGATCTGGCAGTGGGGGCCCATGACAAGATTGTGGAAATGCTCCTTCCTGTTCTCGTAGTGGCGCTGCATCCTGGCATCCGTCTCTGGCCCAGAACATCCGGCAAGCGCGGCGAGCAAAATAAGGGTGATGGCAGTGTGGCGCATGGGGCCTTTGTTGCCACAGAACCTTCGACGTGAGCGGCAGACTGGTTGGCGGAAAGGGGGCGTCACCTCAGTAGATGGAGACGAGCGTCGCGCTGTCCGTTTGCACGGTGCGTTCAAAGAAGGCTTGAAGGTCGCTGACGACACGCCACAGTTCGTCCACTTGTCGTTGCCGTTCGGTGGGTTCCGGGGAGGCCTGCCAGTAGATCTCGGCAGCCTCAATGTCGCTGGCGACGTAAGCGGCATCGAGTGCCTCGAACGACCGGGTATTGAGAAAAGCAGAAATCTCCCTTGAAAGCGCCGGGGCAAGGAGGCGGACCGGCCCATAGCCCCGATCCGGTCCTATTTCCTCTCCACCAGACATCAGAAATGCAGAAGGCCAGCTGCCCTCTGTGTTGCTGCCCGAAAAGAGAAAATGCAGGATGTGCCAGGCTTGATCGAGTTCGAAAATGTCACTTCCGGCGATGGGCGCAAACTCCCGCTCTGGCATCGGCGCTTGTGTCGCTGGCCGCCCAAGAAGCCTGGACAAGAAGCTGGCCTTCGGAGAAGGAGGCGGTGCAAGGTCAAGCAGCTCACCGAGGGCGTCCGGGCGGTCTTTCAGCTTCGGGATGTGGTCGGGAGTGATTCGATACAGCTTGCACAGCATGCTCATGATGGTGTCCCGGGTGGTATGGGGAGTGTCCGGTCGCCCCGCATGTCAGGTCCCACTCTGTGCCTCAGTACCAGGCCGGCGCTGTGCGAAGCGGTGAACAAGCCAGGCCAGGAAAGCTGCAGCCAGACCCATGAGGGCACCCAGGAAGGCCGCGCCGATCAGGCCGAGCTGAAACCATGCCGTGGCGCCGACGCTGACGAGCCAAGGGATGAAAGCGAGTAGGGACAGCAGGACAAGCAGTGAGTTGGCGAGCCGACCCGCGGTGAACAGGGTGGCGGCACTCAAGGTCAGGAAGGGCAGGGCGAGCAGCGAGACGCCAAGAATGGCGCTGGCGGATGCGGGCAGCCCCACGACAGTGAAGGGCAGGAGCAAGGCGGCCGCGCAGCTGGCCAGGCAAAGCACTGTTGATGGCGTCGGGCGGAATCGCATCGGATCGTGGGCTCCCGGGTTCTCGTCAAGCGGATGTGAGGTGCTTGAGCGGGGCGGATTAGACGCCACATCCGCGTTCATGACAAGTGGGATGCCTGCACGGCGTTTGTCATTCAAGGCCCGGGGGGGGGGCTCCGCAGGGCCGCTGCAGGGGCTGTGTGTGTGGGCCTTGCCGTGTTGGTGCGCCATTGTAAATTTGTGTTGCATGGCGTGTAGATGTCTACGGCATAATCGCAACGGCATTTTTTGCTGGCCGGTATAGCCGGGCGGCATGTGCCCATCCCCGCTCCCGCACAAGGAACTGACATGCCGCGCAGCAACACCCTCAAGCCCAACGCCGTCGTCCCGGCCACGGCCACCGTCCACGATTACTTCCCCTCCACCCTCAGGTTCGACCTGGGCCAGGCCAGCACGCCGCTGGCGCTTGTGCCCAAGCGCCGGCAGGCTGCCGGCGCCGGTGGCCAGGAGCTGCTGCTGGTGTGCGCCAGCGGGGAGCTGCAGCACCTGACGACGCCCGAGCAGGGCGGCACCGAATGGACCCGGGAGGTCTTTCCCCTGCCCGAGCTGCGGAACGCGACGGTCTGGCGTGCCGACGCCGTGGTGCACGAGGCGCTGCCCGGCGGAGAGCATGACGGGCAGCGCATCCTGCTCGCCATTGCCGCGATGACGGTGCACAAGCAGTTCGTGCTGGTCATGCTGGAGCACCGCCCTGGCAGCGGATGGGCGCGGCTGCCCGCCTCGCGGGAGCACCAGCCGTGGAATGTGGATGCGCAGTTTGCGGTGGCCTGCTCGGGTTTCGTGGCCTTGCCGGACGGCGGCAGCCGCATCCTCGAGCTGTGCGCCACCCGGGCCTACCGCGAGCGCCGGAGCGGCCTGGGCGGCTACCTCTACCACGGGGATGGGCACACCCGGGCGCTGCTGTTCGATGTGCCGCTGCAGGGCATAGACCGGCTGCTGGCCCTGGGTGAGGCCCGGGCCCTGCACCTGGCGCGGCTGGAGGGGGACAGCCTGGCCTTCTTCCCGGCCGGGCTGCATGCCGATCCGGACGAGGACGTCGACGCGGTGAGGGTCCGGGTGGACCTGCAGGCGGCGCAGCGGCTGACGCTGCCCGCCCGCATCGAGGCGGACGATGCGTCGGCCATGACGCCGCTGGTGGCCCCGTCCGGCACCTGCGCCGGCCTGCTCCTGGTCGGCAAGGAGGGTGGCCTGACGGCCGTGCAGTTCGGCGAGTCGCCGGGGCAGGCCCGCGTCGAGGTGTTGAGCGGCAGGGCGGACGGGCCGGCGCGGGTCACCGAAGTCACTTATTCCTTTGCCGGCGATGGCGCGCTGCGCGTGTATGCGGTGGGCGACAGCGACCTGGTGTGGTTCGGCGAGTGGGATCTGCAGGCCGGCCCGGCGGCCCTGCGCTGGACGCCCACCGGCCAGCAGGCGCGCGCCATCAAGGTGCCGGCGCATGCGCCGGGCACGCCGGCGGTGTTCGAATTGAACGACGCCGCGGTGGTCATGTATGCCCACGCCGGCGAGGGCGAGGTGTGGGGCCGCTCGGAGGTCTGCATCCCGGCGCAGGCGGCTGCGGAGCCCGCCTCGGCGGTGGTCCACCAGATCAGCCTGAGCCCGGTCACGGTGTTGGGTCAGGCGCTGCCCGACGTTGCCCTGGCCATCCGCAGCCGGCGCCCGGCCACCATCGAATACCAGGGCAAGCTGTGGCGCCTGACGGCGGAGCGGCCCTTCCTGATCCGCAGCGGCGAGACAGGCAGCGCCAGCTTCCGCTTCCGCGAGGAGGGCATCGAGGCGCCGGAGATCCTGGTCAGCCTGCCGGACGAGCCGCACATCCCCGAAGCCTGCTTCCGGCCCCACGACGGTGCCCTGCGCCGCCTGGCGGGGCTCGACCGCCGCTTCAGCATCGATCCGGCGCAGCTCACCGCGGCCGGCGTGCTGCCGGACACGATCAAGCCCGAAGACGCCGCCAGCCTGACCCAAGTGCTGCAGACGGCGGCCCTCAAGGCCTTGCATGACGGTGCCGACCACCCGGCCCAGGCGCGCCTGCGCCGCACGCTGGCCGGCGCTCCGGCGCGGCACGGGGTGGCCATCGTGGCCCGGCGCACGGAGGCGGGCCTGGTCTTCCACCACCCCACCCAGGCGGAGCTGGCCGCGCGGCCGGTGGCGGCGTCCGCCGGCGAGCCATCCACCTTTGCGCGCTTCTGGAGCTGGTTCAAGCAGTGCGTCCACAAGGTGGTGGAGTTCGTCGTGCACGTGGTGGAGGAGGGGGTGCGCCTGATCGTCAAGACGGTCGATGCGGTGCATGAATTCCTCAGCGCGGCGGCCTCGCAGATCGTCCAGGGCGTGGATGGCTTCCTCAACTGGGTCGGCACGGTGGCCAACAAGGCGGTGGACATCGGCAAGCGCTTCCTGCACTACCTCGGCGAAGTGCTGGGCTGGGACGATGTGCTGCGCTGCAAGGACCTGGTCAAGGCCTGCATCAGGGGGACGCTCATCGACATGGAGGCGCTCGTCGGCGAGACCCTGCCAGTCCTGCTGTCGAGCAAGATCGGCGCCGCGCGTGAGCGTGCCGACCAGCTCATGCAGGAGGCGATCGGCAAGCTGGCCGGGCGCAAGACCTGCCAGGCCGATCCGCAGGGCGGCATCACCGTCATGCATGGAGTGCAGGACCATGGTGGCAAGGCCCTCAGCTTTCATCACGCGGTGCCCGGCGGGGAGGCGAAGTTTCACCAGAGCTTCTCGCAGCGCCTGAAGGACCGGCTCGAGACCCTGCTCGGCCACGCCCGCGAGTTTGCCCAAGGCGACAAGCTGGTGGCGCCGCTGCAGGACCTGCTCCGCCTGTTCGACGGCAAGACCTCGCTGGCCGATGGCCTCGGGCTGCTCCTCAGCGACCTGCTGGTGGTCCTGCGCCCGCTGGTGCTGATGCTCTTCGACGTGGCCGACATCCTGCAGACGCTGCTCTTCGAAGTGCTGGCCGAGATCATCCGGCTGGTCCGCGAATTCCTCGAGGCGCCGGTGCTGAGCCTGAGCCCGGCCATGGGCTGGGTCAATTCCCTGTACCGCGGCATCGCCGGTGCCGATCTCAGCGTGCTGGACCTGGCCTGTCTGCTGTTCACCGCGCCGGGTGTGCTGGTCTATCACGCCCTCACCGGTAAGAAGGTCCTCGCCGAGGGAGATCGCAGCGCCGAGCAGCTGGTGAGCGGCTTCGCGGTGCTCCGGCACCTGTTGCAGCGGGACGCCGGGGCACTGCGAGTGTCGGCCCGGGAGGGTGAGGGGGCGCCCGTGCGGGAGGCTGACTCCGATGCGGAGCTCAAGGCCATGCGCAAGCAGATCGACGATGTCTATCCGATCCTCGCCGGCGTCCGGGACATCTGCTACGCGGCGTGGTACGGGCTGCTGCGGGGACCCATCTCCGCCGCGGAGAACGCATTGAGGCTGGTCAACCTGAGCCAGCAGAGCGGGGGCAAGCTCACCCAGGGCCTGACCTGGCTGGGGCGCTTCGCCTTCGTCATCGACTGGGGGCTGACGGGTTACGCCGGTCTCCTGGCGGCGTTCAAGAGCGACCTCGTCTGGGACCGGCTGACCAAGGACAACTCGGCGCTGATGATGGCGGTGGGCGCCATTGCGGCCATCGGCATTCCCCTGGTCCTTGCCATCAGCATCAACGCCCCGGCCAACTTCCAGGTCTGGATCTGGTCCTTCGTCTCCGTGGGCTCTGGCGTGGTGTTCGGGATCTGGCATATCTGGTCGCTGGCCGCGGGGCCGGGCAAGCTGGCCGGGAAAGACGCCGACAAGCACTACTTCGAACATAGCGCCAGCCTGCTGTTGCAGGTGCGCAAGCTGACCCAGCTGGGCTTGCCCGTCGGCTATGAGGTCACGCAGAAGGGTGGGGCCCTGGCTCCGGCGGGGGCCGTGATGGTGGGCGCGTCGGCGACGGCCGATGGCGTGATCTATTTCGCCGGCGGGGTCATGGCAGCGATAGCCGCAGCCATCTTCGACGACATCCCGAAGGGAGAAAAGTCATGACCGAAACCAGACTTGCCCGCGTCATCTGCGTGAATCCAGACCAGCTGGAGGCCACCCTGGACCTCGGCTACCAGTGGGCGGAGGCCCTGCCGTCGCGGCTCGAGATGCGGGAGCGGCCCGGCCTGCCCGGGTCCCGCGTGGAGGTCCGGCCGGATCGCGATGCGGCGCGACAGCCCCTGCCCGACGGCTTGAGCGAGTGGCCGCTGCAATCGGGGGCGCAGCTGCTGTTCCGCGGGACGAGCAATGCCACCGCCCTGCTGTACCCGGCCGACGTGCCGTCCTTGCGCGTGCTGGAGCTGGCTTTCCGGAACGGCCAGGCGGAGATCAAGCTGGCCCACCAGACGGGTATTCCGGATCACCTGCCGTACACGCTGGGGCTCGACGTCAGGTTCGAAGGCTTCGAGCCCATCGACGAGGCACGCTTCCGCCTGGGAGACGACGGGGCCTGGCAGGAACTGGAGACCGGCCAGACGATCCTGGAGGCGGATGGCGGGATCACCTTTTCCATTGTCATGGGGGCCTGCCGCGGCCTGCGCCTGCGCCTGGTCTGGATGGATTGAGGCCGGCCCCGGCCGCTATCGGTAAACAGGGTGGCGGCGGCATAGCGCCACCACCTGTTCCCGCACCTGCTCGCGCATTGCCGTCAATGCATCGCCGCCGGTCTCCAGCGCGTCCAGGATGTCGCACAGCCAGCCAGCCACGTGTTCGCATTCGGCGACCCCGAAACCACGGGTGGTCACGGCGGGCGTGCCGATGCGCAGGCCGGAGGTGACGAAGGCTGAGCGCGGATCATTGGGCACCGAGTTCTTGTTCGTCGTGATCCAGGCATCGGCCAGGGCGGCGTCTGCGTCCTTGCCGGTGTAGGGCCTGGCGGACAGGTCGATCAGCATCAGGTGGTTGTCGGTGCCGCCGGAGACGATCGTGTAGCCCCGCTGCTGGATCACCGCGGCCATCGCGCGGGCGTTGCTCACCACCTGGCGCTGGTAGGTCTTGAACTCGGGACGCAGTGCCTCCTTGAAGGCGATGGCCTTGGCGGCGATGACGTGCATCAGCGGCCCCCCCTGGATGCCCGGAAACACGGCGGAATCGAGCTTCCTGCAGAAGTCTTCGTCCTGCCCCTTGGCGAGGATGATGCCGCCGCGCGGGCCGCGCAGGGTCTTGTGGGTGGTGCTGGTCACCACGTGGGCGTGGGGCAGGGGGTCGGGGTACTCTCCCGCCGCGACCAGGCCGGCCACGTGGGCCATGTCCACCCAGAAGACGGCTCCGGCCTTGTCGGCGATGGCGCGCATCCGCGCCCAGTCCATGTGGCGCGAGTAGGCGGAGAAGCCGCCGATCAGCATTTTCGGGCGGGTCTCCAGCGCGACGCGTTCCATCGCGTCGTAGTCGATCAGCCCGGTCCCGGGGTCGAGCCCGTAGGGCACGATGCGGTAGTGGCGGCCGGAGAAGTTGGAGGGGTTGCCGTGGGTGAGGTGGCCGCCCTGGGCCAGGTCCATGCCCATCACGGTGTCGCCCGGGCGGGTCAGTGCCAGGAAAACGGCCGCGTTGGCCTGGGCGCCGGCATGGGGCTGGACGTTGGCGTAGTCGCAGCCGAACAGCGTCTTGAGCCGTTCGATGGCGAGGCGCTCGGCCACGTCTACATGCTCGCAACCGCTGTAGTAGCGCTTGCCCGGGTAGCCCTCGGCATACTTGTTGGTGAACACCGAGTTCTGGATGGCCATCACCTGCGGGCTGGCGTAGTTCTCGGAGGCGATCAGTTCGATGTGATCTTCCTGGCGGCGTTCTTCGCGCTGGACGGCGGCGGCCAGTTCGGGGTCGAAGTCGGCCAGGGTCAGGGAGCGGTCATACATGGGGATGCATCCTTTGTTCGGAAATTTCAGCGGTGGTCGCTGCTTTCACCCCGTCCGATGCAAGCAGGCGGGTGATACGGGCCACGATGTCGTCGATCTGAGTCTCGTCACAGACCAGCGGCGGCAGCAGGCGGATGACCTTGTCGCGGGTCACGGTGATGAGCAGACGCTGCTCGGCCAGCGCCCGGCCGACCAGTTCCTTGCACGGCCTGTCCAGTTCGATGCCCACCATCAGGCCCTGCCCGCGGATCGCGACGACATGGGGGTGAGCCCCGAGCGCCGCCTGCAGTCCCGCCAGCAGACGGCCGCCCAGCGCCGCTGCGCGCTCCGGCAGCTTGTCGCGCACCATGATGTCGAGGACGGAGCAGGCCACCCGGCAGGCCAGGGGGTTGCCGCCGAAGGTCGAGCCATGCTGGCCGGGCGAGAACAGGTCAGCGGCTGCCCCGCGTGCCAGGCAGGCGCCGATGGGGATGCCGTTGCCCAGCGCTTTCGCCAGCGTGATCACGTCTGGCGAGATATCCGCGTGCCGGTGCCCGAACCAGGCTCCGGTGCGGCCCAGGCCGGCCTGGATCTCGTCGAGCATCAACAGCCAGCCGTGCTGGTCGCACAGGGCGCGCAGCGCGCGCAGGTAGCCGGTGCCGGCCACCCGGATGCCGCCTTCGCCCTGGACCGGCTCGACCAGCACCGCCACGATGTCGGGCGACTGGGCGGCCGCCTGGCGCACCGCGTCGATGTCGTCATAGGGCAGCCGGTGAAAGCCGGGCAGCAGCGGCTCGAAGCCTTGCTGCTTTGAGGGATTGCCCGAGGCGGAGAGCGTGGCGATGCTGCGGCCGTGAAAGCCGTTCTCCATCACGAGGATCCTGGGGGCGGCGATCTGTCTGCGATGGCCATGCAGTCTGGCCAGCTTGAGCGCGGCTTCGTTGGCTTCGGCGCCCGAATTGCAGAAGAAGGCCTTCTGCATGCCCGTCAGGGCGCACAGGCGCTCGCCCAGCCGTTCCTGCCAGTCGATGCGGAAGACATTCGAGGTGTGCAGCAGCAGTCCGGCCTGCTGGGCGATCACGGCGGCGATCTCGGGGTGGGCGTGGCCCAGGCTGGTGACTGCGACACCGGCGATGGCATCCAGGTATTCCACACCGTGTTCGTCCCACAGCCGCGCACCGCTTCCGCGTATGAAGGAAACAGGTTGGCGGGCATAGGCCCGCATCAGGCGGGA
Source organism: Zoogloea sp. (assembly GCA_009026175.1). Lineage (GTDB taxonomy): Bacteria > Pseudomonadota > Gammaproteobacteria > Burkholderiales > Rhodocyclaceae > Zoogloea. The sequence goes on along the minus strand of WBTZ01000037.1, from coordinate 26,725 downwards.
GGTTGCAGCTTGCATCGAAAACTCCTCAGATCCGAGTGGGTAGGTGAATGGGTGCTTGCTCTCGTCCGGCCGTAGCGGGGCCGGCGTGCCGGGGGCTTCAAGGTCCGGGTGGCGCATGGCCACGGTGCTTTTCGTCAGGTCGATTCGCGGGCCGCGGACTCGCCCGGCCAGTAATGGCCGTCCGGCGTGGCGCGTGTGCCGAAGAGGGCTTGCCCGATGCGCACCACGGTGGCGCCCTCCTCGATGGCGATCTCGAAGTCGCCGGACATGCCCATCGACAGCTCATCCATCCCTATCCCGGCAGGGGCGCTCTGGCGCAGCCGGTCGCGCAGTTGGCGCAGCAGCACGAAGCACGGGCGCACCCGCCCGGCCTCGTGGGAGAACAGCGCCAGTGTCATCAGCCCGCGCACGCGCAATGCGGTGAATGCGGGTAGTGCATGGATGAAGGCCTGGACATCCGCGGGGCGCAGGCCGTACTTGCTCGCCTCGCCAGAGGTGTTGACCTGCACGAACACGTCCAGCGCACGTCCTTCGGTCTGCAGGCGGCGATCCAGCGCTTCGGCCACACGCAGGCTGTCCAGTGCCTGGAACTCGGCGGCGAAGCGCGCCACCAGCCCGGCCTTGTTGGTTTGCAGGTGGCCGATGACCGACCAGCGCAGATCGGTCAGGTCCTGCATGGCTTCCCATTTGCGGCAGGCCTCCTGCGGCCTGTTTTCTCCCAGCATCCGGCAACCCGCCGCGTGGGCGAGGCGCAGGCTGGCCTCGGGCTTGGTCTTGCTCACCGGCAGCAGGCGCACAGAGGTGGGATCGCGCCCGGCGCGGCGGCAGGCGGCCTCGATGCGTGCGTGCACCGCCGCCAGATTGCGCCGGAAGTCGTCGACCGTGCTGGCTTCGGGATAGCGGCCATCGAGCACCTCGTGGGCGCCGGTCACGAGCCCGCTCACCGGTGCTGCACCCTCGTCGGGAGAGGCGGGGGCGTTCCAGGAGCGGGGCACGGGTAGAGGGGCGGATGACATGGCCTGATGGCGGCGCCTGACAAAGCGCTCAAGTGGGCTGAGGAACGTATTTATAGACTTGAAATGGACGGTTGCTCCCTGCCAATTTTCAAGAAAGGTGCAGACCAATTGTTCCGCGGTCCGGAACCTGGGGCCATCAAGGGCTGATCGGCTGACCCGTAACACGCGGCGTTCCGCTCCGGATCCGGGAGCGGTTGCGGTGGTGGGTACTGAAGGAATAGGGCGTCCTGGCCTTGAGCGCCACGGTGCGCCCCTATGTCATGAGGCGTAAGTCCGGCCTGCTTCCCCGGTGTGGCCGGGGGGCGGAAGTCCAGGCCCGGGTTTGGAGCATGCCCATCCCGGACAGCCGCCTCAGCGGGGCCGGGATGGGCGGTCTGAGGCTTGCTGTTACTGGCCGCTGCGCTTGCCCGCGTGCTCCCGGGCCAGGCGCTGCTGGACCTCGCCGGGCGCCGCTTCGTAGTGGCTGAAAGCGATGCTGCAGCTGCCGTCGCCGCCGCTGATGGATTTGAGGCGGGATTCGAAGCCTTCCATCTCGGCCATCGGCACCTGGCTGGTGATCTCGGTCCAGCCGGGTTGCGGGCTGTCGGTGCCGGTGACGCGGCCGCGGCGGCCCGACAGTTCGGCGCTGATGCCGCCGAAGTGCTCGTCGGCGACGCGCACCGTGAGGGTGATCAGCGGCTCGAGCACCACCGGGCGGGCGGCCTGCACGGCTTCCTGCAGGGCGTGGCGGGCGGCCGTGATGAAGGAGATCTCGTTGGAGTCCACCGCGTGGTGCTTGCCGTCGAACACCGTCACCTTCAGGTCCTGCAGCGGGAAGCCGGCCATCACGCCTTCGGCGATGGCCTGGCGCACGCCTTTTTCCACTGCGGGCATGAAGTTGTAGGGGATGGTGCCGCCCTTCACCTCGTCGGCCAGTTGCAGCCCGGCGCCCCGTTCCAGCGCTTCGACGCGCAGCGCGACTTCACCGAACTGGCCGGCGCCGCCGCTCTGCTTCTTGTGGCGGTAGCGGGATTCGGCGCTGCCGGCGACGGTCTCCCGGTAGGGGATGGCCGGCGGTTTGGTGGACAGGCTCAGGTTCCAGCGGCTCTTGAGGGTCTCCAGCACCGACTTGAGGTGCACCTCGCCCAGGCCGCGGATCACGGTCTCCTTGGCCTGCATGTCGTGCTCGACGGTCAGGCAGGGGTCTTCGTCGAGCAGGCGGTGGAGGGCTTCGGAGAGCTTCTGTTCGTCGCCGTGCTTCTCGGCGCGCAGGGCCAGGCCGAACACCGCCTGCGGGTAGCGCGGCGGGGCCAGGTGGAAGTGGTCCTCGTCGTGGGAGTCGTGCAGCACGGCGTCCCGGTGGATCTCATCCACCCGCGCCACGGCGCAGATGTCGCCGGGGATGCCGAGGTCGATCTCGGTCTGGGTCTTGCCCTGCACGCGCAGCAGGTGGCCGACCTTGAAGGGCTTGCGGGCGTCACCGATGAACAGCTGGGTGTTGGGCGTGACACTGCCCTGGTGGATGCGGAACAGGCCCAGCTTGCCGCGGAAGGGGTCGTTGCTGACCTGGAAGACGTGGGCGATGACGTGCTGGTCGGCGCTGGTGGTGGTGGTGATCGGCTCGGCGGCCGGGCCTTCGCCCTTCAGGAAGCGGGGCGGGTTGCCCTCGGTGGGGTCGGGCAGCAGGCGGCCGAGGATGTCGAGCAGTTCGGAGATGCCGGCGCCGCTGCGGGCCGAGGTGAAGCACACCGGGATCAGGTGGCCTTCCCGCAGGGCCTGCTCGAAGGGGTCGTGGAGCTGCTCCGGCTGCAGGGATTCGCCTTGCTCAAGATAGAGGGCCATCAGCGCCTCATCCACCTCGACAACCTGGTCCACGATGCGGTCGTGGGCCTCGCGGACGGACGAGAAGGCCGGGGAGGCGGCGTAGTCGGGCTTGAAGAAGCAGTCGATGACCCCTGCGCCGTCGGCCAGGGGCAGGTTGATGGGCAGGCATTCCTTGCCGAAGCTGGCGGTGATGCGCTCCATCAGGGCGCCGAAATCCACCCCCGGTGAGTCGATGCGATTGACGACGAGCATCCTGCATTTGTCGGCGGACAGTTCCATGACCTTGCGGGTCAGGGTCTCGACGCCGGCCGTGGCGTTGATCACCACCACCGCGGTCTCGACCGCCGGCAGGGTGGCCAGGGCGCGGCCGAGGAAGTCGGGCAGGCCCGGCGTGTCGAGGATGTTGACCCAGTGCTCGGCCCATTCCAGGTGGGCGAGGGTGGCGTTGAGGGAGTGGCCGAGGGCTTTCTCCTGGGGGTCGAAGTCGCTGACCGTGTCGCCCTTGTCGACCGAGCCGGCGGCGCCGATGGCTCCGGCGGTGGCGAGCAGCTTTTCCAGGAGAGTGGTCTTGCCGCTGCCGGACTGGCCGAGAAGGCTGAGGTTGCGGATGTCGCGGACCGAGGTGGGTGTCATGCTTGCTCCCTTGTCGTTAGAGTTCTGGATACCGAACGTCGGATGCTGTGCAGATGGCGCAAAGTATCTGCCTCCGCAAGGGGGCCGACAACGACTCAGGTCAACATTTTGCCTGCCTCACCACTCGAAGCCCCGGCGTGGCGGTGGCGGTTCGGTCGCGCCCGACAGGCCGGGCAGCAGGTGCTGCAGGGCATGGTCTTCGGTGCGGTAGGCGCCGGAGGGCCCCAGCGTCTGCCACAAGCCGGTGCGCTCCAGCACGTCGATCACCTGCTTCTTGAGCCCGCAGCAGGCCAGGGTCTGGCCGGCCTCGGCGAGCTGGCGCTGCATGCGGCGCAGGGTGTCCACGCCGCTGGCGTCGATGTCGTTGATGCCGGCACAGGCCAGCAGCAGCACCTTGAGGCGCGGGTTGTCGCGCCGGCAGGCGAGCACCGCATCCTCGAAAGTGGCGGCATTGACGAAGTGCAGCGGGCCGTCGAAGCGCAGGATGGTCAGCTCCGGGTGCGGCGGTGGCAGGTCGAAGCGGGCCGCATCGCGCCAGGTGCCGTCCGGGTGGCGGCCGAGCACGGCGACGCGGGGCTTCATGCTGCGGTAGATGAGCAGGGCGAGGGCCAGGATCAGGCCGGCCAGGATGCCGATCTCGATGTGCGGGGCGAAGGCCAGGGTGGCGACGAAGCTCACCGTGCCGGCCAGCCCGTCGTCGCGGCTGGTACGCCAGGCTTCCTTGAGGGGCGCCGGGGAGAGCAGGGTGGCGAGGGTCACCAGGATCACCGCGGCGAGGACCGGCAGGGGGATGTGGGCGATCGGCCCGGGCATGGTGAGCAGGGCGGTCAGCACCATCACCGCGCCGACCACCGAGGCCAGCCCGGTGCGCGCGCCGCTGGCGAGCAGAAAGGCCGAACGGCCGAAGGAGCCACTCACCGGATAGGCCTGGCACACGGAGGCGGTGAGCTTGGCCAGCCCTTGCCCGATCAGCTCCTGGTTGCCGTTCCAGCGCGCCCCGGTGCGGGCCGAGGCCACCTTGCAGCTGGACATGGCCTCCAGGAAGCTCACCAGGGCCAGCACGAAGGCCGAGGGCAGCAGGTCGGTGATCTGGCCCCAGTCGGCCCGGGGCAGGGCGAAGGCCAGCGTCTCTTCCGGCAGTGGGCCGACCACCCGTCCGCCGTCGGCCTCGAAGCCGCTCAGCCAGGCGATGCCGCTCAGCCCGGCCACCACGATCAGTACCCCAGGCCAGCGCGGGGCCAGGCGGCGCATCAGGATCAGCAGGATGACCGCCGCGGCGCCGAGCGCGGCCGAGTGCAGGTGGGTGTCGGGCAGGGCCTCGACGAGATTGCCGATGGCCTCGAAGAAGGGCCGCTGGCCGGCCGAGCGCAGGCCCAGCAGGGTCGGCAGCTGGGCCGCGCAGATGAGCAGGGAGCAGGCATTGATGAAGCCGTGCAGGACCGGATGTGACAGCAGGTCGGCGAAGTGGGCGAGATGCAGCATGCCGAAGATCACCTGCAGCAGGCCGGCCAGCATGGCCAGCTGGACGGCCAGCAGCAGGTAGGTCTCGGAGCCGGGCAGGGCCAGCGGGGCCAGGGAGGTGGCGGTCAGCAGGCTGGTGAGCGCCACCGGGCCGGTGCTGAGCTGGGCCGAGGAGCCGAACAGGGCGCCGACGATGGCCGGCAGCAGGGACGCGTACAGGCCCACGTAAGGGGGCAGCCCGGCGAGCTGGGCGTAGGCCAGCGCCTGCGGGATGGCTACCAGAGCCACCGTGAAGCCGGCCAGCAGGTCGGCGCGCAGGGCCGGGCCGTCGAGCTGGCGACGCCAGGCGAGAAAAGGAAGCAGGCGGGGCAGCAAACGGGCAAGGGCGGTGCTCATGAAGAACGGATCCTGGCGGGCATGAGGCCGAGTTTAGCGCGGCCGGAGCAGCCAGGACTGCCGGGGTGGGGGATGCCGCGGCCGGCCCGACGGCGTGTCCGGCCGTTCGCCGCTGAATTCCATGCTGCAGTGCCCTAAAGTCCCGCTGGCCTGCGTCGATAAGTTGAGACGCAGCCGTGGTTTGGCTTGGTCCGGGCGGTCCGCCGCCGCAGGAGCCGATCCGGTCGCCGGCCCTTCCATCCTGTGCTTGCCCATACGGTGATTCCAGACACCTTCGCCTCCGACCCCACAAGCACCCGCGCGACGATCCTGATCGTCGACGATGTGCCGGAAAATCTCGAGGTACTGGGCGAGCTCCTTCAGCCCCTGTACCGGGTGAGGGCCGCCCAGAGCGGCGCACGCGCGCTGCAGGTGGCACGTACCCGCCCGATTCCCGACCTGATCCTGCTCGACGTGATGATGCCGGGCATGGACGGCTATGCGGTCTTTGCAGCCTTGCGCGCGGATCCGTTGACCCGGGACATCCCGGTGATCTTCGTGACCGCCCTGGACGGCCTGCAGGAGGAGGAGAAGGGGCTGGAAGCCGGCGCGGTGGACTACATCAGCAAGCCGATCCGCCCATCCATCGTGCTGGCCCGGGTGCACAATCAGCTTGAACTGAAGAAGGCCCGCGACCGCCTGCGCGACCAGAACGTGCTGCTGGAATCCGAGATCGCCCGGCGCATGGGCGAGAACCTCCTGATCCAGGAAGTCAGCATCCGGGCGCTGGCCCGCCTGGCCGAGATCCGGGACCCGGAAACGGGTAACCACCTGCGCCGGACCCAGGCCTATGTGGCGGTGCTGGCGACCCAGCTGGCCAGGGATCCCCGCTATACCCGCCAGCTGACCTCGCACACCATCGACCTGATCGCCAAGTCGGCGCCGCTCCACGACATCGGCAAGGTGGGCATTCCCGATCACATCCTGCTCAAGCCGGGCAAGCTCACGCCTGAAGAGTGGGCCGTCATGCAGACCCACGCGCGCCTGGGCAGCGAGGCCATCGAACATGCGGAGGAGGACGCGGAGCGTCCCGTGCCCTTCCTGGCCTTCGCCAAGGAGATTGCCCGTCACCACCACGAGCGCTGGGACGGCAGCGGCTATCCGGACGGCCTGGCCGGCGAGGGGATTCCCCTGTCGGCCCGCCTGATGGCGCTGGCCGACGTGTTCGATGCATTGATCTCGCGGCGTGCCTACAAGGAGCCGTTTTCCCTGGAGCAGGCCAGGAGGATGATCAGCGATGCCCGTGGCAGCCATTTCGACCCGGACGTGGTGGATGCCTTCCAGGTGGAGTTTCCCCGCTTTGCCGAGATCGCGGAGTTGTACGGCGACGAGGTGGGGGAATGAAGATGCCGGGCTTCTTGTCGGGGTCGGCAAGGGGCTGGCGTGGCAGCGTGCTGCCCTTCTACCTGATCGCGCTGGCCGTGATCGTAGTGGGCTACGGCAGTGCCGTGCTCTCGATGCGGGAGCGGGCGGGACAGGAAGCCCTCAGGCTGGAAGCGGTTGCCGATCTCAAGCTCGGCCAGATCGCCGCATGGCTGGCAGAGAGACGTGCGGACGCCCGCTCGCTGGCCGGCGACCCCGGGCTTGCCCGCCTGTATGACCGGTGGGCCCGCCAGGCCGACCCCAAGGCCAAGACCGAGTTGCTGGAGCGCCTCGAGGCGGTTCGGCGCGCCTACGGTTATGTGCGTCTGGGTTTGCTCGACGAGCATGGCGAGGTGGTCCTTGCGACCTCCGAACTGCTGCAGGCGTCCCCAAGGCTGGGCAGGCAGGTGGCCCGGGCCTTACGTGAGCAGACGGTCGTGGAGAGTGATTTCTACCGGTTTGGCGAGCAACCCGACGCGCCGCCGATGCTGGACTTCGTCGCGCCCCTGAGTGTCCGGGAAGGCGGGGTGCCGCTGGCGGTCATCCTGCAGGTGGACCCCAACGCGTACCTGTATGCCTACCTGCAGGGCTGGCCGGCGCCCAGTCGCAGCGCCGAGACCCTGCTGGTGCGCCGGGATGGGCAGGATCTGCTGTTCCTGACCCCGCTCCGTCACGATGCCGCGCCGGCGCTCACCCGGCGCATTCCGGCGGACCAGGCCAATCTGCTGGGCGCGAAGCTCCTGAGCGAGGCCGATCCGCGTGGCCGGGTGATCGAGGCCCTCGATTACCGCGGGGTGCCGGTCGTTGGTGTGGGGCGGCGGGTGCCCGGCACCGACTGGCTGCTGGTGGTCAAGATGGACCAGGATGAGATCCGGGAGGCATCCAGCCACCAGTTGTGGTGGATCCTGCTGGCGGTCGGGTCTGCCCTTGCCGCGACCGCCGTGGCCGCGCTGCTGCTGCAGCAGCGCCGGGAGCTCAGGCTGACCCGGCAGCGGGAGGAGTCCCAGGCCGAGCGCCTGCGTACGCTGCAACTACTGGATGCGATCACCGAGGGGTCTGCTGACGCGATCTTCGCCAAGGATGGTCAGGGGCGCTACATCTTCGTCAATGGCGAGGCGGCCCGGCTGATCGGCAAGCCCAGAGAAGAGATCCTCGGGCGTGATGACGCGATGCTGCTGGCGCCCGACGAGGCGGAGCGCCGGCGCGGCGAGGACCTGACCGTGATGCAGGGGGCCGGCGCCATCACCCGCGTGGAGGACAGCCTGGCGGCCGAGGGGCGCAGCTTCCTGTGTACCCGGGGTCCCCTGAAAGGGCCGGGCGGCGAGGTCGCCGGCCTGTTCTGCATCTCCCGTGACATCACGGTGCAACGCCGCGATGAACAGGCCCTGCGGGAGCGTGAGGAGATCTTCAGTGCGATCGTCAATCAGGCGGTCGATGGCATCGTGCTGCTCGACATGGAGACCCTGCGCTTCGTCGAGTTCAATGACGCGGCCTGCAGCCGGCTGGGCTATTCCCGCGAGGCCTTTGCCGCGCTCAGGGTCACGGACATCCAGGCCGACCTGAGCCCGGAAGCGGTCCGCGCGCGGCTGGCCAGCATCGTGTCGGAGGCCCGCGCCATCACCTTCGAGAACCGCCATCGCTGCGCCGACGGCAGCGTCCGGGACATGGAGCTGAGTTACCGCGCCATCGAACTGCACGGACGCTGCTATCTGGCCGGGGTGTGGCGTGACATCACCGAGCGGCGCCAGTCGGCCGAGCAGTTGCTGAAGCTGTCGCTGGCCGTGGAGCAGAGCCCGTCGGCGGTCATCGTGACCGATCCGGAGGGCACCATCGAGTACGTCAATGAGGCCTTCGTCAAAGGTTCCGGTTATCCCCTGGAGGAGATCCTCGGGCGCCGCACCGGCTTCCTGAAGTCTGGCAAGACGCCACCAGAGACCTACCGGAGCCTGTGGGCAGCCCTGACCCGGGGCCAGCCCTGGGAGGGCGAGTTCATCAATCGCCGGCGGGACGGAAACATCCGCGTGGAATATGCCCGGATCTCTCCCGTCGTGCAGCCCGACGGGCATGTCTCCCACTTCATCGGCATCCAGGAAGACATCACCGAGCGCAAGGCCGCCGATGCCGAGCTGAGGGAGTACCGGGAGCATCTGGAGCAGCTGGTGGCCGAGAGGACGGGGCAGCTGGAGGAGGCCAACCGGGCCCTGTCCCTGCGCACGGCCGAGCTGGAGTCGGCCCGCGAGGCCTCGGACAGCGCCAACCGGGCCAAGAGCGCTTTCCTGGCCAACATGAGCCATGAGATCCGCACGCCCATGAACGCGATCATCGGCCTGACCCACCTGCTGCGGCGCAGCCTGCAGGGCGCCGATGTGCAGGCCCGGCTGGAGAAGATCGGCGACGCGGCCGAGCACCTGCTGTCCATCATCAACGACATCCTGGACCTGTCCAAGATCGAAGCCGGCAAGCTGTCGCTCGAGGAGTCGGAGTTCAACCTGGAAGAGGTGGTGCGCAAGGCCTGCGCGCTGGTGGCCGACAAGGCCCACCAGAAGGGGCTCGATCTGGTGGTCGACATGGGCAGCGCGCCGACCCTGCTGAAGGGCGATGCGATCCGGCTGGGCCAGATGCTGGTCAATTACCTGGGCAATGCGGTCAAGTTCACCGAGCAGGGCCTGATCCTGCTGCGTTGCCGGGTTGAGCACGAGGAGGATGGCGAGGTCCGGGTCCGCCTGGAGGTCAGCGACACGGGCATCGGCATCGATGAAGAGCAGCAGGCCCGCCTCTTCCAGCCCTTCGAGCAGGCGGATGGCTCGACCACCCGGCGCTTCGGCGGAACCGGGCTTGGCCTGGCGATCACCGGACATCTGGCGCGCATGATGAAAGGCCATGCCGGCGTCGACAGCGAACTGGGGCGGGGCAGCTGTTTCTGGCTCAGCCTGCCCTTCCGGTGCTCGCCGCGCAGCCTGCCGGCGGCCTCTCCGGTGCCGGCCCTGCGGGTGCTGGTGGTGGACGACCTGCCGGAGTCGAGAACCGTGCTGGCGTCCATGGCGATGACCCTCGGTGCGCGGGTCGTCACCTGCGAGTCGGGGGCGGCAGCGCTGGCCCTGGTGGCCGCTGCAGACCAGGAGCCCGACCCTTTCCAGGTGGTGCTGCTGGATGCAGACCTGCCGGGCCAGGACGGTTACGAGACTGCGGCGCAGATTGCCGCCCAGGGCCTCACCACGCCCCCCCGCTGCATCCTGCTGACCCTCGGCGAGACCAGCGCGGGGCGGGAGGTGGAGTCCGCCGGCGCGCTGCGGCACGGGCCCGAAACCCTGGCGCGGCCGGTGACCCTGTCCAGCCTCCAGGATGCATTGAGCGTCGCGCCCGGGCCCGGGCCGGACGCTGCTGCCGGCGGCCGGGCTTCCGCCGGTGAGTTGCCTGCCGAGCGCACCCTGGCCCGCGAGCATCGGGGGACCCGCGTCCTGCTGGTGGAGGACAGCCCGATCAACCAGGAGGTGGCGATGTCCCTGCTGGAGGCTGTCGGCCTCGAGGTGGAACTGGCCGCCGATGGCGCACGGGCCGTGGATCTGGCGATCGGCGGTGACTACGCCCTGATCCTGATGGACATCCAGATGCCGGTGATGGACGGGCTCGAGGCCACCCGGGCGATCCGTCTGGCCGGCCTGGACAAGGTGCCCATCCTGGCGATGACCGCCAACGCCTTTGGCGAGGACCGCCAGCGCTGCCTGGATGCCGGGATGAACGATCACCTGCCCAAGCCGGTGGATCCGGCCATGCTCTACGCGAAACTGGTCCAGTGGTTGCCGCCGGGGCTTGCCTTGAACCCTCTCGCCGAGGACGAACCGACGGACATCCGCGGCATGCTGGATGGCGTCCCCGGGCTGGACGTGGCCTATGGCCTCAAGAACCTGCGGGGGCGGATCCCCAATTACCTGCGCCTGCTGCACAAGTACGCGGACAGCCATGGGCGGGACGTGGAGCGGATCCGCATGTCGCTCGCCGAGGGGCGGCCCGACGATGCGCAGAGGCAGGCTCATTCCCTCAAGGGGGTGTCGGGGATGATCGGCATCCCGGGGGTGCAGGAGTTGGCCACCCGGCTTGAGGCGGCGCTCCGCGAGGGGGCGCGGCAGGAGGATGTCGAGGCATTCCTCGAGCGCCTCGAGGAGGCCCAGGCCGCGGCCGTGACAGCCATCGATTCGCTCCCGCGGGAGCCCGTTGCGGCCACCGCGCCGACGGGCGCCGCTGCCGCCGACGCCGACCCGGCGCTCCTGGCGGACAGCCTGAAACGCCTGGAGGCCTTGCTGGCGGAAGACAACGTGGCGGTGGTGCGGGCCGTGCGCGAGAGCGCCGACCTGCTCAAGTCAGCCCTGGGGCCGGACTGGAGCCGTTTTGAGCGGGAGGTGGGCGCCTATGATTTCCCCTCCGCCCTGGCAACCCTGCGTACCTGCAAATCCTGATTGACCCCGGCGCCGGTTCCGGGGATCCTGCCGGGCTTCTCAAGCAAAGCCTGTATCCAGGCTGGATAGCCCATGAGCCCGAACCCGCCCCGGCCGGCAGTTGGCGCGGACGCCCCGCAGGTCGCCTACTGGCCCCTCGTCCTCATCGCCTCCACGGTGCTGATGATCACCATGGGGATCCGTCAGTCCCTCGGCCTGTTCCTGTCGCCCCTCAACACGGCGACCGGGCTGGGCATTGCCAGCATCAGCCTGGCGATGGCCATCGGGCAGTTCGTGTGGGGCGCTGCCCAGCCGGTCTTCGGTGCCGTGGCCGACCGCTATGGTCCGGCAGGGTCCCTGTTCACCGGGGCCATCATGCTGGTGCTCGGCCTGGTCCTGACGCCGCTGGTGGACAGCCAGTTCGGCCTCATCCTGACCCTCGGCTTCCTCGTCGCAGCGGGCGCCGGGGCGGGGAGCTTTTCGATCCTGCTGGGGGCCATGGCGCAGCGGGTGCCGGCCCGGAAGCGGGCCTTCGCCTCCGGCTTCCTCAATGCAGGCGGCTCCTTCGGACAGTTTCTGTTTGCCCCCCTGGCCCAGTTCATGATCGGCAGCCTGGGCTGGGTGACGGCCCTGTATGGCCTGGCAGCCTGCGCCCTGGCCACGCTGCCGCTGTCCTGGCCGCTGCGCCACAAGGTCGAGCATCCGCCCTCGGCGGCTGCGGACATGGGGCTGAAGGCGCAGTTGCGGATCGCCCTGCGTGATCGCAGCTACTGGTGCCTGCATGCAGGCTTCTTCACCTGCGGCTTTCATATCGCCTTCCTGGTCACCCATCTGCCCGGAGCCGTGGACCTGTGCGGACTGCCGGCCAGCGTCTCGGCGGTGTCCCTCGGCCTGATCGGGCTCGCCAACATCGCCGGCAGCCTCGGGGTGGGCGCGCTGGGGCAGCATTACCGCATGAAGTGGCTATTGGCCATCATGTACGGATCGCGGGCGGTGCTGGTGGGCATCTACCTGGTGGCCCCCAAGACCGACCTGACCTTCTACGCCTTCGCCGTCGGGCTGGGCCTCACCTGGCTGGCCACCGTGCCGCCCACCGCCGGCCTGGTCGGCAAGCTGTTCGGCCTGCGCTACCTGGCCACCCTGTTCGGGCTGACCTTGCTGTCCCACCAGACCGGCGCCTTCTTCGGCGCCTGGCTGGGCGGGCTGGCCCTGGTGGCCTTCGGCAACTACGACTGGATGTGGTACGCCGACATCGTGCTGGCCGCGGTCGCCGGCCTGGTCAGCCTGCCGATCCGGGAGGAGGCGCCGCGGCGGGGGTGAGTACTCACCGATTGGGTGATGGCGCTTCGTTGGGTGGGGCGGCTTCGGCCTTGCTTTGTTTCAATCCAGTCAGCACCAAGTCGCGGTGGGTCCATGGACTGGAGTTTGGGGCATAGACCTGCTCAGTGCTTGATATCTCGCACCAGGTCAAGGGTGAGAAGGTGATGTCTCTCTGCATCCTGCCGCTCCAGCGATAAAGGGGGGAGCGCCCGTTGTACCAGCCCTTCCATTGAACGGTCAGGACGTCGAAGCTGCCTGCCGGGACGGCGCGCGTCTCCCAGGCGCCGACCCTGACGTCGAGTGACTCTGTTCTTGATGTGCCCGTCTGTCCGGTAAGTTTGATCTCCTGGCCCACCCGGCGTAGTCCGGGTTGCAAAGGGTAGATGCGTCTCGGGTAGGGCTGCGCGAATTTGATGCCGTCCCGCTCGATAACGTTCAGGTCGTCGTCGTACACCACCTGCCCATCCGTCAGATCCCCGGTGTCGCGGGTGACCAGAACCCGGTGTGTCACGCGCGTCGTGATGCGTCCGGGCGCAACCGATGTCACCACGATGCGCCGTTCGGCGATCTTCTCCTTGCTCCGCAGGTTGTCGAGAATGTCATAGCTGCATTCGTCCCCCGGGCGAGGCGAGGGGCGCTCGATGCTCTGGGCCAGGCAGGCGAGGGGTAAGGCGCTCAGGGCGAGCAGGCTGGTCTTGCGCATGGTGGCGATGGGCTGGTCGGGATGCACGATTTGCGCTCCGGTGCGAGTCGGAGCGCAGGGCGTACTGGATGCAGGGCTAGTTTCGACGGCGGGCGGTCAGATGAGGCAGCATCGTGGCGAGGGCGATGCTCAGGAGCGCCAGGCCAGCGGGTTCCGGAACCCTGGTTGGTGGCGGGTTTGCCAGTGCGGCGACTGCGCTGTCGTCGAGGGCGCCATCGAAGATCCGCAATTCATCCATGCTCCCGTTGAAGAACTCGTCTGCCGGATCGAATTGCCGGCCCAGCCGAGTCGGGCTGCCACCGCTCCCCGTGCCGATCGCGATGGCCACGTTCGCCACATTGATACCGTCGATGTACAGCGTGCTCAGATTGCTGCTGGCATCCACGACCAGAGCGTAATGGGCGAGCACACCGGCGGGTGTTGGGCTGGCCCCTGGCGTCCAGTTGTCTCCCACACGGATCCCCCCGCTTGGGCTCGTTCCGATGTAGAAGCCAGGGCCGCCGGATTGGCCCTGGGAAAGCCATTCCACAAAGCTGCCGCTCTGCTCGCTGTTGCGTGCGAGGTTGAAGGTGACCGAGTAGCTCCCGGTGGCGGGGATGATCATGCCCGCAAACTGCACGTAGGCATCCTGGCCATTCAGGGAGAGCACGCCGTTCTGGGTCTGGGCTCCGCCCTGGAGGGTGCCGTTGGCGCTGCCTGCCAGGTCGACAAGGGGGGCGCCGGGGTTGAGGTCGGTATTGAAATCGTAATAGTGAAGCAGGGTGGCCGCCTGGCTGAGGCTGGGGCCGCAGCTCAGGAGCACGGCGAGTGTGCTGCCTCGGGCAAGGGTGCTTAAGGTCATGGTCATTGCCTCTTAAAAGTAAGGGCGCACTGCGGGATGACGGCTGGGCGGCTCACGGCCGGTCGATGCTCATTGCAAAGAAGTTCTGGCCGCTGGTGACATTGCGGGCCACGCTGAGCCCGGTGTCGCTTGCACGCATCAGCACTGCGGCCGAGACATTGACCGTACCGCCGCTGCCGTTGGTGGCGGTCGCCGCGGGCCGGTAGCGCATGCCGTCCTTGGGCTGGTTGATGGTGAGGGTTTCCTGGTGGCCGTCGCTGGCGTGGCTGCGGGTATAGGTGTTTGCCGCGGCGTTGCTGGCGGTGACCGTGGTGGTCTCGCTGATGAAATTGCCTTGATAGCCCGTGCTGTTGAAGGACATGTTCCAGTAGCGGGTCACCGAGCCGACCGCGGGAAGGGCCAGGCTGCCAACTTTGGCCAGGATGGAGAGCGCGGAACCGTCCGGTGAGGTGGTGACCATCATCGTGCCGCCACTGGCGGTGCGGAAGGCAAACATGCGGACGGCGCTGCCCTGATAGGTGGTGTCGAAGCCGCCGTCGTTGTTCGTCTTGAGCTGCGTGGGCAGGGTGTCGTTGGTGCAGGTGACGCCGAGCTCACTGCCACAATCCAGGTTGCCGGTGAAATTACCGGCCGAGTCGAGAATCGATTGGGCGGACCAGCCTTCCAGGGGGGTGTTGCTGGAGTCGCGACCAAAGCCGATCTCGTTCCAGGTGCCAGCAAAGACAAAGAGCGGGAGTGTCTGTTCGGGGATGATCAGGGCGATACCTGTCTTTCCGCTGCCGGCCGAGTAGCGGAGGAGGGTGACCCCCGAGGCCGAGACGTAGAACTGATCGTTGTCGGGGGTGGAAAACTGGCAGCCGCCCTGGTCGATCAGGGTGTCGGTGTTGGCGTCCGCGTAGCTTACGCTGAGGTTCTTTGCGTCGATGGTGATGCGTTCGGTGCCGCCGGTGCCGACGAAGGGGGCGATCAGCCGGTAGCTGCCGGTGCGCAGGCCGCTGCAGGTGGCCGAAGCGGCCTGCAGGATAGTCTTGACCGGGGCGGTGACGCCACCGGCCGCGGCCAGGGCGGCGTCCAGGTCGGCCTGGGACAGGCGGGCGTCGGTGAGCGCTGTGGCCAGCTTGCCCAGGGCGGCATTGGTGGTGGCGGGGGCGGCGTTCAGGTCGTCCTTGAGCGGGTCGAGGGGGCTGATGTCTGTGATGCCGGCCAGGGCCGCGGTGAGGTTGGCGCGTGCGTTGCCGATGCTGGCTGCGCTGATCCGGCCCTGGGCGGTGCTATCGAAGTTTGCGTACAGGTCGGCGGGTGGCGCGCTGGCCAGGCTGGCCACCAGGGCCTCGGAAAGGGGCGTGAGATTGGCTGTGAGGCTCTGGCTGCCCCCTGCTTCAACTACCGAATGGAGGACTGTGCTGCCATTGGGGGTGCGCAGCACGCAGGGCAGGGTGCCGCCGTCGATGCTGATGCGGTAGTGCCCGCTGGCATCTGTGGTGGCAGACCCGCTGCCGGTGGCGCACTTGGCGTCCACGGCTGCACCGGAAAGGGCCGCGCCATTGCTGGCGTTCCCGCTGAGGACCAGCGGTGTGCTTGTCGTGCTGTTACCACTCCCGCCACCACCTCCGCCGCAGGCGGCGAGGGCGAGACTGAGTGCGGAGCCGATGAGGAGGGCGTGGGGCAGGTGGGGGCGTACGGGTTTCATGTGGGTCTCCCTGGGGCAATGTGTGGCTTGTTGTTGAATGCAAGGTGGGTGAAGGGATTCTGGAAGTACGATGACATCGTTGTCGTCACCAGAAATGGTGAGGTCATGGAGGTATGACCCAGCTGGGTTTGCAGGCCATTCCACATAGCTGGCGCGAGCGATCATCACCGAGTTGCCGGGAATGAACTTCGAGGACTACGACGAAATCGTTGGCGAGATCTATGCGGCAGCGCAGGAGCCCGCACGTTGGCCGGAAGTGGTCAGGCGCATTGCGATCGGCTGTGGATCGCCCAGGGCCCTGCTGTTCACTCCCTTGCATTCGGTTGATCAGGGCGGTTTTAGTTACGCCTTCAACATGCCGCAGGACAGGATGGAGTACTGGGCAGCCCAGGGGATGCATGAGGACATCCTGATGGATGCCATGGTCGGGAAAGGGTGGCTGGTCAGCGGGAAGGTCATGACCGGCGATCAATTGGTACCTCGCTCCCGGTTGCTTCAGAGTCGGTTCTATCAGGAGTTGTGGAGACCCACTGGCATCCTCCAGGTGTGTGCCGGGATCATTTTCGATGGGCGGGACATGTTCCTGCCGCCGGTTGCCCTGTCGATCTACCGGGGACCGTCCGATCCTGACTTCGGGGAGGCCGACCTCGATCGGGTGCGGCGTCTGGTGGTCCATTTGGCGAGGGCTTTGAGCCTGATGTTCCATCTCCGTGACTTGAGCTTCCGGGTTGCGGCGAGTACTGCGGCGCTGGAGCGTCTTGCTGTCGGCGTGGTGCTGCTCGATATGGAGGGCTGCATACAGTTCAGCAACCATGCGGCGCGGCGGCTCTTTTGCCGAGCGTCTCACGTGGTGCTGAACGGGGTGCCTGGCGAGCGCGGTTCCGTGCTGACGCTCCAGCCCGTTTTTGCTCGGCAGGCTCGGGAGTTCCAGGCGGTGATCCAGAATGTCCTCCGACCTGGTGCCGAAGATCTGAGGAGCATGCAACTCACCGACGGCACAGGGGCTGCCGTGTGCGTGGTGCATGCGGCGCCCTTGTGTGACGCCAGTAAGCTTCTGGGGCTCGGGCCACGTCGCGCAGGTGTGGTCTTCCTGTATGACCTGGAAGAGGCTGCGTCCATCCCGGCAGAGCGCCTCATCCGGCTTTACGGGCTGACGCCGGCGGAGGCCGGCCTGGCCCTCGAGGTCGTGCGCGGTGGCTCGTCCGAGTCCATGGCGGGCCGCCTTGGTATCAGCGTCAATACCGTGAATACCCATCTCCGCCGCATTTTTGAGAAGACTGCGACCCACCGTCAGGCGGACTTGCTCAAGCTGCTGCTCGCGCTTTCGATGGAGTGAGAGGCTTCTTGATCCGGATTGCATGATTTTCCGTGCTCATTGGGATTGGTCTGGAAGACAGGATCTGTTCCTGGTTTTCCTGCTTGAACGAGGAGCATTTCCATGCGGCTTATCTGCATGGTATGCGCTGCGCAGTGGTGCGTTTGTCCGGACGTCTCACCAAATTTGATCCGGCGTCGCATGGCAGCACAGACTTCAGGGAGCGTCGTGAATGAACGATTTGCAGGTCTGGCACGACCGTTTTGTCCTGAGTACCGACGCCGTTCGTATGCAGGACCGGGTTGCCTTCTGGGCTGATGTGGTATGCCGTCAGTTGATCCGGGCCGAGGTGTCATCTCTTGGATCAGGGCGGAGCGGGTTTGAGGGGCATCTTGAACAGGTGCATGCAGGTCGCATGGATGTATGCCTTATCCAGGCGACAGGCCAGCGGGTCTTGCGTACATCCGCCCAGGCGAATGCGGGTGATCCGCCGATGTGCGTGATTGCTCTCCAGGTCGAGGGGCATGGGCGGATCACCCAGAATGGCCGGACCGCTTGCCTGGCGCCGGGCGATACGGCGCTGTTCACCAACGCCCGTGCTTATGAGTTGTGCTTTGACGGGGCTTTCGAGCAGCGGGTCTTCATCCTTCCCCAGGCCTTGGCGCAGCGGACGGTGTCTGATCTGGGGAGCATGGCAGCGGTGACCTTGCCGGCCTCTCACCCAGGTGGTCGCATCCTGCGTGCGTTTGCAACGGGGCTGATGGAGACACCAGGCCTGCCGGAGGAGCAGGGTGGGTATCTCCGGCAGGCCATGCTGGAGACCCTGAGCGCCATGCTTGCCGACAGAGGACTGGCGGTGAGAGGCGGGCAGACTCAGCTCGGCCGCTACCACCGAGCCCGGATCCACGCCTACATCCGTGACAACCTGGCCGACCCGGCATTGGATGCCAATGCCATGGCTGCTGCCTTGCGGATTTCGAAGTCCCATCTTCATCGCCTCTTCGAGGGGGAGACCCGGACTCTTTCCGAAACCATCTGGTGTTTGCGCCTCGATGCGTGCCGGAGGGATCTCGAGCGGCCAGGGCTCGGTCACCTGGCGATAGGGGAGGTCGCCTTCCGTTGGGGGTTTGTGGATCAGGCGCATTTTTCCCGGCGTTTCCGTCAGGCTTTCGGCTGCGCTCCCCGTGACTGGCGGGAGGCCGCACTGAAAACGTCTTCCCTGGGCAGGGAGCGAGCGGAGCCGCCACTCCCTGATGAATGATCCGTGGCGGAAGTCACACCGGAAGGGTGGGCGGCTTCCGCTACAGTGACGGGACGCACCGCGTGAGACGAGGTGTTTCGCGGGGCGCCAGCCCGCGCCGGGAACAACCGGCAGCGGCAGGGGTCACTCATGCGAGGGTCATCGATCAAGGAGCGTGGGATGGGAAAGGATGTAAAAGTGGAGGGCGCG
Organism: Zoogloea sp.; assembly: GCA_009026175.1. GTDB lineage: Bacteria > Pseudomonadota > Gammaproteobacteria > Burkholderiales > Rhodocyclaceae > Zoogloea. Next base: position 8,263 of record WBTZ01000037.1, on the reverse strand, counting down.
CGCGGATTGGGTGCCTCCATGGCGGGGCTGTGGCGTCGCCTGGTGCGCGGACGGGATGAGGACCGGGAGCCGTCCAGTCCCGCCGCCGCGGTGCCGGCCCGCACTTGGCGCCGCGTCGATGAACTGCTGCAGGCGGCGGCTGGTGAATACGATGGCGAGGCGCGGGCCCGCGAGCGGGTCGGCCAGTTGCTGGCCTTCTACCAGGGGGCCGGTGATGCCGATCGCCGGGTCTTCCTGGGGCGGCTGGAAGCGGGTTTCGGGCCGGGCAAGGCGGAGGTCCGCAAGGCGATCGATGCCTACCTGGCGGCCCGTGACGATGGGGACAGGGTGCGCGCCGAAGGCCGCCTGGCGGACAGCCTCGAATCGCCGCGGCTGCGCATCCTGCGCCAGTTCAACCTGCTGCCCGACGGGGTGCACGCCCTGGTGGACATGCGGGCCGATCTCTACCGCCTGGGGGCGGATGCCTGTCCTGCCCTCGAGCAGGACCTGCTGCGTCTGCTCACCCTGTGGTTCGATGCGGGCTTCCTCGAGTTGCGCCGGATCGGCTGGGAGTCGCCCGCGTCCCTGCTCGAGAAGCTGATCCGCTACGAGGCCGTGCACGAGATCAAGTCCTGGAGCGACCTGCGCAACCGGCTGGATTCGGACCGGCGTTGCTATGCCTTCTTCCATGGCCGCATGCCGGCCGAGCCGCTGATCTTCGTGGAGGTGGCGCTGGTCCGGGACATCGCCGACAAGGTGCAGACCCTGCTCGACGAGTCCCAGCCGACCCTCGATCCCGAGTCTGCCACCACGGCGATCTTCTATTCCATCTCCAACGCTCAGGCCGGCCTGCGCGGGGTGAGCATGGGCGAGTTCCTGATCAAGCGGGTGGTGCAGCAGTTGTTGTCCGAGTATCCGCGCCTGCGCAACTTTGCGACCCTGTCGCCGATCCCGGGCTTCAGCCGCTGGCTGGACAGGCAGCTGGCCGAGGCGGCCTACCTGGCGCGCATCCCTGCCGAGGTGCAGGCGCTGCTGGAGGGCACCGGCAAGAGCGGCATGGCGGCCATCCAGCACTGTCTTTCCGCGGAGCTGGGGGGCACGGCCGCCCAGCCCGCCCTGAAGGCCTGGCTGGAAGGGGAGTGCGCCTACTACCTGGCCCGCGAGAAAAGCGGCAAGCACCCTCTCGATCCCGTCGGGCGCTTCCATTTTTCCAATGGCGCCAGCCTGGGGCGCATCAACTGGCTGGGCGATGTGTCGGCCCGCGGACTGCGCCAGTCCTGCGGGCTGATGGTGAACTACATCTATGCGCTGAAGAACATCGAGCGCCAGCATCAGGACTATGCCCGCGAGGGCAGCCTGACCCTGGGGGCGGACGTGGAGCGCTGCCTCGATGCCGCGCTCAGGTTGCGCAGGGCCCGCCGTCCGGCAGGGCGGCCGGCAACCAGGGTCGAGGTGTCCTGAGCGTCAGGCCGGATCGGGGGTGGGGCGGAAGGGCAGGCGCTCGGACAGTTCGTCCAGGTAGGCCTCCATGCCGCCCCGCTCCTGGGCCAGGAAGCGGGCCACCGCGTCGCGGAAGCGCGGGTCGGCGATCCAGTGGGCCGACACGGTGCGCACGGGCTCCAGGCCGCGGGACAGCTTGTGCTCGCCCTGGGCGCCGCCCTCGAAGCGCTGCAGGCCCTGGCGGATGGCGTAGTCGATGGCCTGGTAGTAGCAGGCCTCGAAGTGCAGGCAGGGAATGAACTCGGTGCTGCCCCAGTAACGGCCGTAGAGGGTGTGCCGGTCGCACAGGAAGAAGCTCGCCGCCACCGGTGTGCCGGCCCGTTCGGCGATCATCAGCACGCAGGCCTCCGGGGCGAGGACGCAGAAATCCTCGAAGAAGCGCCGGGTCAGATAGGGGGTGGAGCGGTGCTCTGCGTATGTGCGGCTGTAGCAGGCATGGAAGTAGGCCCATTCCTCCGCACCGATCTCCGTGCCGCGGAGGATGCGGAACACCACGCCGGCGTCGGCGACCTTGCGCCGTTCCTGGCGGATCTTCTTGCGCTTGGGCTGGGCCAGGCGGCCCAGGAAGTCCTCGAAATCCCGGTAGCCGGCGTTCTGCCAGTGGAACTGCACGCCGTGGCGGATCTCCAGGCCGGCGTCGGCCAGCCAGGTGGCCTCCTCGTCGGTGGGGAAGAGGATGTGCAGGGAGGAGGCGCCCGACTCCCGCACGGTTTCAAGCAGGTGACCCACCAGGCTGTGCCGTGCCATGGCATCCCGGCCGAGGATGCGGGCGCCCGGCACGGGTGTGAAGGGAATGGCCGACAGCCACTTGGGGTAATACTCGAGCCCGTGGCGGTGGTAGGCCTCGGCCCAGGCCCAGTCGAACACGTACTCTCCGTAGGAGTGGCTCTTCAGATAGGCGGGCAGGGCGGCGAGCAGTTGATCGCCCTCCCACAGCGCCGCGTGGCGGGGTGTCCAGCCGCTGCGGGGCGACACGCAGCCCGAGCTTTCCAGCGTGGACAGGTAGGCGTGGGAGAGGGTGGGCTGGTCACCGGTCAGGGCGTCCCACTGGTCGGCGGGAATCTCCGCGAGGGCGGAGTGCAGTCTGAAGTGCTGGCGCAAGGCGGTGTTTTTTCCTGGTGGGGCTTTGGGGGGCCGCGGTCGATGGAGCGATGGCCTCCTGGATGGGGGCGATGGCGTGCGCCTGTTCGACAGCGCGGTTGGGGCCGGGCACCTCGCTTCGCGGTCAGTTCTTGTTGCGTGTCCAGCGGCCCGCAGCGGCTTCGTAGCGGTAGCTGGCGCGTTGCGCTTCTCCGGGCAATCCGTCGCGGCCGATCCTGACGAGAGGGCGGTCGAAGCGGATGTTGAACCCGCCCGGGTCGCCCGACACGCGGGCATATCGGGTCGGGCTGGCCGCCTCCTGGTCGTCATCGAGTGCTACGCCGTCGATGCTTCCGGCGAGACGGGGCTTGCCTTCTTCCGGCAGGTAGAAGACCTGAGTACCGTAATGAAATTCGGCGGCGAAATCCACGAGGAGGATCTGACCGGCTGAATGGGGCAGGGCAAAGGCGGTGAATGTCGCCGTATAGGCGTCGCCGCCGCCGGGGCCGCGGAGGATGATTCGTGGCCGTTCGTCATCGCTACGGGCAAGGATCAGACGTAGCCCCCGGTCGTTCCTTCTGTCCGCCTTCTTATCCCGGCACACCGCGAGGACTGAACCCGGCGTGAGCTGTTGGGCTACCTGGCAGTCCGACAGCCCGAGCGAGCTGCCGTTGAAATCCTTTGCGCGGGGCAGCGCCAGTGGCGTGGCGGGGCTGGAGTCTGCACTGGCGAGGCGCTGCTGGTATGCAGAACCGCGGGGCTGGGTATCGGCCTGCACCGGCACGCTGCCAAGCGCAAGCGTGAGCGCCAGGCAGGCCCCCATCAGGCCCGCGGTGTGACCGACGGTCTGGCCACTCATCCTGCTATCACCTGGTGGAGGGGGCATCTGCCGAACACGTGGGCGGGGCTCAGCCGGTCTGCGAGGCCGAGGCCCGCGTAGGCCTTGGTCCGGATCTCGAAATGCAGGTGCTGGTCGGCGACGGCCATTCCCTGGGCGTTCCCGCTTTCGCCGGAAGCGGCCACCAATTGGTTGGCCTGTATCGAGTCGCCTTCGGCTACATGCACTTTGTAGAGATGTGCGTAGAAGGCGTACAGGGTTGTGCCGTCAAAGTCGAACTCGAGGCACAGTTGCAGGCCGTAATCCCCCTTGTCCCGGACAAAGGCCACGCTTCCCTCCGCGATGGAAAACACCGGGGTCTGCACCGTTGCGCTGAAATCCCAGCCCTGGTGGGGCTTCGGCGCGCCGCTGGCGTACTTGCGCACCATGCCGAAAGTATTGCTGACCGAGTTTTGCCGGATGATGTTGCTTTGCAGGGGCCAGAAAATCGTCGCCATCAGTTCCTCCAGATAACTGCTTGCCATGCAAATTCGGAAGGTCGCAGGAGGCATACTCTACCCCCGAAAGGCGCAAGGCACTACACGGAAGGATGCGCTGGGTTCCGCCTCCCGTTGCGCCAGCGAACCCGCGCTGCGTTTCTCCTGATCGGGCCTTGCCTGTCGGGGCTGCCGATGCCCGGGATACTCACGGTGGAGCAGTACGGGGGAGGGCCGTACGGTATAGTGTCGCCCCATGAAAACCCCTCTTACCGTCGCTGTCGCCCAGCTCAACTGTGTCGTGGGCGACATCTCCGGCAATGCACGCCGGATCCTGGATGCGGTGACCCGGGCCAAGGCCGCGGGCGCCGATGTGGTGCTGACTCCCGAGCTGGCCCTGTGCGGCTACCCGGCAGAAGACCTGTTGCTGCGCCCGGCCTTCATCGCGGCCTGTGCCACCGAACTCGCCGCCCTCGCCGTCGAGGTGCAGGGCATCACCGCGCTGGTGGGCTACCCGGCCGAAGTGGAAGGCGTGCGCTACAACGCGGCCGCGGTGATCCGCGATGGCCGCGTGGTGGACACCTATTTCAAGCATCGCCTGCCCAACTACGAAGTCTTCGACGAAGAACGTTATTTCGAGGCGGGCACCGGTGCCTGCGTGTTCGAACTGAAGGGCGTGCGGGTCGGCGTGAACATCTGCGCCGACGTGTGGGAGTCCGGTGCCGCCGAGGTGGCCCGCGAGGCAGGGGCCGAGTTGCTGCTGGTGCTCAATGCCTCGCCCTTCCACATGAACAAGCAGCAACGCCGCTACGAGGTGCTGCGCGAGCGCGTGGCCGACACCGGTCTGCCGGTGGCCTACTGCAACCTGGTGGGCGGGCAGGACGAGCTGGTCTTCGACGGCGGCTCCTTCGCCCTCGACCCGGATGGCGGCCTGGCCTGGCAGGGCAGCGTGTTTGCCGAAGAACTGGCCTTGCTGCGCTTTGCCGAGGGGGCCTGGCAGGATCGCCAGCTGCCCGAGCCGCGTCCGGTCGAGGCGGACGTCTACGAAGCCCTGGTGCTGGGGGTGCGTGACTACCTGGGCAAGAACGGCTTCCCAGGTGCCCTCATCGGCCTGTCCGGCGGGGTGGATTCGGCCCTCACGCTGGCCATCGCAGTGGATGCCCTGGGCGCCGAGCGGGTGCGTGCGGTGATGATGCCCTCGCCCTATACCGCCCAGATGAGCCTGGATGATTCCCGCGAGATGATCCGCCGCATTGGCGTGCGCTACGACGAGATCGCCATCGAGCCGGCGATGCGCACCTTCGCCGGGCTGCTGGCGCCCCATTTTGCCGGCCTGCCGGAAGATGCCACCGAAGAGAACCTGCAGTCGCGCATCCGCGGCATGCTGCTGATGGCCCTCTCCAACAAGACAGGCGCCATCGTGCTGACCACCGGCAACAAGAGCGAGATGGCCACCGGCTATGCCACGCTCTATGGCGACATGGCGGGGGGCTTCGCGGTCATCAAGGACATCTACAAGACCTTCGTCTATCGCTTGTGCGCCTGGCGCAACGCCCAGCCCGGCGGCCCGGTGATCCCCGACAACATCCTGACCCGGCCGCCCTCGGCCGAGCTCAAGCCCGACCAGTGCGACCAGGACTCCCTGCCGCCCTACGAGGTGCTCGACGCCATCATCGCGGCCTACATGGAAGAAGACCTGTCGCCGGACGAGATCATCGCCCGGGGCTATCCTGAGGCCGACGTGAAGCGTACCGTGGGGATGCTCCGGCGCAACGAATACAAGCGCCGTCAGGCACCCCCCGGAGTGCGGGTCACCCAGCGGGGGTTCGGCAAGGACTGGCGCTACCCCATCACCTCCCGTTACCGTGACGCTTGAGCCCGCCGCGCCCACCCCGACACCTCGACACCTCGACACCCCACTACCCCGGCATGCCGGGCGGGATATTCCGGCTAGAATGCCGGACCGTTTCAAGGAGACCACAGATGAAGAAAATCGAAGCCGTGATCAAGCCCTTCAAGCTCGACGAAGTTCGCGAGGCCTTGTCCGAAGTGGGCATCACCGGCCTGACCGTGACCGAGGTGAAGGGTTTCGGCCGCCAGAAGGGGCATACCGAGCTCTATCGTGGCGCCGAATACGTCGTGGACTTCCTGCCCAAGATCAAGATTGAGGTGGTGGTGACCACCGATGTGGTCGAGCAGGCCGTGGAAGCCATCGTCAAGGCTGCGCGTACCGGCAAGATCGGCGACGGCAAGATCTTCGTGATGTCCGTCGAGCAGGTGGTCCGCATCCGCACCGGCGAGACCAACGAGTCGGCGATCTGAGCCTGTCCTGACGCCGCGCTGACGCGCCGCCCGGCGCAGTTTCGCCCCGCACAGCCCGGCCTTGGCCGGGCTTTGTGTCGATGGGCCGCCGCTTTGCGTAAAATGACGGGTTTTCAGCTTCTCCGGACTCCCGTCATGGCCTCTACCGTTCGCACCCGCTTCGCCCCCAGCCCCACCGGCTACCTGCACATCGGGGGCGCGCGCACGGCGCTGTTCTCGTGGGCCTATGCCCGTCGCCATGGGGGGCAGTTCATCCTGCGCATCGAGGACACCGATGTGGCCCGCTCCACGCCCGAGGCGGTGCAGGCCATCCTGGACGGCATGAACTGGCTTGACCTGGGCTGGGACGAGGGCCCGTTCTACCAGATGCAGCGCATGGATCGCTACAAGGCGGTCATCCAGGAGATGCTGGCGGCCGGCACCGCCTACCCCTGCTACATGCCGCCGGAAGAACTCGACGCCCTGCGCGAGGCCCAGCGGGCCCGCGGCGAGAAGCCCCGCTACGACGGGCGCTGGCGCCCCGAGGCCGGCAAGGTGTTGCCCGCGCCGCCGGCCGGTGTGCAGCCGGTGATCCGCTTCAGGAACCCCGTTGATGGCGTGGTGGCCTGGGACGACCTGGTCAAGGGCCGTATCGAGATCGCCAATGCCGAGATGGATGACCTGATCATCGCCCGCGCCGACGGCACGCCCACCTACAACTTCTGCGTGGTGGTGGACGACTGGGACATGGGCATCACCCAGGTGATCCGTGGCGACGACCACGTCAACAACACCCCGCGCCAGATCAACATCCTGAAGGCCCTGGGCGCCGTGGTGCCGCAATACGCGCACCTCTCCATGATCCTCGGCGACGACGGTCAGAAGCTGTCCAAGCGCCACGGCGCGGTGAGCGTCACCCAGTACGACGACGACGGCTACCTGCCGGACGCAGTCATCAACTACCTGGCGCGCCTGGGCTGGAGCCATGGCGATGACGAGATCTTCTCCCGCGAGCAGCTGGTGGAGTGGTTCGACCTGGACCACATCACCCCGTCGGCCGCCCAGTTCAACACCGAGAAGCTCAACTGGCTCAACGCCCACTACATCAAGCAGTCCGACAATGCCCGCCTGGCGGCCGACGTGAGCCGCCGGCTGGCCCGTCGTGGTGTGGACCCGGAGAGCGGCCCGGCGCTGGAGGCCATCATCGCCCTGTACAAGGACCGGGTGAGCACCCTCAACGAGCTGGCCGATGCGGCCGAGGCCTTCTACATCGACCTGCACCCGGCCGAGGAGCTGCTTGCCCAGCATGTCACCGAGGCCGTCAGGCCGGCCCTGGCCACCCTGCGTGGCAAGCTGGCCGAGGCCGCCTGGGAGAAGGCCCTGCTCAGCGCTGCGATCAAGGAGACCTGCACCGCCCATGGCCTGAAGATGCCCCAGGTGGCCATCCCCCTGCGGGTCGCCATCCTCGGCCAGCCCCAGACCCCGTCCATCGACGCGGTGCTGGAAACCATGGGGCGCGACCTGGTGCTGGCCCGCCTCGACCGGGTGGTGTAAGCGGTGCAGGGGCGGCTGAAGCCGCCCCTGCACCTCAGAAAGCGGCGCTGCCCTGGGCTGGGCGGGCGCCACCGCCGGCCACGATCTCGCCGTTGCGGATCCGTACCGGGTCACCGTTGCGCCAGGCGGGCTCGCTCTGCTGTTCGATCACCCGGCGGGTGCCGTCCTCCATGCGCACGGTGACGCGATAATGGCTGATGCTGCGGGCGCGGCGCTCCACTTCGTTGCCCGCGAAACCGCCCAGCACGGCGCCACCGATGCGCGCCAGCTGCTTGCCGGAGCCCTCGCCCACCTGGTGGCCGAGCACGCCGCCGAGAATGGCGCCGCCCACCGCACCGATGCCGGTGCCTTCACCTTTCTGCTGGACCGCCTCGACGTGCTCGATCACGCCGCAGTCACGGCACACCGGGGGCGGCGCTTCGGTGACTCGGCGGGCGTCCGGGCTGCCCGGCGGAGGCGGCGCGGGAACCGCGTCATTGGGGATCGCCGCCGCTGCCGGCGGAGTGGCGGGGGCCGGCCTGGCGTCGGGCTTGGG
>WBTZ01000236.1 GCA_009026175.1 Zoogloea sp. | reverse complement strand
GAGCAGGTCGGCGCCGTCGTTGGAGGCCGACCCGTCCACCCCCAGCCCCACCGGCACGCCCGCCACCCGCATCGCCGGGATGGGGGCGATGCCCGAGGCCAGGCGCATGTTGGAGCAGGGGCAGTGGGCCACCCCGGTGCCGGTGCGCGCAAACAGGGCGATGCCGGCGGCGTCGAGCTTGACGCAGTGGGCATGCCACACGTCGTGACCGACCCAGCCGAGGCTCTCGGCGTACTCCGCCGGGCTCATGCCGAAGCGCTGGCGGCTGTAGGCCACGTCGTTGTCGTTCTCGGCCAGGTGGGTGTGCATCGACACCCCGTAGCTGCGCGCCAGCCGCGCCGATTCACGCATCAGGTCGGTGCTCACCGAGAAGGGCGAGCAGGGCGCCACAGCGATGCGCAGCATGGCGTGGCGGGCCGGGTCGTGCCAGGTCTCGATGAGGCGGCGGCTGTCGGCCAGGATGGCGTCCTCGTCCTCCACCAGGTGGTCCGGCGGCAGCCCTCCGGCCGAGCGCCCCACGCTCATGCTGCCGCGGCAGGCGTGGAAGCGCATGCCGATCTCGGCGGCGGCTTCGATGCTGTCATCGAGGCGGCTGCCGTTGGGGTAGAGGTAGAGGTGGTCGGACGAGGTGGTGCAGCCCGACAGGATCAGCTCCGACATGGCGGTGAGGGTGGACACCCGGATCATCTCCGGGGTGAGCCCGCCCCACAGGGGGTAGAGGGTCTGCAGCCAGCCGAACAGCTCCGCGTCCTGGGCCCCCGGCACCACCCGGGTGAGGCTCTGGTACATGTGGTGATGGGTGTTCACCAGGCCGGGCAGCACGATGCGGCCGCGCAGGTCCTGCACCTCGTCGGCGTGGTCGGGGAGCTCGGCGGTCGGGCCGACGGCTTCGATCACCCCGCCGCGAATGAACACCGCGCCGTCGGGGATCTCGCGGCGGTGCAGGTCCATCGTGACCACCAGGTCGGCATGGCGGAGGAGGAGGGTCTTGGTGTGCGGCATGGTCTCGGTGTGTCCGTTGATCCTGTTGATGGTGCGGTCCCCGTCAATCCCCCTGGCAGGCCCGCGCTTGCGCCTCGCAGCCTCGGCAATGGCCCTTGAAGCGGCTCGGGCGGAGGTGTGAGCCACTTTCGTGGGGCGGGAGGCCACCGCTGTGCGGCGGGAGCTTACATCCGTAAGGCTTCACGCTGCATGCGTGCTTGTGGTGCTTACTTACCTGCGGGTTGCGGCCATTTACGTGGTGTCGGAGTGACATCCGTCGGGCTGCGACCTGCTTCTTGGGGGGGAGTTATTCAAGTGTGGGTCTGAGCTACTTTCTTGTGGGTGTTTGGGGTTCTGCTTGGAGTCCGTGGGCGACTGAAATCGCCCCTACAGGCCGCTCGCGCCAGGCGGCCGGTGCGGATTCAAGCGGTCCGTAGGGGCGGCTTCAGCCGCCCGCAGGTGGTTGATCGGAGACCACGGCGGCGTCCCGCAGGTCAGGGGTTCTTGCCGTCGGGCACCCCCCTTCACGGTAGCCACGGCTTGCCCAGCGAAGCCGGCAGGTTGAGCTGCAGCAGGCGCTTGTCCCGCGAGATCAGCACCAGCACCACCACCGTGGCCAGGTAGGGCAGGGCCGCCAGCAGCTGCACCGGCACTGCGATGCCCAGGCCCTGGGCGTGGAACTGCAGGATGGTGACGCCGCCGAACAGCCAGGCGCCGAGGACCAGGCGGGTCGGGTTCCAGGTGGCGAAGACGACCAGGGCGATGGCGATCCAGCCGCGGCCGGCGACCATGTTCTGGACCCACAGGGGCGTGTAGACCGTGGACAGGTAGGCCCCGCCCATGCCGGCCATGGCGCCGCCGAAGAGGGTGGCGCCGTAGCGGATCGCGATCACCGGGTAGCCGATGGCGTGGGCCGCGTCGGGGGCTTCGCCGACGGCCTTGAGGATCAGGCCGAGGCGGGTCTTGCGGAGCACCCACCAGACGATGCCGAAGCTGGCCAGGGCCAGGTAGGTGACGGCGTCCTGGTGGAAGAAGATCCGGCCGAGCACCGGGATGTCCACCAGCCCCGGGATGTCCAGGGGCTGCAGGCCGGGCAGGCTGAAGCTGACGTAGTGCTGGCCGATGAAGGCCGACAGGCCGATGCCGAAGATGGTCAGGGCCAGCCCGCAGGCGGCCTGGTTGGCCGCCATCGAGAGGGACAGCACGGCGAAGACCAGGGCCGCCAGGGCGCCGGCCACCGCACCGGCGGGCAGGCCGGCCAGGGCGCCCCCGCCGCTGTCGGCTGCAGCGGCAAAGCCGGCGATGGCGCCGATCAGCATCATGCCTTCGACGCCCAGGTTGATGACGCCGCTGCGTTCGGCCACCAGCTCGCCGAGGCCGGCGAAGATCAGCGGGGTGGCGGCGGCCAGGGTGCCGGCGAGGACGGGAATCAGGTGTTCGATCATGGGTCGGTCCTCAGGCGATGACGGGTTTCGGGCGGGGGCGCAGGCGGTAGTCGACGAACACGTCGGCGCCCAGCAGGAAGAACAGCAGCATGCCCTGGAACAGGCCGGTGATCGCGGCGGGGAGCTGCAGGGCCACCTGGGCCGCCTCGCCGCCCAGGTAGAGCAGGGCCATCAGCAGGCCGGAGAGCACGATGCCGATGGCGTTGAGGCGCCCCAGGTAGGCCACGATGATGGCGGCGAAGCCATAGCCCGGCGAGATGTTGAGGTTCAGCTGGCCGACCGGCCCGGCCACCTCGCCGACCCCGGCGATGCCGGCGGTGAGGCCGGACAGCACCAGGCTGATCCACACCGTGCGGTCGGCCGAGAAGCCGGCATAGCGCGCCGCCGCGGGGGCCAGGCCGCCCACCGTGAGCTGGTAGGCCAGGAAGCTGCGGGAGGTGAAGATCCAGAAGCCCACCGAGGCGACTGCGGCGATCAGGAGCGAGGCATTGACCCGCATGCCCTCGAACCAGGGGCTGAACAGGGCCGGGTCGCCGAACATGATGGACTGGGGAAAGTTCATGCCTTCCGGGTCGCGCCAGGGGCCGTTCACCATGTAGGACAGGGCGAAGCTGGCCACGTAGGCGAGCATCAGGGTGGTGAGGGTCTCCTGGGCGTTGAAGCGGGTGCGCAGCAGGGCCGGGATGGCACCCCACAGGGCCCCGCCGATGGCGCCGGCCACCACCATCAGGGGCAGCACCCACCAGGCGTCGATGCCGTCGCAGGCAATGGCCACGCCGCCGCCGGCCAGCGCACCGACGATCAGCTGGCCCTCCGCGCCGATGTTGTAGATGCGCGCCCGGAAGCCGATGGCCAGGCCCTGGGCGATGAGGATCAGCGGCCCGGCCTTGACCATCAGCTCGCTCCAGCCGTTGCCCGAGGCCAGGGGCTGGATGAAGAACACGCCGAAGGCTTCGACCGGGTCCTTGCCGAGGGACAGGAAGAGCAGGGAGCCGACCAGCAGGGTCAGGCCGATGGCGATCAGGGGCGCCAGCAGGCGCATCTGCGCCGAGGGCGCGGGGCGGGGTTCAAGCAGCGGCATGGTCGGGCTCCCGGTCGGTGGTGCTGGTGAACAGGCCGGACATCTGCATGCCGATCTTCTCGGCGTTGGTGTGGGCCTTGGGCACGGCCGGGCCGAGGCGGCCCTCGGCGAGCACGGCGATGCGGTCGCAGATCTCGAAGAGCTCTTCCAGCTCCTCGGAGACCACCAGGATGGCCACCCCGGAGCGGGACAGGTCGATCAGGGTCTGGCGCAGGAAGGCCGCGGCGCCCACATCCACCCCCCAGGTGGGCTGGGCGACCACCATGGCGATGGGGTTCTGCATGATCTCGCGGCCGACGATGAATTTCTGCAGGTTGCCGCCGGACAGGCTGCGGGCCGCCGCGCCGGGGCCACCGCAACGCACGTCGAAGCGCTGGATGCAGGTCTTGGCGAACTCCCAGGCGGCCTTGGGGCGCAGGAAGCCCTTCCTGACCAGTCCCTGGCCGTGGGCCGACAGGGTGGCGTTGTCGGCCAGGGACATGGGCGGCACCGCGCCGCGGCCCAGGCGCTCTTCGGGCACGAAGGCGAGGCCCCGCTTGCGGCGCTTGCCGGCGTCCAGGTGGCCCACCGGCAGTCCGGCCAGCTTGATGGCTTCGGCGCGGCCCGTGGCTTCGCCCGATAGGGCCGCCAGCAGCTCGGCCTGGCCGTTGCCCGAGATGCCGGCGATGCCGAGGATCTCGCCGCGCCGCACCTCCAGGTCGATGTCCTTGAGCTGGGTGCCGAAGGGGTCGTCGGGGGTCATCGACAGCTTGCTCACCGTCAGCACCGGCTGAGCCTCGCCGGTATAGGCCGGCACCTCGCACACCGGCAGCTCGCGGCCGATCATCATCCGCGCCAGGCTGGCCGGGGTCTCCTGCGCCGGGGTGGCGGTGCCGGTGACCTTGCCGCCGCGCATCACCGTGGCGCTGTGGCACAGGCTCTGGATCTCATGCAGCTTGTGGCTGATGTAGAGGATGCTGACGCCCTCCGCGGCCAGCCGGCGCAGGGTCTCGAAGAGCTTCTGCACGGCCTGGGGGGTGAGCACCGAGGTCGGTTCATCGAGGATCAGCAGCTGGGGTTCCTGCAGCAGGCAGCGCACGATCTCGACCCGCTGGCGCTCGCCCACCGACAGGCTGTGCACCAGGCGGTCCGGGTCGAGGGGCAGGCCGTAGCGGGTGGACACTTCACGCACCCGCTCGGCCAGGCGCTTGAGGTCGAAGGGTTCGTCGAGGGCCAGGGCGATGTTCTCGACCACCGTGAGGGTTTCGAACAGGGAGAAGTGCTGGAACACCATGCCGATGCCCAGGCGGCGGGCTTCGGAGGGGTTGGCGATGGCCACCTCCCGCCCGTTCCACTGGATCTGGCCGGCATCCGCCTGCACGGCGCCGTAGATGATCTTCATCAGGGTGCTCTTGCCGGCGCCGTTCTCGCCGAGCACGGCGTGGATCTCGCCGGGGGCGACCTTGAGCTGGACGCCGTCATTGGCCACCACGCTCGGGTAGCGCTTGGTGATGCCGGTCAGCTCCAGGCGCAGGGTGCCCGGGGGCGGGCCGCTGAAGGGG
>WBTZ01000235.1 GCA_009026175.1 Zoogloea sp. | reverse complement strand
CGCCACCACCGCCGAAGCCACCACCGCCGCCAGGACCGCGTCGGCCACCGCCACCGCCGCCGCCAAAGCCACCGCTACGCGGCTCCTGCGGACGAGCCTCGTTCACCGTCAGGTTGCGACCGTCACAACTCTTGCCGTTGAGGGCGGAAATGGCTGCCTGAGCTTCCTGATCGGAAGACATTTCGACAAAGCCGAAACCCTTGGAGCGGCCTGTTTCACGATCCATGATCACTTGGGCCGAAGTCACAGTTCCGAATTCGCCAAAGATCTCTTCCAGACGACTCTTATCCACGCTGTAGGACAGATTGCCCACGTAAAGCTTAGTACCCAATTGACGCGCTCCATTCAGAAAGGCGGCCTTGAGGCGGTCCGCGCATAGACACAATAGCAAGGCATCTGGCGCACGTCGAATATTTTCGTATTGATTCGGCAAGAGTATTACCCGTCGCGGGGCCCCTGGCAGCGGCCTCTCCGAAGCCCCCCTCCCGAGCCCCCTGGCAACGCACCAAGGGGAGGCGCGGCCTTCCGTCCGCGCCCCATCGGAGGGCCCGCCGGCGGCGGGGCCTACAGGCCCTTCAACAGGCTCTCGCAGGCCGCGATATTGTCCAGATGCGAGACCCGCATGGTCTCCAGCATCTCGCCCGCCACCGGATCGTCGATGCGCGGGAGCAGCTCGGCGATGCGCTTCACGACCCACATCTGCCCGCGATTGAGAAACTCCAGGCGCGGCACCAGCCCCTCGATGGCCAGCGTCCTTCCGACGAAGGCGCCTGTGTCATGGGACGGGGCACCGCCGAGGCGGCGGATCGTCTTGTAGAGGAGCACGGCATTGGCGCCCTCATCCTGCTGCAGGCGGGCCAGCAGCTCCCTTACCGGGGAGCGGGGATCCAGGCCATCGCGGAGCACTGCCAGCACCTTGGCCCCGGCCCGCTCGGCTTCGAGCAAGGCATTCAGCGCGGCCTCGATCTCGGGGGCCAGGACGGGGCCTTCCTCGGGAACCCCGCCAAAGTACTCGGGAAACTCGTCAGCCATGCAGGGAGGCGACCCCGGCCCTTCCAGCTCGGGGGAAGACTTTGGGCGCGGGCGACTCATGAAGACTCCTGATGAACAAGGCTTCCGCAGCACATGACGAGGCGGATAGCCGCATGGGAAATGGCGAGACATCGATCCCGCATGGCGGACCTCGGTAATGCTCGCGTTCACGTTGCAAGGCTACCCGCCCTGCCCAGAACGGGTCCTTGACCTGTGATAGGACGACCGCTATCCGGGCCTGCGTGCCCCGCCCAGCCGCTCCCGAATCACCGGCCCGAGACGATGCCCGGCCAGGAAGCCTGCAGCGATGAAGACCTTCCGGGAGCTGAAATCCGTGCTGCGGATCCGCCCCACATCGGGCCGGACGACAAGGTCCGCCCCTGCGGTCTCATTGCTGCGCAGGGACTGGCTCATGATCTCGAAGGAGCGCTGCAGCAGCTCGAACAGCCCCCCCTGTTGCTCACCGCCCTGATCTGCGCCCCCCACGTCCACCGCCACCACCAGTTCGGCACCGAGTTGGCGCGCCGTCTTCACCGGGACGGGGCTGATCAGGCCGCCGTCGAGATATTCCTGCCCCCCCTGCTCGGCCGGCACGAACACCCCCGGGATACTGCAGGAGGCACGCACCGCGAAGCCGGGATCGCCGTTGCGCAGCACCGCCAGGTCTCCCTGGGGATAGCGGGTTGCCACGGCGGCGAAGCGGGTCGGGAAGGACTCGATGGGACGCCCCTTGAGGGACTGGCTGACAAAGTTCTGCAGGGCCTGCCCGGTCACCATGCCGCGGGGCGCGTTGCCCTGGACCAGGTCGATGACCTCGGTATCGCGGACCCGCAGGGCCAGTTCTTCCATGCGATCCCCGGAGACCCCGGCCGCCCAGAACGCGCCCACCAAGCTGCCGGCGCTGCAGCCGACGATCATGTCCGGCCGGATACCGAGGGCCTCGAAGGCCTTGACCACACCGATATGGGCAAAGCCCCGGGCCGAGCCGCCCCCCAGCACGACGGCCAGCCGCGGGCGCCCGCCCCGGCTGCTCCCGGCCGGCCGCTCGGTTGCGAAGGCCCCAGTGGCCGGCGTTGCCAGCCCGGCGAGCGCGGCATGCAGGACGAGCCTGCGGCGGCTATCCGGTGCATTCATCGGGAGCTTCTCTCGCGGCCCGGGAGACGGCTGTTCAGCTCGGCCTTGAGCTTGCTGAAGGCCGCGTCGAAGGCCCCATCGCCTTCGCCCCGGGTCAGGTTGTCGAGCTTCTCGTCGAGGATGACGATCTCGACCCGCCGGTTAACCCGCCGGCCGGCCTCGGAGTCGTTCGGCGCGATCGGCCTGGAGAAGCCGTGCCCGACCACGGCCAGGCGGGACTCCGGAACCCCCCGCGCAACCAGCGCCTGCCTGACGGCAATGGCACGATTGACGGAGAGCACGAGGTTGCCGTTCTCCGGCCCAACCGAGTCGGTGTGGCCTTCGAGGGACACGGATTTCACCGTTCTTTCGGTAAGCAGCCAGGCGATCCGGTCCATGTAAGGGCTGGCGAGCGCCGGATTGAGTTCGGCCCTGCCGAAATCGAAAAGGATGTCCTCCGGCATCCAGACCAGGACGCCTCTGTCGAGCTGGCTGACGGGCAGGCGCACGGTGGCGGGAGGCGGCAGCGGCGGCGCGGCAGTGCACGCCGCAAGCACAATGGCCGCCAGGCAGGGGGCAGCAGCACGCGAGATGAAACGGAACATCCGGAGAAACCTGTCAGATTGACACGCTCACAGAGGCTACAGGAACGGCGCAGGGTGTCTTTCAAATCTTGTTAAACCCACCCACTGGATCACGCCGGCGGGGTTCGGCAGCTCAGCGCCGGGACAGGCTGACCTGGTCGCGACCGGAACGCTTGGCCTCGTACATGGCCCGGTCGGCCCCCAGCAACAGGCTGGACTCACTGCGACCATCCTCCGGATAGAGCGCCACCCCGATGCTCGAAGAGACCTCGAGGCTGAGGCCGGACACCAGGAAGGGGCTGGCCAGCGCACTGCGGATCTTCTCGGCGACCCGCAGGGCGTCGTCCGACACCTCGACCCGCGGCAGCAGGACCACGAACTCGTCCCCCCCGAAACGCCCGACGGTGTCGGACTCGCGCACACAGTCCCGCATGCGCTGGGCCGCCTCGCGCAGCAGGAGATCGCCCACCGCATGACCGTGGGTGTCATTCACCGGCTTGAAGCGGTCCAGGTCGATATAGAGCAGGGCAACCCCATGCCCCTCCCGGCGCGCCGAGGCCAGGGCCTGGGACAGGCGATCGGTGACCAGCGCCCTGTTCGGCAGGCCGGTCAGCGTGTCGTGCTCCGCCAGGTAGGTGATGCGCTCCTCCGACGCGCGACGCTCGGTGATGTCCCGGGTCACCCCCTGGAGCTCCAGACCGCCAGTGCGCAGATTGACGCTGTAGGTGGAGACGATCTCGGTCCACACGGTGGAGCCGTCCTTGCAGGGCTGCTCGAAGATGTCGGTGTAGAACTGCCGGTGGTCCGGATCTGCCCGGAAGGCCCGCGCGCGCTGGCGCACCAGGTTGCGCAGGGCCCCCCGCTCCTGAGGCTGGACCATCAGGTCGATCGCCGTCCCGACCAGTTCGGCGGGGGTGTAGCCCCGCTGCCTCTCGATGGATGGGCTCACATAGGTGAAACGCAGGGAGTCCGCATCGGCGATCCAGGCCACGTCCTTCATGCTCTCGGTGAGCAGCCGGTACTTGAGCTCGCTGGCGTGCAGGTCTTCCACCGCCCGCCGCGACTCCGCCACGCTGACCAGCAGGCGCCGGTTGATCCGGTGGATGTAGACGGCCAGGCCGGCCACCAGCACGATGGCCGCCAGGGCTGCGCCGAGGTAGAGGCGCAGCCCTTCCAGATCGGCCTTGCCGTCATCCGTGAAGAGAAAGCCCGAGTAGTCGAACTGCCGCGGCAACATCCCCATGTCGCCATAAACATCGGCGATCTGCTGCCAGCGAGCGGGGCTCATGTAGCCGATCTCGACCAGATCCGGCTGGATCAGGGAGATCATCTCCCGGGCCTCGAACAACAGGAAATCCAGCGACTGATCCGGCGCGTAACGGGTCTGGATCAGCGCCGCGATCTCTTCGGGATGCTCCATCGCATAGCGCCAGCCCTTCAGGCTGGCCTCGCGGAAGGCACGCACCAGCTCGGGCCGCTGGTGCAGCTGGTTCTCGCTGGTGAACAGGTTGTCCCCGTAGAAATCCACGCCTCCGGAGCGCGGGGTGAACATGCGGTAGGCCACGCCCACCCGTTCCAGCTGGTAGGGCTCAACGGACGAATAGGCCGACATCGCGTCGACGCGCCCCTCCGCCAGGTCATTGATGTCAAAGGAGTGCTCGACCTGATTCAGGCCATCGACAGGCACCTGCTCCCGTCGCAGGTAGGCCAGGAGTTCATCGGAGCCCCGCTCGATCATCACACTCCTGCCCGCCAGATCGTGGAGACTACGGATGGTGGAGTCCCTGCGGGTCAACAGCACGAGCGGCGAATGCTGGAACACAGCCGCGAGCACCACGACCGGCTGCCCCGCCTTGCGGGCAAGCAGCAGGCCGCTCATGCCGACACCGAAATCGGCCCGCCCGCTGAGCACCTCACCCAGCACATCCGTCCTGGGCGTGGCCTCCATGAAGCGGACGTCGAGCCCGGCCGCCCGGTAGTAGCCCTTCTCCTGCGCCGCGTAGTAACCCGCAAACTGGAAGCCGTGGCTCCACTTGAGTTGCAGGGTCACCGGTGTCTGGGCCCACAGGGCGCAGGCCTGCAACAACAGCACCAGGCCAGCCAGACCGCGAAACAGGAGCGAACCGGGAAAGATCCGGTGAAAAGGGAGCATGAAGGCGCAAACGTTCAGGTGACCCTTCAAGTATACCGGGCACCCTGCCCCCCCCGGAGGGGGAGGAATCACGATTTTCATGAGGCAAATATCCGCCGACGCAGGTATTGTCACCGGCGCTTCCGGCCACCTCCCGGACACAACAGCTTTCGGAGACACGCAACATGCCCC
>WBTZ01000234.1 GCA_009026175.1 Zoogloea sp. | reverse complement strand
GGTCCGGAGTGATCGGCTCGAGGATGATGGGCGTGCTCTCACCGATGTAGGGCTCGACCCGTTCGTTGACCACCTCGGTGAGGACCGGCAGGTCGTCGCCATCGGGGCTGACCGCATCAATGTCTGCGGAGAAGTGGGGTTCTGTGTCTTCGTCCTCGAGGGCGATCTCGAAGTCGGAACCGTGCTGGATGTTCATTCGCCGCTCCGCTGGGCCAGGTCGTGGGCGGCCAGGGTGTAGCCGCGGGCCTTGTAGTCCCGGTAGCGGCCGCGTGCGGCGGCTTTCTCGGGGTCGGAAGGGCCGACGATCTCGAGCACCAGTTCGAAGCGGTCGAAGCCGGCGGGGAGTTCGTCACCCAGGTTGATCAGGACGTCCTGGTGGGGCAGCACGTCCAGCGTGGTGCCTATGACCACGGGGGTCTCGGCTGCGAGGGGCGAGCCGGCGGGTACGTGGGGGATGAATGCCAGGGGCTGGAAAGCCCACAGCATCTGGTCGAAGTGGCGGGCCGTGCCGCCGTCCGGCGCGAACACCGAGATCCGCCTTCCACCGGCGCAGGCCTTGGCCGTCAGCACGCAGGCGACGCGCAGGCGGTCCGGGGCGTTGTGGTAGAAGCGGATCTCGGTGGTCATCGGTAGGCCCGGGGCGGAACTCAGCGGGACGCCCGCTCGATCAGGAAGCGGGTGAGGAGCGGCACGGGTCGCCCGGTGGCGCCCTTGTCGGCACCAGACTTCCAGGCGGTGCCGGCGATGTCCAGGTGGGCCCACTTGTAGGCCTTGGTGAAGCGGGCCAGGAAGCAGGCGGCCGTGATGGTGCCGGCGCCCTTGCTGCCGATGTTGGGGATGTCGGCGAAGTTGCTCTTCAGCATGTCCTGGTACTCGTCCCACAGGGGCAGCTGCCAGGCCTTGTCGCCGGCGGCCTGGCCGGAGGCCAGCAGCTCGGCGGCCAGCTCGTCGTCGTTGGCGAGGAGGCCGGAGGTCAGGTTGCCCAGTGCGATGATGCAGGCGCCGGTGAGGGTGGCGATGTCGATCACGGCGGCCGGCTCGAAGCGTTCGGCGTAGGTGAGGGCGTCGCACAGGATCAGGCGGCCTTCTGCGTCGGTGTTGAGGATCTCGATGGTCTGGCCGGACATCGAGGTGACGATGTCGCCCGGCTTGATCGCCGAGCCGCCGGGCATGTTCTCGGTGGTGGGGATCAGGCCGACCACGTTGATCGGGAGTTCCATGCGGGCGATGGCCTTGAGGGTGCCGAGCACGCTGGCGGCGCCGCACATGTCGTACTTCATCTCGTCCATGCCCTCGCCGGGCTTCAGGGAGATGCCGCCGGTGTCGAAGGTGATGCCCTTGCCGACCAGCACGACGGGCTTGTCCTTGGCCTTGCCGCCCTTGTAGTTGAGGATGATGAACTTGGGGGGCTCGTGGGAGCCACGGGCCACCGAAAGGAGGGAGCCCATGCCGAGCTTTTCCATGTCGGCGCGCTCGAGCACCTCGACCTTGATCTTGTGGTCCTTGGCGAGCTTCTTGGCGGTGGTGGCGAGGTAGCCCGGGGTGCACACGTTGCCGGGCAGGTTGCCGAGGGTCTTGGCCAGGGCCATGCCTTCGGCGATGGCCTGGCCTTCACGCAGGGCGGCCTTCAGGTTGTCGTCGATCTTCGTCCGGGAGATAAAAACGATCTGGCGGACGTCCTTGCGGGATTCGTCCCGCTTGGATTTGAGTTCGTCGCAGCGATAGGTGCTGTCGAGCAGGATCTGGGTGGCCTGGGCCAGGCGCCAGGCCAGGTCGCGGCCGGGTACTTCGGCTTCGCCCAGGCAGAAGGCGGCGTCTTCGGCCGGCGAGGCGGCAAGCTGGCGCGCAGCGGCCGCGACGGCATCGCGGTAGGCCTTGTCGGAGAGTGCGTCACTTTTGCCCAGGCTCACCAGCAGCACGCGGGGCGTGGCCAGGCCGGGCAGGGCGTGCAGCATCAGGGTGGCGCCAGCCTTGTCGTCCAGGTCGCCGCGCGCCAGGATCGTCGAAATGGCACCAGCGGAAGCCTTGTCGAGGGCCTTGGCGCTCGCCGACAGCTCGGCACCGCTGAAAACGCCCGCTACCACACAGCCGTTCTTGAGTTTTTCCGGGGCTCCGGCCTTTATGGTAAATTCCACCCGCTTCTCCTTGGAAACACGCGTCAATTGGGGATATCGCGGCACATTATGGCCGCCACCCCGGCGGACGTCAAAACGGCCTTCCCAGGCGCCAATACTGCCCCCGCATGATCTTTCTCCGAGCTGCCCAGCGCGAATTCACGCAGAACGCCGTGGCGGTCTTCGTGGCGCTGTTCGCCATTCTCATTTCCACCGTGCTGATCCGCCTGCTCGGCCAGGCTGCAGGGGGGCGGGTGCCGGCCGACGCCGTGCTGGCCCTGATCGGCTTTGGCGCCGTCGCCCAGATGCCGGTGGTGCTGTCGCTCACCGTGTTCATCGCCGTGCTGATGTCCCTGTCCCGCTCCTACCGGGATTCCGAGATGGTGGTGTGGTTCTCCAGCGGCCTGCCGCTCACCGCCTGGGTGCGGCCGGTGCTGCGCTTCGTGCTGCCGGTGGTGGTGGTGATTGCGGCCCTGTCCCTTTTCGGCGCGCCCTGGGCGCAGAAGAAGAGTGTCGAGTACAAGGAACAGCTGAACAATCGCGATGATGTGACCCGCGTGGCGCCAGGCCTGTTCCGGGAGTCATCGGGCGGGGAGAGGGTGTTCTTCGTCGAGGCCCTGTCGGGCGATGCGGGCCGGGTCCGCAACGTGTTCGCGAGCAGCATGCAGCATGGCCGCCTGGGGGTGATGGTGGCGGCCGAAGGGCATATGGAGGTGGATCCCAACGGCAATCGCTTCGTTGTCCTCGAGAACGGGCGCCGCTACGAAGGCACGCCGGGTACGCCGAGCTACCGGGTGATGGAGTTCGAGCGCTACCAGATCCTCATGGAGTCGAAGGAGGCGGTCGACGGTCCCCGCCAGCCCAAGACCCTGGCGCTGCCGGCCCTGATCAAGAACCCGGATCAGCGCAACCAGGCCGAGCTGCTGGCCCGGATCAGCACGCCACTGTTGGCGGTGATGCTGGCCCTGCTGGCGATCCCCCTGTCTTTCGTCAATCCCCGGGCAGGGCGCACCAACAACCTGATCCTGGCCATCCTGGTCTATCTCATCTACAGCAATGCGATCAGCGTCTGCCAGGCTTGGGTCGGGCAGGGGCGTCTGCGTTTCGAGGTGGGCCTGATCGTTCCCCATGTGGTCATGCTCGGCGTCCTGGCACTCCTGTTCTACCGGCGCCTGAGCGTGTTCGCCCGCTGGCGCAGAAGCTGATGATTCCCGTCTATATCCGTTACATCAGCCGCGAGATCTATGCGGCTGTCGCCCTTGTGTTGCTGGCCTTCCTGGGCCTGTTCGCCTTCTTCGATCTGGTGAATGAGCTGGATGAAGTCGGCAAGAACGGCTACGCGCTGCATCACGCCGCCGTCTATGTGCTGATGATCATGCCGGGGCGTGTCTACGAACTCCTGCCGATCGCCGTGCTGATCGGCACCCTTTACGCTCTCACCACCCTGGCACGGCATTCGGAGATCACGGTGCTGCGGGCTTCGGGCCTGTCGACCCGGCGTTTCCTGATGGGGCTGCTGTCGGTGGGGCTGGTCTTTGTGGCGCTGACCTTCGTCTTCGGTGAGTACCTGGCGCCGCCGGCGGAGCGTGCCGCGCAGCAGTGGCGCCTGGCGGCGACCCGGTCGATGGTGTCCCAGGAGTTGAAGACCGGCCTGTGGGTGCGTGATGGCAACCTGTTCGTCAATGTGCGCAGCGTGCTTCCCGATACGTCCCTGCAGGGCGTCCGCATCTACGAGTTCGATGACAAGGCCATGCTGCTGTCGATCAGCGAGGCCGAGTCCGGCTCCTACGACAAGAGCGCCGGCTGGCGCCTCAAGGGGGTCGGCAAGACCGTCTTTCACGGCGAGCGGACCGAGGTGCTGAAGATCGAGGAGCTGATCTGGCATTCGGAGCTGACGCCGGATGTGCTGTCGGTGCTGATGGTGGTGCCGGAGCGGATGTCGGTGTCGACCCTGTACTCGTACATCCGTCACCTGGACGAGAACCGGCAGCGCACGACGCGTTACGAAATCGCCCTGTGGAAGAAGCTGGCTTACCCGTTCGCGTCCCTGGTGATGATGGGCCTGGCCCTGCCTTTCGGCTACATGCAGACCCGGATGGGCGGGGTCAGCCTGAAAGTCTTCTCGGGCATCATGATCGGGGTGGGCTTCCACCTGCTGAACGGCCTGTTCTCCAACCTCGGCGTGATCAACGGCTGGGTGCCTGCCGTTGCGGCGCTGACACCCAGCATTGTCTTCCTGCTGGCGGCCATGTTCATGATGTGGTGGGTGGAGCGGCGCTGAGGCCCGCTCTCCGGTTTCAGGCGGTGGGCTGCCCGGACAGCAGGACGATCCGGGTGCCGGCCAGGCGGTCGTGCAGGAACTGCCGGTCCCGGTCGATGAGGGCCCACCACAGGCCCATGCCGAAGAACAGCACGGATGGCCAGGCCAGTGCATAGCGGGTCCAGCCGCGGCCGAGGCTGACCGGATTGCCTGCCGTGTCCACGATGCGCAGCTTCCAGGTCTGCATGGCCAGGGTCTGGCCGCCCCTGCGCCAGTACCACAGGAAGTACATTCCCAGCACCACGAAGACGTGGACCCACAGCAGTTCGCCAGGTGGGGTATAGCCCGTTCCGATGCCCAGGATGAGCAACGGAACCATGAAGGTCAGGGCCAGCACGCCCAGCAGGAGCAGCGTTTCATAGAGCATGCTCGCCAGGCGGCGGCGTAGCCCGGCGAGTTCGGCAAGCTGGCGCGGGTGCGCCGCTGACGGCGAAGGGGGGGAGGTCTGGGGCATGGGATGGCGAGGCGGCGGTTGAGAGCATCCGCAGCCAGCTGCTCCCCGGGGCCGGGGAGGCTGTGGCGGCGGTCAGGGTTTGCCGGAGACGATGGCTGTGCTGGCGCCGGCGGGCGGCTCCAGTGCCGGCGGCACGATGGTGGTCCCCGCCGGGGGCGGTGGAG
>WBTZ01000233.1 GCA_009026175.1 Zoogloea sp. | reverse complement strand
ACACATGACGGGACAGGGGCTGGGGTGCGGGCTGGCGCACGGGCTCCGGTCCGCGCCTCGCGGCGGGTTCGGCCGCCTGCACCGGCGCGGCTGCCGGTTCCGCAAGCACGGGGCCGGCCGCTGGCTCATCGACCACCGCCGCGCTGCTTCGCAAGCGCCACAGGGGGGCCAGCCCCATCTCCCGCAGGATCGCATCACGCCGCGGAGTCATCGGGGCCGCCTCCCAGGGAAAGTCTCATCACGATCGCGTCCTCCCGGCCATCCGGCGCCGGATAGTAGCCCTTGCGCCGGCCGATCACCTCGAAGCCGCTTTTCGCATACAGGGCTAGCGCCGCCGTGTTGGAGGGGCGCACCTCGAGAAGCAGCTGGCGGGCACCTGCCCGCCACGCCACCTGCGCCAGGTGATCAAGCAGGCGGCGGCCAAGCCCCCTGCCCTGGCAGGCCTGGGCGACGCTGATGTTGAGGATGTGGGCTTCGTCGATCACCATCATCAGCACGGCATAGCCTACCGGCACACCCTGCTCGCGCATCAGCCAGCAGCCGTAGCCGGCCTCCATGGAGTCGGCAAAATTGCCCGTCGACCAGGGAAAGGGGTAGAGCAGCGTGTCCTGCCCGGCAACCCATTCGAGATCCTGTGGCTGCATCGGCTCGAATGCGACCCCCACCAGAGCGTCCTTGCCGCCGCTCATGCCCGGCCTCCGCGGGCGAGGCGCTCCTCGGTCGTCAGGGCCACCTTGTCCCGCACGTATAGAGGGGCCGCCAGAACAGGATCGATGGCCTCGCCCTGCAGGAAACGCAAGGCGGCCACGCGGGCAATGGCGCCCGCCTCAGGTTGCGGCGCTGCGTCAAAACCTGCCAGGCGCGTCCCAAGCCCATTGACCAGTGCATCCCGGTAAGCATGGAACGCCGAGCCAAACCCTGTCCAGTTGCCTTCCTCGGGCAGGCGGACCGCATCGGGCGAGGCGCAGGATGGCGCCAGCACCTCAAGCAATCCTGCCGCCGTACGCCGGTAAGCCGCGAAATAGACTTCGGACATCCGGGCATCGATGGCGACGAACACCGCATCGCCCGGGCACTGACTGGCCAGCGCCTCGAGATTGCTGACAGGAATCACCGGCTTGGCGGCCCCCAGCGCAAGCCCCTGGGCAACGCCGCAGGCCAGGCGCAGGCCCGTGAAGGCACCGGGACCGGCGCCGAAGGCGATGGCGTCCACCTCTGCGAGTGTCACGCCACACTCCCGCAGCAGCGCCACAGTTTCTGGGAGAAGGGTTTCAGAATGCCCGGGACGGCCGGCTACCGGCCTTTCGGTCAGGGTGTCACCATCGAGCAAGGCAACGGAACCCGCATTGGTGGACGTTTCGAGGGCGAGAATCTTCATAGCGGGCGCATTCTACCGCCCCCGGCCCCCGCAAGTCCGCTACACACGAGGAACTTCAGTCGGGGCGGCGAGGCGGCATGCCGTAAACATCGCGCCCGGCGTCATGCACATCACGGCGCAACTGGCGGCGCTCCTCCGGCGACCAGCGTCGCGGATTGCGGACCTCATCCGGCTCGGGGCGACGCATGGGCTCCAGCGCCATGGCCGGCGCCAGACGCTCCTGGGGCATCGCCTGCTGCCTGAGGAAAGGGGTAAGCCGGACGTTCGGCTCCGCATGGGCGCCCGCTGCGGCGATCAAGGCAAGCACGAGCAGGCTGGCCCTGGCGGGCCCGCGTGGCTGCATGTCCTTGCGTGAGAGAATCTCTTTGCGCATGGTTCCTATCCTAACCCGGTCCGATTGCTTGCGACATCCCTGCATGGACCGCAGCCTGATTCTGGCAGTCGATCGTCACCCTGGATCAGGCCTTTGTAAGGAATTGTTAGGCGCCCCTGTGCTCTTACGTTTACTTACCCGCGGCTAGCCGGGCCGCCGGGGAGCCGCTAGGATTGCGACCATGGAAAAAGAAAGCTATCGAATTCTCGTCGTCGATGACGACCTGCGCCTTCGCGAACTGCTCAAGCGCTATCTCGGCGAGCAGGGATTCAATGTCAAGGTGGTCAATGACGCCACCCAGATGGACCGCGCCATCCTGCGGGAACATTTCGACCTGATGGTGCTCGACCTCATGTTGCCGGGAGAGGATGGCCTTTCCATCTGCCGTCGCCTGCGCGGCACCGGAAACCAGATGCCCATCGTGATGCTGACCGCCAAGGGCGATGACGTAGACCGCATCATCGGCCTTGAGATGGGCGCGGATGACTACCTGCCCAAGCCCTTCAACCCACGTGAGCTGGTGGCGCGCATCCACGCCGTGCTGCGCCGCCAGCCCCAGACGCCGCCGGGCGCGCCGGCTGCCGATGACGAGGATGTCAGCTTCGGCCAGATCGTCGTCCAGCTTGGCAGCCGGATCCTCGTCCGCAATGGCGAGGAAACCCTGCTCACCACCGGCGAATTCGCGCTGCTCAAGGTGCTGCTCCA
The DNA here is from genome assembly GCA_009026175.1 of Zoogloea sp. Lineage (GTDB taxonomy): Bacteria > Pseudomonadota > Gammaproteobacteria > Burkholderiales > Rhodocyclaceae > Zoogloea. The sequence continues at coordinate 2,721 of WBTZ01000233.1, read as the reverse complement.
GCACCCCCGCCAGCCGCTCTCCCGGGATCGCCTGATGGAGCTCGCCCGGGGCCGCGAATACGACGTCTTCGACCGCTCGATCGATGTGCAGATCTCACGCCTGCGCAAACTCATCGAGGAAGACCCGGGCAAGCCCCGTTACATTCAGACCGTCTGGGGATTCGGCTACGTGTTCGTTCCGGACGGCAACAAGCACGCCCCCTGATCCCAGCTCATGGCGCCAGCCCGCTACAGATCGTTCCTCGTCGGTGCCCCACGCACCCTGCTATGGCGGATCTTCCTGGTAGTCACCTTCCTGATGCTGGCCTCGGTGGCCACCTGGTCGGCGATCTTCAACCACTTCGACGTGGCCAGCCGGGCCAGCCAGATGGCCCAGACGGTGGTCAGCATCATCAACCTGACCCGCACGGCCCTGCTCAACGCCGACCCGGCCCTGCGCAAGGACCTGCTGCTCGATCTGGCTACCCTGGAGGGGATCCGCATCTACCCAGCCGAGAAACAGGATCGTACCGCTCCGCTTGAAGACAGCGTGCTGATGCACATGCTGACCAGGGAAGTCCGCCAGCAACTCGGCCCGGAAACCCGGTTCGCCTCCGCGTGGGAGGGACTCCCCGGTTTCTGGGTGAGTTTCCGCATCCAGGCGGATGACCCCGAAGACGCGGGTGAATTCTGGGTCATGCTCCCTGTAGAGCGCGTCATGCGTCCGCACACCCGGGAATGGATCGGCTGGGGAGCTGCCGCACTGTGCCTGGCGCTGCTCGGCGCCTATCTGATCGTGTCGCGCCTGAATCGTCCCCTCAAGGATCTGACTGCGGCAGCACGAACCGTCGGCCGGGGGGAGATCCCGGCCCGCCTGGATGAGGATGGCCCGACAGAGCTCTCGGAACTGGCCCACGCCTTCAACCAGATGTCCCGGGACCTGCAGGAGCTCGACGCAGACCGTGCCCTGATCCTCGCTGGCGTCTCCCACGACCTGCGGACCCCCCTGGCACGCCTGAGGCTTGGCGTCGAGATGTGCGGCGCCGATGCGGCAGACGTCGACGCCATGGTGTCCGACATCGAGGACATGGACCGGATCATCGGACAGTTCCTGTCGTTTTCCCGGGAAAGTGGTGATGAAGAGCTGACCCCCCTCGATCTGGCAGGCATGGCAGAGGAGCTTGCCGCCCTGTACGTCCGCCGCGGCTTCCCCCTGACCCTCCACGCCAGGACCATCGCTATCGCCGAAGCCCGGCCACAGGCTCTCAGGCGGGCTGTCACCAATCTGATCGAAAACTCCCTGCGGTACGCCGGTCATCCTCCGGAACTCGAGGTGGGAATGATCGACGGCCGGCCCGCCATCGAGGTGCTCGATCGCGGGCCGGGCATTCCACCGGCCGATACCGAGCGAGTAAAGCGCCCGTTCACACGCCTCGAATCAGCCCGCAGCAACACCAAGGGATCGGGCCTGGGACTGGCCATTGTCGACCGGATCGTCCGTGGGCAGCAGGGCGAGTTTCGCCTGGCCCCACGGGAAGGCGGCGGGCTGCGCGCCAGCATCCTTCTGCGATCTGCGCCAAGAGCCTGAGTTACGGCTAAAATTGCAGGCAACATCCTGACGGCAAGTCATCCCATGATCCTCTTCCATCAGTTCTTCGATACCAGCAGCAGCACGCTCACCTATCTGCTCGCCGACCCGGTCACCGGGGATGCAGTCATCATCGACTCCGTCCGCGAGCATGTTGGCGCCTATGTCAACTTCCTGCAGGAGCAGGAGCTGCAACTGTGCTGGATACTGGAAACCCACGTCCATGCCGATCACATCACCGGCGCTGCCGGCCTGCGCGAGCTCACCGGCGCCCGCAGCGCCGTAGGCCTGGCGGGTGGTGTGGGCTGCGCAGATCGCCTGCTGGAGGACGGTGACACCATCGTGTTCGGCAACGAGGTGATCCGGGTCATCCCCACCCCCGGCCACACTCCGGCCTGCGTCACCTACCAGTGGCGCGATCGACTGTTCACCGGGGACTCCCTGATGATAGGCGGCTGCGGACGGACGGACTTCCAGGGCGGCGATGCCGCAGCCCTCTACGACAGCATCACCGGCAAGCTTTTCGCCCTGCCCGACGAAACCCTCGTCTACCCGGGCCATGACTACCGCGGGGCCCGCGTCTCCTGCATCGGCCAGGAAAAGGCCATCAACCCCCGCCTGGCCGGCCGCAGCCGACAGGACTTCATCCAGTTGATGAACAATCTCAACCTGCCCCAGCCCCGCATGATCGACGAGGCGCTTCCTGCCAACCTGCGCTGCGGCAACAATGAAATCTTCGATGTCCATGGAACCTGAGAACACCGCGACTCCCTATGCAGAAATGGGCGGCGCAGAGGGCATTCGCCGCCTTGTCCACCGCTTCTATTCCCTGATGGACACCCTCCCCGAAGCGTGGGATGTCCGGCGCATGCACCCCGAAGATCTATCAGGCTCCGAAGAAAAGCTCTTCAAATACCTCACCGGCTGGCTCGGCGGCCCGCCGCTCTATGAGCAGGAATTCGGCCATCCCCGCCTGCGTGCTCGCCACCTGCCGTTCACCATCGCCAGCCCCGAGCGGGACCAATGGCTGATGTGCATGCGCATTGCCTTTGATGAATGCCTGCCCGACACCCCGCTCAGATCCCGGCTATGGGACGCTGTTGTGGGACTGGCGGACCACATGCGCAACCGCGCAGACCCGGCCCCCTGATTCC
>WBTZ01000036.1 GCA_009026175.1 Zoogloea sp. | reverse complement strand
ATTCAGGGGGGCGGGAATGCAGCCCTGCACATTGACCATGTAGTCATGGCAAAGGCGGTCCACCTCGGCGGTGGTGACGCCAGGCTTCACGAAGGGGGTGATGTAGTCCAGGACTTCCGAGCCGAGGCGGCCGGCAATGCGCATCTTCTCGATTTCGTCCGGTGTTTTTATGGTGACGCTCATGGAAACTCTTGTTTAGGGTGTCGAACGCGCTAGGCTAGCTCATGCGGCCCGCCCGGGCAATCTGGCCGCTCATCGTTCTGTGGGGCCGGTCTTGAGGCAGGTAATGGAAAGCTGATATAATCGGAGGCTTGTCTGGTATCGAGCCGGGCAAAATTCACACGTCCGACCCATTGAGGTCCGGGGCGTCGGGGCGAAAGTCCTGGCGTCTGAGGCGATGTCGGGTGCCGCATTGGCGGCCCGGGCAGGTCGGGCGGCGGTCAAACCTCTGTATTGGAGTTACACAATGTCTGTCACCATGCGTCAAATGCTCGAAGCGGGCGTTCACTTCGGCCACCAAACCCGTTTCTGGAACCCGAAGATGGCTCCGTTCATCTTTGGTCAGCGCAACAAGATCCACATCGTCAACCTCGAAAAGACCCTCGTCAAGTACAACGAGGCGATGGATTTCGTGCGCAAGCTGGCTGCCAACCGCGGCACCATCCTGTGTGTCGGCACCAAGCGTCAGGCCCGCGAGATCGTGGCCGAGGAAGCCCGTCGTGCCGGCATGCCCTATGTGGATGAGCGCTGGCTGGGCGGCATGCTGACCAACTTCAAGACCGTCAAGGTTTCCATCAAGCGCCTGAAGGACATGGAAGCCATGGTCGAGGACGGCTCCATCGAGCGTCTCTCCAAGAAGGAAGCCCTGATGGCCTCCCGCGAGCTCGAGAAGCTGCAGAAGAGCCTGGGCGGCATCAAGGATCTGGGCGGCCTGCCGGATGCCCTGTTCGTGATCGACGTGGGCTACCACAAGATCGCCATCACCGAAGCCAACAAGCTGGGCATCCCGGTTGTGGCCGTGGTCGATACCAACCACACCCCCGAAGGCGTGGATTTCGTGATCCCGGGTAACGATGACTCCTCCCGCGCGATCCGTCTGTACGCCCGTGGCGTGGCCGATGCCGTGCTCGAAGGCAAGAACCAGGTGATCCAGGAAATCGTCGCGGCCGGTTCCGACGAGTTCGTGGAAGTCGAAGACAGCGCCGAAGAACAGGCCTGATCTTTACCAGGGCGGGCGCCTCGGGTGCCCGCCCGGCTGAATCCAAACCCATAGATTTATTAGGAGCAAGCATGGCGGAAATCACCGCAAGCATGGTCAAGGAGCTGCGCGAGAAAACCGACGCGCCCATGATGGAGTGCAAGAAGGCCCTGTCCGAAGCCGCCGGCGATATGGACAAGGCTGAAGAGATCCTGCGTGTCAAGCTGGGCAACAAGGCCTCCAAGGCTGCCGCCCGTGTGACCGCTGAAGGCATCGTCGGTGTCTACATTTCTGCCGACGCCAAGCTGGCGGCCATGGTCGAAGTGAACTGTGAGACCGACTTCGTGGCCAAGAACGACGACTTCCTGGCTTTGGTCAAGAACGTTGCCGAACTCGTCGCGACCAAGAACCCCGCCGATGTGGAAGCCCTGTCTGCCCTCGAAATCAACGGTCAGACCGTTGAGGAAGTCCGCAAGGCCCTGATCGGCAAGATCGGCGAGAACATGTCCATCCGCCGCTTCGTGCGTACCGAAGCCCAGGGCGCGGCGGCCAGCTACATCCACGGCGGCTCCAAGATCGGCGTGCTGATCGACCTCGTCGGTGGCGACGAAGCCCTGGCCAAGGATCTGGCCATGCACATCGCCGCATCCAAGCCCAAGTCCCTGGACGCCTCCGGTGTCCCCGCCGAGCTGCTGGATGTCGAGCGCCGCATCGCCATCGAGAAGGCCCGCGAAGCCGGCAAGCCGGAAGCGATGCTCGAGAAGATCGCCGAAGGTACCGTGCAGAAGTTCCTGAAGGACGTGACCCTGCTCGACCAGGTCTTCGTCAAGGCCGAAGATGGCAAGCAGACCGTGGCCCAGTTGCTGAAGGCCAAGGGCGCCTCCGTTGCCGGTTTCACCCTCTACATCGTGGGTGAAGGCATCGAGAAGAAGGTGACGGACTTCGCCGCTGAAGTGGCTGCCCAGGCCGCTGCTGCTGCCGCCCAAAAGTAAGAGGTCTTCAGAACGATGAGCCAGCCCGCCTATAAACGCATCCTCCTCAAGCTCTCCGGCGAAGCCCTGATGGGCGACGACGCCTACGGTATCAACCGTGACGTGGTGGCCGGAATCGTGGCCGATGTGGTCGAAGTGACCCGGATCGGTGTCGAGGTCGGGATCGTCATAGGCGGCGGCAACATCTTCCGTGGTATGGCAGGTGCGGCGACCGGTATGGATCGTGCTACTGCCGACTACATGGGGATGCTGGCCACCGTGATGAATGCAATGGCCCTCGCGGATGCGTTCCGCGCCGCGGGGGTCAATGCGCGCGTGCAGTCAGCGCTGCGCATCGATCAGGTGGTTGAGCCCTACATCAGGGGCAAGGCAATCCGCTACCTCGAAGAAGGGCGTGTGGTCATTTTTGGTGCAGGCACCGGCAATCCCTTCTTCACGACCGACACCGCCGCCGCATTGCGCGGGTCCGAGATCGGTGCGGACATCGTGTTGAAGGCGACCAAGGTGGATGGCATCTACACTGCAGATCCCAAGAAGGATCCGAGTGCGACCCGTTTCAACCGGATTTCCTTCGACGAGGCAATCACCCGCAATCTCGCGGTGATGGATGCGACGGCCTTCGCCTTGTGCCGCGACCAGCGCCTGCCCATCAATGTCTTCAGCCTGTTCAAGAGCGGTGCGCTCAAGCGCGTCGTGATGGGCGAGGATGAAGGTACGCTGGTCTATTGCTGAGGATGACGCAATGATTCCCGAGCTCAAGAAAACTACTGAACACAAGATGCAGAAGTCCATCGAGGCCCTCAAGCTGGATCTCGCCAAGGTGCGGACCGGCCGGGCTCACGTGGGCGTTCTCGATCATGTCATGGTCGAGTACTATGGCAATCCTGTACCCATCAATCAGGTTGCCAACGTCACGCTCATCGATGCGCGGACGATCGGCGTGCAGCCCTGGGAAAAGCCCATGGTTGGCAAGGTCGAGAAGGCGATCCGTGATTCCGATCTGGGTCTGAATCCGGCTGCTCAGGGAGAGATCATCCGCGTGCCCATGCCGCCGTTGACCGAAGAGCGCCGTAAGGAACTGATCAAGGTCGTGAAGCAGGAAGGCGAGGGCGCCAAGGTGGCGATCCGTAACCTGCGTCGCGACGCCAACGCATCCCTGAAGGATGCGTTGAAGGCCAAGACCATTTCCGAGGACGAAGAGCGTCGTACCGAGGAAGAGGTTCAAAAGCTGACCGACAAGTCCATTGTCGAGATCGACAAGCTGCTGGCCCAGAAAGAACAAGAGCTGATGCAGATCTGACCGCCAGGTCGACATCTCCTCCACCGGTTTTTTCATTCCAGGCGGATACGACATGGTGCGATTGCCGTTTCTCAGCTCGACCCGGGGCGTCCCCGAGGCTGCCAAGGTGCCACGGCACATCGCCATCATCATGGACGGCAACGGTCGTTGGGCGCGAAAGCGCCTGATGCCGAGAGTTGCCGGCCATGCGAAGGGCGTCGATTCGCTGCGCGAGGTCATCAGGACCTCCCTCGACCGTGGTGTCGAGTACCTCACTGTGTTTGCCTTCAGTTCAGAGAACTGGCGTCGTCCCAAGGACGAGGTCTCGTTCCTGATGCAGCTGTTCGTCAAGTCCCTGAAGGCGGAGATCGAGCGGATTCACCGCAACAACATCCGCTTGCGGGTGGTGGGTGATCTGGAGCCCTTCGATACGGCGCTCGTGTCCCTCATCCGTGACGGGGAAGCGCTCACCGAAGGCAATACCAAGATGAACCTCACCATCTGCGCCAACTACGGCGGGCGGTGGGACATCCTCCAGGCGGTCCGCAAGATGACCGCCATCGCGCCCAAGGAGGGCGAGTACACGGAGGATGAGCTGGCCCCGCATCTCGCCCTCAGTTTCAGCCCGGAGCCGGATCTCTTCATCCGTACCGGCGGCGAGCAGCGGATCAGCAATTTCATGCTCTGGCAGCTTGCCTATTCCGAGCTGTACTTCACCGACAAGCTGTGGCCTGAGTTTGGCGAAGCCGCGCTCGATGAGGCCATTGCGTCCTACCAGTCGCGGGAACGTCGTTTCGGGCGGACCAGCGAGCAGGTTGTCGGCGGTGAAGCCGGCTCTTCCACGCCAGATCATGCTTAGAGCGCGGGTCATCACCGCGCTGATTCTGCTTGCGGGGTTGCTGGCGGCGCTGTTCCTGCTGCCGGCTCCGTTGTGGCTTGCGTTCGCCTCCCTCATCTGCGCCATCGGGGCCGCCGAGTGGGCCGGCATGACCGGTTTCCCGCCCTCTGCGCGGAAGGTCTATGCGGGGCTTGTCGGTGCCCTGTGCGTTGCTGCGGGCGCTGTGGCCGGTCTCCATCGGCCGGATACGGTGGCGCCTTTCAGCCTGGCGCCGATCTATGCCGTGAGCGCAGCGTTCTGGATCTTCTGCGTACCCTTGTGGTTGCGTGCCAAGTGGCGCCTGCCCAGTCCGGCCGCTGCGGCGCTGGTAGGCCTGGTGTTGCTGTTGCCCCCGGCACTGGCAATCGCCCACCTGCGTCTGCTCAGTCCCTGGCTGCTGCTCGGGGTGATGGCGGCGGTCTGGGTCGCAGACATCGCGGCCTACTTTACCGGTCGCGCCTTCGGCCGTCGCAAGCTGGCGCCGGGCATCAGTCCCGGCAAGAGCTGGGAGGGGGCCTATGGTGCGGTGGTGGCGGTGGTGGTCTACGGGCTGGTGGTGCTCTCCTCTGTCGGGCACGGGGGGGCGGCCGTGTCTTATCTGGCGGTGGTGCCGGCCCTGGTGGCGTTCACCGCGCTGAGCATCATCGGTGATCTTTTTGAATCCCTGGTCAAGCGACAGGCTGGCGTGAAGGACAGCGGTTCCCTGTTGCCCGGTCATGGTGGGGTGCTGGACCGCATCGACAGCCTGACGTCCACGCTTCCCGTCGCCGGTCTGTTGTTGCTCTGGATGGCCCACTGAAGTCATGGAACAAGGCAAGAAACTCGTAACCGTACTGGGCGCAACGGGCTCGATCGGCGTCAGTACGCTGGATGTGGTGGCCCGCCACCCGGAGCGCTTTGGGGTGTTTGCGCTGACCGCGCATCGCCAGGTGGACAAGCTGTTCGAGCAGTGCCTGCTCCATCGGCCCGTTTATGCAGTCCTCGACCAGGCGGCAGATGCAGGCCGGCTCGTAGCGCTGCTGCGCGGGGCGGGCTGCACCACGGAGGTGCTGGCAGGTCCCGCTGCGCTGGCCCAGGTGGCCGCCGCCCCGGAGGTCGATCTCGTCATGGCCGCTATTGTCGGGGCAGCCGGGCTGGTGCCGGCGCTGGCTGCGGCACGGGCGGGCAAACGCATCCTGCTCGCCAACAAGGAGGCCCTGGTGATGTCAGGGGCGCTCTTCATGCACGAGGTGGCTGCAAACGGCGCAACGCTGCTGCCCATCGACAGCGAACATAACGCCATCTTCCAGGCGCTGCCCGCCGGCTTCGAGCGGGGGCTGCAGGGGAGCGGGGTGACCCGCGTGCTGTTGACTGCTTCGGGCGGGCCATTCCGCCGCAAGCCCGTCGATGAGTTGCGCGATGTGACCCCCGACATGGCCTGCGCCCACCCCAACTGGGTGATGGGACGCAAGATCTCGGTGGATTCCGCGACGATGATGAACAAGGGGCTCGAGGTCATCGAGGCCCACTGGCTCTTCGGCGCCGAAGCCGAGCGCATCGAGGTGGTGATCCATCCCCAGAGCGTCATTCATTCCATGGTGTCCTATGCGGATGGTTCGGTGATTGCCCAATTGGGCAATCCGGACATGCGGACACCCATCGCACACGCAATGGCCTATCCCGACCGGGTTGACGCAGGGGTGCGGCCGCTCGATCTTTTCGAGATTGCCCGGCTCGATTTCGAGCGCCCGGACTTCGAGCGCTTTCCCTGCCTCGCGCATGCCTATCGTGCGCTCCGCGAGGGTGGCGTGGCGCCGGCCGTGCTCAATGCTTCCAACGAGGTGGCGGTGGCCAGCTTCCTTGGCGGAGGGCTGCGTTTTGACCGGATCGCCGGCGTTATCGCGCGTACCCTCGATGCGGTTCCGGCCGCGCCGGCCGACAGCCTGGAGGTCGTCTTCGAGGCTGACCGGCGTGCCCGCGAGCTGGCCGAGGGATTCGTCCGCGGGTTCGCGTCGTGACAGGCATGGGGCCGCTGGACTACATACTGCCTTTCCTGCTGGCGCTGGGCATCCTTATCGTCGTTCATGAATTTGGACACTACGCGGTGGCGCGGCTGTGCGGCGTGAAGGTGATCAGGTTCTCACTGGGCTTCGGCAAGCCGCTGCTGGTCCGTCGTGCCGGGCCCGATCAGACCGAGTGGGTCCTGTCGGCCTTTCCCCTCGGCGGCTACGTCAAGATGCTGGACGAGCGCGAGGCGCCGGTGGAGCCCTTCGAGTTGCATCGCGCCTTCAACCGGCAGAGCGTGTGGCGGCGCATCGCCATTGTGGCGGCCGGGCCGCTGGCCAACTTTGTCCTCGCCATTGCTCTGTACTGGGGGCTTTATACCGGCGGGGTCGAAGAGCTCCGCCCGAGGCTGGGGGCGCCGGAGGCTGGCAGCCTGGCCGAGCATGCCGGTTTTGCGCAGGGAGAGCTGGTGCGCAAGGTTGCGGGGCGAGAGGTGGAAACCTGGCAGGATTTCCGCTGGGTGCTGCTCAATCAGGCGCTCGAGAGGCAGGTGGTGGTCATCGAAACGATCAACCCCGCGGGGGAGGTTGCGCTGCGCCGCCTCGATCTGGCGGCTACGGTGGTGGATCAGGGTGAGAAGGATGTGGCTCACCAGGTAGGGCTGACGCTGTACCGGCCGCGGGTGCCCGCTGTCCTGGGGCGTCTGGTTTCTGGCGGCGCGGCCGAGGCGGCCGGGCTGCGGGCTGGAGACAAGGTGTTGCGGGTCGGTGGGGTCGAGGTGGACGACTGGTCTGATCTGGTCTCTGCCGTCCGTGACTCGCCTGGGCGACCACTCGAGCTGGAAGCCCTGCGGGGTGGTGCGTCCCTGGTCGTGCAGATCGTCCCTGGCGCGGTGGAGGAGGGAGGGCGCACCATCGGGCGCATTGGTGTTGCTGTGGCCGACGCCGATATCCGTCGTGACCTGATGTTCGTGACCGTGCGCTACGACAGCCTCGATGCCCTGGGCAAGGGGCTGCGCCAGACCTGGGAGACCAGCGCGCTCAGCCTGTCCGTCATGGGGCGCATGATTATCGGCGAAGTTTCGGTCAAGAACCTGAGTGGTCCTGTAACAATCGCAGATTTTGCGGGGCAGTCAGCCCGCATGGGCTGGTCGCACTACATCAAGTTCCTGGCGCTCATCAGCATCAGCCTGGGCGTCCTCAATCTGCTCCCGGTCCCCGTGCTTGATGGTGGGCACTTGCTGTATTATGTGATCGAGATCATCAAGGGCGGCCCGGTTTCCGAGCGGGTTATGGAGATCGGCCAGCAGATCGGTATGGTCCTGCTGGCGGCGCTAATGGCATTCGCCTTCTACAACGACATCAACCGCCTTGTTGCAAGCTGAAATCGGATGAAATCCAAGCTTCTTCCCGGGGTGATCGCTGCGCTTTTCGTGGCATCTCCCGCTCTGGCCTTCGAGCCGTTCATTGTCAAAGATATCCGCATCGAGGGGATCCAGCGTACCGAAGCCGGTACCGTGTTCAGCTATCTGCCTGTCAAGGTGGGTGAGCGTTTCACGGACGACAAGGCTGCGCAGGCGATCAAGGCTCTCTTTGCCACCGGGTTCTTCAAGGACGTCCGTGTCGAGGTCGACAAGGACGTGATCGTGGTCGTCCTGGATGAGCGTCCGGCGATCTCCCAGGTCGATTTCGTGGGCATCAAGGAATTCGACAAGGAAGCCCTCAAGAAGGGCCTCAAGGAAGTGGGGCTGGCCGAGTCCAGGATCTTCGACCGCGCCGTACTCGAGCGCGCAGAGCAGGAGCTCAAGCGCCAGTACCTGTCGAAGGGTCTGTATGGGGTCCAGATCACCACTACGGTCACGCCGCTCGAGCGCAACCGGGTCGGCGTCAACTTCAATGTCGTCGAAGGCGACGCGGCCAAGATCCGCCAGATCAGCATCATCGGCAACAAGGTGTTCAAGGAGAAGGAGCTTGTCGACCTCTTCTCGCTGACCACCCCTGGCCTGATGACTTGGTACTCGAAGAGCGACCAGTATTCCAAGCAGAAGCTTTCTGCCGATATCGAGGCGCTGCGCACCCATTACCTCAACCGGGGTTACCTCGACTTCAACATCGACTCCACCCAGGTCTCGATCACGCCCGACAAGAAGGACATCTACATCACCCTCAGCATCACCGAGGGCGAGAAGTACACCGTGTCCGACGTGAAGCTGGCGGGCAACATGGTGGTGCCCGAGGAAGAGCTCCAGCAACTGGTCAAGCTCAAGGCGGGTGAGACCTTCGTGCGTGACAACGTCACGGCGACCACCAAGGCCATCAGCGACCGCCTCGGCAACGCCGGTTATGCATTCGCCAACGTCAATGCGGCGCCGGAAGTGGACAAGGCCAAGCGTGAGGTTGCCTTCACCTTCTTCGTGGATCCGGGGCGTCGCGTTTACGTGCGCAAGATCAACTTTGCCGGCAATGCGCGGACCCGTGACGAGGTCCTGCGTCGCGAGATGCGCCAGATGGAAGGCGCGTGGTATGACGGTCAGGCGCTCAACCGCTCCAAGGTCCGCCTTGATCGCCTGGGCTATTTCGACGAAGTCACCATCGAGACGCCGGCTGTCACCGGTTCCACCGACCAGGTCGATGCCAACTTCACCGTCAAGGAACGGGCAACCGGCAACCTGATGCTGGGCGCGGGCTTTTCCAGTGCCGAAAAGATCATCCTGTCTGCATCGATCTCGCAGCAGAACCTGTTCGGTACAGGCAATGCGATGACCCTGCAGCTCAACACGGGCAAGATCAACAAGACCATCGCGCTGTCCTTCACCAATCCGTACTGGACCATCGACGGTGTCAGCGTGGGTTGGGACATCTATCAGCGTAACGTCGATCCGACCTCTCTCTCGGTGGCAACCTACAAGAGTTCGTCCATCGGCGGCGGTGTGCGATTCGGTTATCCGATCGCCGAAGACGACCGGATCAACTTCGGCTTGTCCGTGGACCAGACCACCATCAAGGTCTATGACTCGAGCCCCGCGCCATACGTCAACTTCGTCAATACTTTCGGCGATACGGCCCGCAGCCTGCTCGTGACGGCCGGTTGGGCGCGTGACCGGCGCGACAGCTTCCTGTATCCCACTGCCGGTGTGTATCAGCGCGCCTCCATCGAGGTGGCGACGCCGGTGCTGGACATGCGTTACATCCGGGGCAATTACCAGCATCAGTACTGGATTCCCTTCGGTGGCGGTTACGCCCTGATGCTCAATGGCGACCTGGGCTATGCCCACGGCTACGATGGCAAGGAACTGCCGTTCTACAAGAATTTCTATGCGGGCGGCATCGGCTCCGTGCGCGGCTACGAGCAGAGCACCCTTGGCCCCCGTTATACCGACACCAACGGTTATGTCCGCGCGCTTGGGGGCAATCGGCGCGTAGTGGGGAATGCCGAGTATTATTTCCCCATGCCTGGCACCCAGAAGGACAAGTCGATGCGGCTGTCGGTGTTTACCGATGCGGGTTACGTCTGGGCCGCGGACGACAAGATCCGCGCCTCGGATTTGCGATACAGTGCCGGGTTGGCATTTTCCTGGAGTTCGCCGGTGGGGCCGCTCAAGTTCAGCCTGGGCCAGGCGCTCAAGAAACAGGAAGGCGACAAGACCCAGAAATTCCAGTTCCAGCTGGGCACGGTTTTCTGATGGTCGCCGCACATAGCTTGCAGACGGAGGTTTGAGTGAAAGGTATCGGTATTTCTACCCTGGCGGCGCTTCTGCTGGCCGGGTTTGCCCAATCGGCCGTGGCTGATGTGGTCAAGGTCGGCTTTGTCAATTCCGACCGGGTGATGAAAGAGGCTACGCCTGCCAAGAAGGCCCAGCAGAAGTTGGAGAAGGAATTCGAGAAGCGCGACCAGGACCTGCAGCGGCTGGCCAAGCAGCTCCAGGGCATGCAGGAAGCGCTCGAGAAGAATGGCATGACCATGGGTGAGGCTGAGCGCCGCAACAAGGAACGCGAGTTCAATGATCTGAACCGTGACTTCCAGCGCAAGCAGCGCGAGTTCCGCGAGGACCTCAACCAGCGTCGTAACGAGGAGCTGGCCAGCGTGCTGGAACGTGCCAACCGCACGATCAAGCAGATCGCCGAGGCGGACAAGTACGACATCATCTTCCAGGAGGCGGTGTACGCCAGCCCCCGGATCGACATCACCGACAAGGTGATCAAGGCGCTGAGCGAAGCCAGCAAATAAGGCGGCGCGGATGGAACTGTCCCTTGACGAGCTCGTAGGCCGGCTCGGTGGTGAGCTTGTCGGTGATCCCACGGTCCGGATCCGCCAGATCGCCTCCATCGAAGCAGCCACCGAGGGTGAGCTGGCGTTTCTGTCGAATCCCAAGCTGGGTGTCGCTCTGGCTTCCAGCAGGGCGTCGGCGTTCATCCTGACGCCGAAGGCTGCCGGTCTGACTGACCGGCCGCGCATTCTCACCGCGGATCCCTATCTGTACTTTGCCCGGGCGGCCCAGCTGTTCAACCCGCCCAAGCGTCCTGCCGGCGGTCTGCAGGCGGGGGCTGTAGTGGCCTCCGATCTGCCGCGGTCGGTATCCGTTGGCGCCAATGCGGTGATCGGCCGCGATTGCCTGATCGGCGAAAACTGCGTGATCGGCGCGGGCTGCGTGATCGGTGACGGCGTGGTGATCGGTGAGGACTCGCTGCTGCATGCCGGAGTCAAGATCTACGACCGCTGTGTGATCGGCGCCCGCGCCATCCTCCACTCGGGGGCGGTGATCGGTGCGGACGGGCTGGGCTTTGCCCGTGACGCGGAGCGCCACTGGGTGAAGATCCCCCAGATCGGCCGGGTCGTGCTGGGTGACGATGTCGAGATCGGGGCCAATACCACCATCGACCGGGGCGCCCTGGACGATACGATCATCGGCAACGGCGTCAAACTCGACAACCTGATCCATGTGGCCCACAACTGCCAGGTGGGCGACGACACGATCATGGCCGCCATGGCAGGCCTCGCCGGCAGCACCAAGGTGGGCAAGCGCGTGATGGTGGGTGGAAAGGCCGGTTTCTCGGGGCATCTTGAGGTGGCGGACGACATCGTCGTGTCGGCTGATACCAATGTCACCAAGTCCATCGACAAGGCCGGCGTGTACACCTCCATGATCCCCATTCAGACCCATGCTGACTGGGTCAGGAATTTTGCCCACTTGCGTCGCCTCGATGCGATGGCCGAGCGGGTGCGCGAGCTCGAGAAGAAGCTCGCCGAACTGGAAAAGAAATCATGAGCGAAATCATCGACATCAACGAGATCAAGCGTTATCTCCCGCATCGTTATCCCTTCCTGCTGGTGGATCGCATCACTGAGCTGGAGCTGGGCAAGCGGGTGGTGGGCCTCAAGAACGTGACGATCAACGAGCCCTTCTTTCCGGGCCATTTCCCCCACAATCCGGTCATGCCGGGCGTGCTGATCATCGAGGCGATGGCCCAGACCGCGGCCATCCTGGCCTTCAAGACCGACGGCTCGGCACCGGACGATGATTCGACGGTGTATTTCGCTTCCGTCGACAACGTGCGCTTCAAGCGTCCGGTGGTGCCCGGCGACCAGTTGGTCATGGAAGCCGAGATCGTCCGCAAGATGCGCAACATCTGGAAGTTCAAGGCGGTGGCGCGGGTGGACGGCGAGCTGGCCACCGAGGCCGAATTCATGTGCGCGATCAAGCGATGAGCATTCATCCGACCGCCATCGTTCATCCGGCGGCGCGCCTCGCGGAAGGTGTGCAGGTCGGTCCTTACTCGATCATCGGCGAACACGTCGAGATTGGCGAAGGTACGACTGTCGGCCCTCACGTGGTGATCGAGGGGCATACCCGGATCGGCCGCAACAACCGGATCTTCCAGTTCTGCTCCCTCGGCTCGGAGCCCCAGGACAAGAAGTACGCGAATGAGCCGACCCGCCTGGAGATCGGCGATGGCAACACCATCCGCGAGTTCTGCAGCTTCAGCACCGGCACCATCCAGGATGGTGGCCTGACCAGGGTCGGCAACGGCAACTGGATCATGGCCTATGTGCATGTGGCCCACGATTGCGTCGTCGGTGACAACACCATCTTCGCCAACAACGCCACCCTGGCGGGGCACGTTACGGTGGGGGACTGGGCGATTCTCGGCGGCTTCACCGGCGTGCACCAGTTCGTGCGCGTGGGTGCCCACAGTTTCTGCGGGGTGGGCACGGTGTTGCTGCAGGATCTGCCGCCCTTCGTGACCGTCTCCGGCAATCCGGCATCGCCCCATGGCATCAACAGCGAGGGGCTCAAGCGCCGCGGTTACAGCAGTGAAGGCATTGCCGCCATCAAGCGGGCCTACAAGACCCTCTACCGCAACGGCCTGACCCTCGACGAGGCGCGCCGGCAGATCGCCGAGGCGGCTGCGTCGGTGCCGGAACTCCAGCAGTTTTCTGATTTCATCGCCGACTCCGGGCGTGGCATCGTCCGCTAGTCCATGGGGGTGCGCATCGCCATGGTGGCGGGCGAGGCGTCCAGCGACCTCCTCGCCAGTCACCTGATCCAGGCGCTCAAGCGCCATCTCCCGGACGCGGAGTTCTTCGGCATCGGCGGACCCAAGATGCAGGCCATGGGCTTCAAGGCCCTGTGGCCGGCCGAGAAGCTGTCGGTCCACGGTTACGTGGACGCGCTGAAGAACTACCGGGAGCTCTCCGGCATCCGCCGTTCCCTGCTCAAGCAGCTGCTTGCCGATCCGCCGTCCGCCTTCATCGGCGTCGATGCGCCGGACTTCAGCCTGTGGCTCGAGAAGCGCCTCAAGCATCGCGGCATTCCGGCCATCCATTTCGTCAGCCCGTCGATCTGGGCCTGGCGGCGCGGGCGTCTGAAGGGGATCGCCCGTTCGGTCAGCCACATGCTCTGCCTGTTTCCCTTCGAGCCCGAGCTCTACAGGGCGGCCGGTGTGCCGGTGAGCTACGTCGGGCATCCGCTGGCCGATGTGTTTCCGCTCCATCCGGACCGCGCGGCCGCACGGGAAATGCTGCAGATCCCGGATGATGTGCCGGTGTTTGCCTTTCTGCCGGGCAGCCGGCAATCGGAAGTGCGCAACCTGGCGGACACCTATATCGCCACGGCGGCCAATCTCCACGAACGCCACCCCGAGGCGCGCTTCCTGGTGCCTCTGACCACCCGCGAGACGCGCCTGCTGTTCGAGGACGCACTGGCACGCCACGCCCATCTCAACCTGCCCATCCGCATCCTCTTCGGCCATGCGGTGGATGCCATGACCGCTGCTGACGTGGTGTTGGTGGCGAGCGGAACCGCCACCCTCGAGGCAGCCCTGCTCAAGCGTCCGATGGTCATCACCTACCGCATCGGCAAGTGGTCCTACCGGCTCATGCGGCGTATGGCCTACCTGCCCTGGGTGGGGTTGCCCAACGTGCTGGCAGGGCGCGAAGTGGTGCCCGAGCTGCTGCAGGATGCGGCGACGCCCCAGGCCCTGGCTGATGCCCTGGACACCTGGCTGACGGACAAGGAGAAGGCCGCAGAACTGCTCCAGACCTTCACCGACATGCACCAGACCCTGCGCCAGGACACCGCCTCCAGGGCGGCGGCGGCGATCCTGCCCTATATCAACGGGGTGTCCCGGTGATCCTGCTGTGTGGTGTGGACGAGGCCGGTCGCGGGCCCCTGTGCGGGCCGGTGGTGGCGGCGGCGGTGATCCTCGATCCGGCCAGGCCGATCGAGGGCCTGGCGGACTCCAAGAAGCTCTCCGACAAGCGCCGTGACAAGCTGGCGCTGGAGATCCGCGAGAAGGCCCTGGCGTGGGCCATCGCCGAGGCCAGTGTCGAGGAGATCGACCGCCTCAACATCCTGCATGCCTCCATGCTGGCCATGCAGCGGGCGGTGGCCGGACTGGCCCGCCGCCCGGACAAGGTGGTGGTGGATGGCAACCGCTGCCCGCAGCTGGACGTGCCCTGCGAGGCGATCGTCAAGGGCGACGCGCTGGTCCAGGAGATCTCCGCGGCCTCCATCCTGGCCAAGACTGCCAGGGACGCCCAGCTGGTCGAGCTGGACAGGCTTTACCCCCAGTACGGGCTGGCCGGCCACAAGGGTTATCCGACCGCGGCGCACCTGAAGGCCTTGCGCGCCCATGGGGCCTGCGAGATCTACCGCCGCAGCTTTGCGCCGGTGCATGACATCATCGCCAATCCGCCCCTATGGACCGACGAGGACTTGTGAAGTGAAAATCCATCACGCGCTGCTTTTTGTGCACCTTGCCGGTGTGATCCTGTGGGTTGGCGGCATGGCCTTTGCTCATTTCTGCCTGCGTCCGGCGGCCCTGGCGCTGCCGCCGGCCCAGCGCCTGAGTCTGTGGTGCGGTGTGCTCGGGCGTTTCTTCCGGGTGGTGTGGCTGGCCATCGGCCTGATCGTCGGTTCGGGGTTCGCCATGCTCGGTGCCACCGGCTTCGCCCAGGCGCCGGTGGCCTGGCACGCCATGGCCGGCATCGGACTGGTGATGGTGGTGGTCTTCGCGAGCATCTGGTTCGGCCCGTGGCAGGCGCTGCAGCAGGCGGTGGCCGCTGAAAGCTGGGCCCAGGGCGCGTCGGCCCTCAACCGCATCCGCCAGCGGGTCGGCATCAACCTGCTGCTCGGCACCTTCACCGTCGCAGTGGCCACCCTCGGGCTGGCCGTCTGATCGTGAAGCACATCAGCTCCAGGGACAATCCGTCGATCAAGCACCTTCAGGCGCTGGCGGGTTCGGCCCGGGACAGGCGCAAGGCGCGGGAAACACTGCTGGATGGTGCCCATCTGCTCGAAGTTGCGCTTCAGCACGATGTCATGCCCCTGCAGGTGGTGGTCAGTGAGAGCGGGCGCGTGCAGCCCGAGATTCAATCACTGCTGGCCCGCTGTGAGCCGGATAGGGTGGTCGAGGTGCCGGACCGCCTGTTCACACAGATCAGCCCGGTGGATTCACCCAGCGGTGTGCTGGCCCGCATTGCGATTCCCGATGTCGCCGCGGCGCCGCTGCAGGACAACTGCGTGGTCCTCGATGCGGTGCAGGATCCGGGCAATCTCGGAACCATCCTGCGCACTGCTGCAGCCGTGGGCGTGCGTGACGTGGTCCTGACCCCGGGTTGTGCCCAGGCCTGGTCGCCCCGGGTATTGCGGGCGGCGATGGGGGCGCACTTTCATCTCGACATCCGCGAGGGTATCGAGGCGGCCGAGGCGCTGGCCGGCTATCCTGGCCAGATCCTGGCCGCCGACCTGGTCGACGCCACGGATCTCTACGATACGGATCTGTGTGCGCCGGTGGCCTGGCTTTTCGGTTCGGAAGGGCAGGGCCTGTCGGATGGCGTGGCGGCGCTGGCCACCCGCCGCGTCGTCATTCCCATGCCGGGGGGCATGGAGTCCCTGAATGTGGGGGTTGCCGCGGCGGTGTGCCTGTTCGAGCAGCTCCGCCAGGCGCGTGGGTCAGGCCGGTAGGCGCAGGCCGGCTGCGGCGGCGGCGGGGTCGCCATCGGCCTGGAAGGGCACCACGCCCAGCAGCGGCGCCGGCATGCGGCGGGTCAGGGCCTCCAGGTTCTGATCGAAGCGCAGCATCGCCGGATCCACCTGGTTGGCGACCCAGCCCACCAGCTGAAGGCCGCGCGCGGCGACGGCCTCGGCGGTGAGAAGGGCGTGGTTGATGCAGCCCAGGCGCATGCCCACCACCAGGATCACTGGCAAGCCCAGGTCACGCGCCAGGTCGGCGGTGTCGTAGTCGTCGCCGAGCGGCACCCGGAAACCTCCCACGCCCTCCACCAGCAACACATCGGCCTGCGTCCGCAGGGTCTCGAAGGCCTGCAGGATGCGGTTTGCCTCGATCCGTACACCTTCCTCGGCGGCAGCGATATGCGGTGCGATGGGGCTGGCCAGGCAATATGGGTTGAGCAGGCCGAGGCCTGGGTCGAAGCTGCCGGCGGCACGCAGGCGGGCGGCATCCTCGTTGAGGAATTCACCGTCGATCATCTCTGCGCCGGCGGCGATGGGCTTCATGCCCAGGGCGCGCAGGCCCTGCCGGCGCGCGGTGTGCAGCAGGGTGCAGGTGACGAAGGTCTTGCCGATCTCGGTGTCGGTGCCGGTGATGAAGTAGGCGGTCATTTCTTTTCGGCGATGATCCAGAGGGTGTCGTAGGACGCGGGCAGTCCGGCCGGCGTCCGGTGGATTTCGTAGGCGGCGGCCAGGCGGCTCCAGGCCTGCTTGCCGAGGGGCGCGCGGCGGCGCGGGGCGCCGGTCTGGTGGGCGCCCAGGGTCTTGATGTCGCGGAGCAGGCCACGCAGGTCGGGCGCCCAGGCGTGCAGGGTGTCCCGCTCGCTGGTGAGAATGCGCAGGCCGGCATCTTCGGCCGCATCTTCCAGGACTTCCGGTGGCTGGAAGCGGAGCACGTGCTCGTCCTGATCCACGTGGCGGAAGGCGTCGCGCAGCTCCTGCAGGGTGCCCGGGCCGAGCGAGGCGAGCCACAGCTGGCCGCCCGGCCGCAGGCTGCGGGCCAGTTCCGGCAGGGCCTGGCGTGGGTCGCACCACTGCAGCGCGTAGCTGGACCACAGGGCGTCCAGGCTGGCCTCGGCCAGCGGCAGGTGCTCGAGATCGGCGCACAGGGGCAGGGCCAGCCCTGGGGGCTGGCGCTTGAGCATGGCCGGTGCAAAATCGAGGGCGATCAGCGCGGCGTCGGGGAACAGGCGGTGCAGGCCGGGCAGGGCATAACCGGTGCCGCTGCCGGCATCGAGGATGCGTGCCGGCCGGCAGCCCGGCGTGGCGGCGACGAGCTCGAGCAGGCGGTCGCAGGCGCTGCGCTGCACCGCGGCCACCGCGTCGTAGGCATCGGCCGCCTTGTCGAAGGCCGCGCGCACCGCATGTTTCGGGGCGGGTGCGTCACTCATCGGCGAAACCCTCGATGAGGGCCGCGCAGTCCGCCGAGCGGGACAGGAAGGGGGCGTGGCCGGTGTGACCGAACACGCTGAGGCGGCCGCCTGGGAGCTGGTCGGCCAGCCACTCGGCGGCGGCCACCGGCATCAGCTTGTCCTCGCTGCCATGGAGCAGGCGGACTGGCTGGACGATCCCGCTGGCCAGGGGGCGCAGGTCGGTGCCGGCGAGCAGCCCGAGGCCGCAGGCAAGGGCCGCCTGGTGGGCGGCGTCGGCGGGGGTGAGGCTGTCCGTCAGGGCGGCGGCCACTGCCTTGCGGGCCTGATCGCCAATGCTCTGCAGGGCGATAAAACGGCGCTGGGTGGCTTCCGGGGCGCTGTCGAACTGGGCCCGGAATTCCGCCAGGCTTGTATCGGGCAGCCCGTGGGGCCAGTCGCCACAGGCGGTGAAGCGGGGCGATGCGCCGATCAGCACCAGGCGGGCGATCCTGTCCGGGCGATGGTGAGCAAGGTGCAGGGCGAGGTGGGCGCCGAGTGACCAGCCGACCAGCACGCAGTTGTCCGGCAGGGCGGGGAGAAGGGCATCGGCCCAGCTGGCGAGGGTCTCGCCGGCCGGGCTGGCGTCGCCGTGGCCGGGCAGGTCCGGTACGTGTACGGGGCGCTGCGGGTGGAGGTGTCCGAGCAGCGGCTTCCAGACCGATGCGGACAGACCCCAGCCATGGAGCAGCACCAGCGGGCGGAGGGGGGGGGATGGCGCGCTCATTGACCCTTGGCCTCGAGCCGGTTGAGGGCGTCGCTGAGGCGGTCCACCTGCTCCAGGCTGTGTGCCGCGGAGAGGGTGATGCGCAGGCGCGCCGCGCCCTTGGGCACGGTCGGCGGGCGGATGGCCGGCACCCACAGGCCTTCGGCATCGAGGGCGCGGGAGACCGCCAGGGTCTCATGGTTGTCGCCGATGACCAGGGGCTGGATGGGAGTGTCGGAGGGCAGCAGGTGCCAGCGCTGCAGGCGCAGGCCTGATTTCAGGCGGGCGATGAGGGCCGCCAGGTGGGTGCGCCGCGGGTCGCTGTGCTCGATCAGGTCCACGGCGGTCAGCAGGGCCTCGGCCAGGGCGGGTGGGGCACCGGTAGTGAAGATGTAGCTGCGGCAGCGGTTGATCAGCCAGTCGATCACTTCCCCCTGGGCGGCCACGAAGGCGCCAGCCACTCCGGCGGCCTTGCCGAGGGTGCCCATGTAGATCAGGCGCGGTGAGCTGAGCTTGTAGTGGGCCAGGCAGCCACGCCCGCCCGGGCCGAGCACGCCGAAGCCGTGGGCGTCGTCCACCAGCAGCCAGGCACGGTGCGCTTCGGCCAGGGCAAGGAGTTCGGGCAGGGGGGCGATGTCGCCATCCATGCTGAACACCCCGTCCGTGACGATCAGCTTGCGCGGTGCCGTCGACGCCGCCAGGCGTGCTTCAAGCGCAGCCAGGTCGCAATGGGGGTAGCGGATCAGCTCGGCGCGGGACAGCAGGGCGCCATCGACCAGCGAGGCGTGATTGACCTTGTCGGCGAAGATGGCGTCACCGCGGCCGACCAGGGCCGGCATGACGCCGATGTTGGCCATGTAGCCGGTGGAGAAGTAGAGGGCGTCCTCCATGCCGACGAAGCCGGCCAGGCGGGCTTCCAGCGTTTCGTGAGCAGCATAGTGGCCGCTGACCAGGTGGGAGGCTCCGGAGCCGCTGCCCCAGCGGGCAGCGCCTGCCTGCAGGGCCTGGCCCAGCGCCGGTTCGGCGGCCAGGCCCAGGTAGTCGTTGGAGCAGAAGGCGAGGACCGGGCCGTTGCGGTCGGCCAGGCGGGTGTCGGGCCGGCACGGGGTGGTGACGATGCGGCGGCGGCGGCGCAGGCCTGCAGCGTCCAGGTCTGCCAGGCCGCTGCGGATCTCGTCGAGGGGGTCGGGGCGCTCAGCCAAGGCTGGCCTCCAGGGCTTCCCCGCAGCGGGCGGCGAGCCAGTCGATCTCTCCGTCATCCAGGATGTAGGGGGGCATGGTGTAAACGGTGGTGCCGATGGGGCGCAGCAGCAGCTCCCGTTCGAGGGCTGCGGCGAAGAAGCGGCGGGAGAAGCCGGCCGGGGCGTTGGCCACGTCGAACGCGAGGATCATGCCGCGCTGGCGAAGGTGGCGCACCGAAGGGTGCCCGCCGACGGCGGCGCTGAAGGCGGCACCGAGACGGGCCGCCTTGTGCCGGTTGGTGGCGATCACGTCGTCCTGCGCGAAGATGTCGAGGGTGGCCAGGGCAGCCCGGCAGGCCAGGGGATTGCCGGTGTAGGAGTGGGAGTGCAGGAAGCCGCGGGCCGTGTCGTCATCATAGAAAGCGGCGAACACGTCATCGGTGGTGAGCACGATGGACAGGGGCAGGTAGCCGCCCGAAATGCCCTTGGAGAGGAGCAGGAAGTCGGGCTGGATGCCGGCCTGCTCACAGGCGAAGAAGCTGCCGCTGCGGCCACAGCCGACGGCGATCTCGTCGGCCACCAGGTGCACCCGGTAGCGGTCGCACAGGGCGCGGGCCAGACGCAGGTATTCCGGGTCGTACATGACCATGCCGGAGGCGCCCTGGACGAGGGGCTCGACGATCAGGGCGGCGGTCTCATCGGCGTGTTCGGCCAGGTGGGCTTCCAGCGCCGCGGCCGCACGGCGGGCCACCTCGGCAGCGCTCTCGCCCGGTGCGGCCAGGCGCGCGTCGGGGCTCGCGACGCTGGTGCTGCTGCGCACCAGGGGAGCGTAGGCGTCGCGGAAGATGGCCACGTCGGTGACCGCCAGAGCGCCCACGGTTTCGCCGTGGTAGCTGCCGTCGAGGCTGACGAAGCGGTTCTTGCCCGGCTGGCCGTGGTTGCGCCAGTAATGCACGCTCATCTTCAGGGCGATCTCGGTGGCCGAGGCGCCGTCGGAGGCGTAAAAGGCGTGGCCCAAGTGGTGGCCGGTGAGGGCTGCCAGGCGTTCCGACAGCTCGACCACGGGCTCATGGGTGAAGCCGGCCAGCATGACGTGCTCCAGGGTGTCGAGCTGGGCCTTGATGGCATTGCCGATGCGCGGATTGGCATGGCCGAACAGATTGACCCACCAGGAGCTGATCCCGTCCAGGTAGCGCCGGCCATCCATGTCATGCAGCCAGGCGCCTTCTCCCCGGGCGATCGGGATCAGGGGCAGCTGTTCATGGTGCTTCATCTGGGTGCAGGGGTGCCACACCGCGCTGAGGGAGCGGGACAGGAAGGAGGCGTTGGCGGACGAGGACGGCATGTGAAAGGGCTTTGGAAAGTGAAAAGTGGAGCGGCCAGGCATGGCGGCTCCACTCGGTGGACCGGGCCGCACGCAGAAGGTGCGATCCGGTCGGGCAGGTCTCAGTAGGCGTAGACGCTGCTGCTGTTGGCACCCACCGCGGTGTAGATGTTCTGGGCGTAGATGAGCCCGTTCATGGCGGTGGTCGGCAGCGGGCTGGCCTGGGCGGTCCAGGTGGTGCCGGTGAGCTCGCGGGTGTAGATGGCACCATCGCTGCCCATCGCCACCAGGCGGGTACCGGCGGCCACCGTGCGCAGGGAGGCGCCGAGCACCATGGTGGTCCAGGTGCTGGCATCGGTGCTGGTCAGCACGGTGCCGTCCGAGCCGACGGCCACGAAGTAGTAGGTGGTCACGCTGTTGGTGGTGGTGGCCACCGTCGACACGGCGGTGAGCTGCCCGGACTGGGTGGTGGCGGTCCAGTTGCTGGCGTCGGTGCTGGTGAGCACGGTGCCGTCGGTACCCACTGCCACCCACACGCCCTTGGTGGAATAGGTGACGCCGCGCAGGTTGGCGGTGACGGCAGGCGTCACCGAAGCGGGGGCCGACCAGCTGGTGCCGTTGGTGGAGTAACGGATGGTGCCGTTGTCACCCACCGCCACCACGGTGGAGCCGCTGGATGCGATGGCATTGAGCGTGGCGGTGGTGCCGGTGGTGGCGCTCGGCACGGTGGTCCAGTTGCTGATGTCGGTGCTGTAGGCGACGTTGCCGCCGGTGCCCACGGCGATGTACTTGGCGATCCCGGTGGAATACACCACGGCCTTCAGGTCGATGCTCGAATCGACCGCGGTGCCGGTGGGGGTGATCCAGCTCAGGGCTGCATTGGAAACGTAGTGGCGGCCGGCGTCGGTATCAGGGGTGCGGAAGATCGCACCGCGATCGCCGACGGCGACGTAGGAGTAGGTGCTGGAGCTGCTGGTGGTCAGGCCATAGGCGACGCTGCGCAGGGTCTGGCCGCTGCCGAGGGTGCCGCCGGTGGTCCACGAGCCTGCGGCCAGGCGGGGGGTGGCGGTGAGCGGGCTGGAACCCGGGCCGCCTTCGCCACCGTTCTTGCGGCCGTTGACGCTGAAGGCGTACTGGGCGTCGTTGGTCAGGCCGGTCAGGAGGTAGGGCGGGCTGACCTTCAGGCGGTAGCTGGCGGTCTTGTCGCCGGGGGCGACGGAGCTCCCTTCCTTGAACCACAGCCAGTACTCGACGCCGGATTCGGCGTTCCAGTTGACGGTGACCTGGTTTTCGCCCGCCGTCACGGTGACGCCGCTGGGCGCCGGGGCGGAAGATCCGCCGCCGCCGCAGGCGGTCAGGATGGAGGCACTGAGGAAGGCGGCGACAAGCGGGCGGGAGAGCTGGGACATGGGGCAGGCCATCGGAAATGGATCAGAGCCGCGATTCTACAACAGCATGCCGGTCCTGCTTTCCTTCCGTGCAGGGCCGGCTGCCATGCCACCGGCTTCAGGCCATGGAGATGCCGCTCAGCTCCTTGAGCAGGATCTCCTGGGCCGAGCGCCGGGTGGTCCGGGGATTCTTGCGCCGGTAGTGGTTGTCGGCGTCCAGTTCCCAGGCCTGGCAGTTGTCGCCGAGGTAGGGGCGCAGGCCTTCCTTGATTACACGCCGTTTCACTTTCAGGTCGAGGATCGGGAAGGCGATCTCGATGCGCTTGAAGAAGTTGCGTTCCATCCAGTCGGCGCTGGACAGGTAGAGCTTGTCGGCACCATCGGCACCGAAGTAGAAGATCCGGTGGTGTTCCAGGAAGCGGCCGACGATGGAGCGGACCCGGATGTTCTCGGACAGGCCGGGCACGCCCGGCTTGAGCGCACACACGCTCCGGGCGATCACGTCGATCTCGACGCCGGCCTGGGAGGCCTCGTAGAGCGCCTCGATGGTCTCGGGCTCGAGCAGGGCATTGACCTTGACGATGATGCGCCCCTTGCGGCCGGAACGGGCGATCTCGGCCTCTTCGAGGATGGCCGTGACGACGTTGGGCTGCAGGGTGAAGGGGGCCTGCCACAGGTGGCGCAGCTTGCCGGCCTGGCCCAGGCCGGTGAGCTGCTTGAACACCTCGGCCACGTCCGCTCCGATCTCCTCGTTGGCGGTGAGCAGGCCGAAGTCGGTATAGAAGCGGGTGGTGCGGGGGTGGTAGTTGCCGGTGCCGAGATGCACGTAGCGGCGCAGGGCGCCTTCCTCGCGGCGGACCAGCAGCAGCATCTTGGCGTGGGTCTTGTAGCCAAACACGCCATAGACCACGTGGGCGCCGACTTCCTCCAGCCGGGCGGCCCAGCTGATGTTGGCTTCCTCATCGAAGCGGGCCATCAGTTCGAGCACCACGGTGACTTCCTTGCCCTTCTGGGCTGCGCGCACCAGGTGTTCCATCAGCACGGAGTCCGTGCCCGTACGGTAGACGGTCATCTTGACCGCCACCACGTCCGCGTCATCGGCGGCGGCCTTGAGCAGTTCGATCACCGGCTCGAAGCTCTGGAAGGGGTGGTGCAGCAGCACGTCCTGGCGGCGCAGGGCGGTGAAGATGTTCTGGGTCTTCTCGAGGCCCCGCGGGCGGCTCGGGCGGAACGGGCGGTATTTGAGGTCCGGGCGCTCGACCCAGTCGGGCACCTGGTTGAGGCGCACCGGGTTGACCATGCCGGGGACGCGGTAGACGTCTTCAGTGGCGAGGCCGAACTGGGTGCGCAGGAACTGCTCCATCGCCTCCGAGCAGTTGTCGGCGATCTCAAGGCGCACGGCGTCGCCGAAATGGCGCTGCTGCAGCTCGCCCTTGAGGGTTGCGCGCAGGTCCTTGACCTCTTCCTCGTCCACGAACATGTCGGAGTTGCGGGTGACCCGGAACTGGTAGCAGCCCAGCACGTTCATCCCTTCGAAGAGCTCGCCCACGTGGGCATGCAGCAGGGACGACAGGAACACGAAGCCGTATTCGACCCCGGTCAGTTCCCGGGGCAGGCGGATCACGCGGGGCAGGGCGCGCGGCGCCTGGACGATGGCCGCGCCGGAGCTGCGGCCGAAGGCGTCGCGGCCTTCCAGTTCGACGGCGAAGTTGAGGCTCTTGTTGAGCACCCGCGGGAAGGGGTGGGCAGGGTCGAGCCCGATCGGGGTGAGGACGGGCATCACCTCCCGCATGAAATAGTCCCGCGCCCACAGGTGCTGGGCGTCGGTCCAGGCGGAACGGCGCAGGAAGACGATGCCTTCGGTGGCGAGGGCCGGCAGCAGAGTATTGTTGAGCAGGTTGTACTGGTCGGTGATGAGGCTGTGCACCTCGCGGCTGATGCGGGTCTGCAGTTCAGTCGGTGTCAGGCCGTCGGTGGTGAGGGCCAGGCTGCCCAGCCGCTGTTGCTCCTTGACGCCGGCGACCCGGACTTCGAAGAACTCATCCAGGTTGCTGGAAACGATGCACAGGAAGCGCAGCCGCTCGAGCAGGGGCACATCCGGATCGGCCGCCTGGGCCAGCACGCGGCGCTGGAACTGGAGCAGGGAGAGCTCGCGGTTGATGAAGTTGCCGCTGGGGAATTGGCGCTCTGGATAGGGGCGGTGCATGCTCTTCCTCGTGTTCGTCCGATTGGGCCAGAGTATGTGACGATTGTGTTTCAGGGAGATGACGAACGGGCGGCTTCGCGTATTACCGGGCGGCGGGCTTGCCCCGCGGTGCTAGAATTCCGAGCCTCTGCGCCGTCCGGCGCGCACTAATCGTCATTCATGAATCGCGAATTGATCGCCGCCATCGACCTGGGGTCCAACAGTTTTCGCCTGCAGGTGGGGCGGATCGTCAACGATCAGATCTATCCCCTCGATGGTATCAAGGAGTCTGTTCGACTGGCTGCCGGCCTGTCGTCCGACCGCATGCTTGATGCGGCTGCCCAGTTCCGGGGCATCAGTGCCCTGCGCTGTTTCAATGAGCGCCTGCGCGACTATCCCCCGGAGGCCGTGCGGGCGGTGGCCACCAATACCTTGCGCGTGGCCAAGAACGCGCCGCACTTCCTGGTGCAGGCGGAGGCGGCCCTGGGCTTCCCCATCGAAGTCATTGCCGGCCGCGAAGAGGCCCGCCTGATCTACGTGGGGGTGGCCCACACCCTGCCCAATCCCCATCGGCAACAACTGGTCGTGGACATCGGCGGTGGCTCCACCGAGTTCGTGATCGGCAAGAGCTTCCAGCCGATTGCGCTGGAGTCCCTCTACATGGGCTGCGTCAGTTTCTCTCTGCGCCATTTTCCGGACGGCAAGGTGGACAAGCGCGGCCTGCGCGATGCCGAGCTGGCCGCGCAGAAGGAGATCCAGACGATCTCCCACGCCTACCGGGAGATCGGCTGGCAGGAGGCGGTGGGCTCCAGCGGTTCGGCCAAGGCGCTGGTGGACATCCTCGAACTCAACGGCCTGTCCGATGGCGGCATCACCCGCAGCGGCCTGGAAAAGCTGCGTGCCCTGATGCTCAAGGCCGGTAACGTTAACGCCATGCAGCTGGAGGGCCTGCGCCCCGACCGCCTGCCGGTGCTGCCGGGGGGCTTCGCCATCATGTGGGCGGTCTTCGAGGAGTTCGGCCTGGAGCGCATGACCTTCTCGGAAGGCGCCCTGCGCCTGGGCGTGCTCTACGACCTGCTGGGCCGCTACCACCACCACGACCTGCGCGATGCGACGGTGACGGCCTTCATGAGCCGCTACGATGTGGACATGGCCCATGCCCGGCAGGTCACCGAGACGGCCCGCGCCTTCCTGTCTCAGCTCGATCCGGCCTCGACTGGCGAGGACAACGTGGACGCCCGCTTTCTCGAGTGGGCGGCCAAGCTCCACGAGATCGGAGTCTCGGTGGCGCATTCCAGCTATCACAAGCACAGCGCCTACATTCTCGGCAATGCCGACATGCCGGGGTTCTCGCGCATGGACCAGGGGCGTCTGGCGCGCATGGTGCTGGCGCACCGGGGCAAGCTGTCGCGGGTGGGGGCGCTCGATCCGGACAGCCCCGAGTGGCGTCTGATCCTGTGCCTGCGCCTCGCCGCCGTGGTGCACCGGGCGCGGGATGGCCGCGGCGTGCCCCCCTTGCGCCTGAAGCACGAAGGGCGCGGCTACGTGCTGGCGGCCGAGGCCGAGTGGTTGCGCGACCTGCCGCTCACTGCGGCGGCGCTGGACGAGGAGGAGCGCCAGTGGCAGTCCATCGGGATGCCCCTGAAACTCCGGGTCGAGCGTGCCTCGGCCCGCAATCCTGCAGGCACTGCCTGACCCGGCCCCCATGTCCCCGGTCAGCCCTGCGCCGGCCTTGCGGCTGGAGACCGATGCGAGTGGCAGCCGGGTAAGTCTGTCAGGGGACTGGACCCTCGCCGCCCTGACGGCCGATCCGCGGCAGTTGCGCGGCGAACTGGAGAGCGTACCGATGCAGGCGGCCTGGAGCCTGGCCAGCGTGTCGCGGCTCGACAGCTACGGAGCCTTGCTGCTGTGGCGGGCGTGGGGACGTCGCCGGCCAGAGCGCCTGGAGGTGCCGCCGGCACTGGAGCCCGTGTTCCAGCGGGTGGAGGCGATTCCGGTGCTGACCTGCCCGACGGAGCCGCCCTACCGGTTCCTGGACGGCACGGCCCAGGTCGGGCGCATCGTCATCGAGATCGGGCATCACGTGGTCGGCTTCGTGGCGCTGATCGGCCAGATCCTGATCGACCTGTGGGGGCTGGTTGGCGACCACAAGCGCTGGCCCGTGTTCGAGATCTCGGCCAACTTCTACAAGGTGGGGGTGCGGGCGATGCCCGTGACTGCACTGGTCGGTTTCCTGATCGGGGTCGTCATGTCCTACCTGTCTGCTCTGCAGTTACGCGCTTTCGGGGCGGACTCCTTTATCGTCAACATCCTCGGCCTGGGCATCATCCGGGAGCTGGGGCCGGTCCTGGTGTCCGTCCTGGTGGCCGGCCGGTCGGGCTCGGCGATGACGGCCCAGCTCGGCGTGATGCGGGTGACGGAGGAGATCGATGCGCTCACCGTGATGGGGATCTCGCGCTACGTCCGCCTCGTCGTGCCCAAGGTGGTGGCCCTGACCCTGGCCATGCCCCTGCTCACCCTATGGGGCTCGGCGGTGGCGATCTTCGGCGGCATGGTGTCGGCCAACCTGCAGCTGGACCTGAGTTTCGACTATTTTCTCAATGCGCTGCCGCGGGCGGTGCCGGTCGCCAACCTGGTGATCGGCCTGGTGAAGGGGGCGGTCTTCGGCCTGCTGATCGCCCTGGTGGCCTGCTACTTCGGCCTGCGGGTGCGTCCGAACACCGAGAGCCTGTCGGCCAACACCACCACCTCGGTGGTGGCCTCCATCACGGTCGTGATCATCGTGGACGCGGTGTTCGCGGTGGCGACCCGCTCCATCGGGCTGCCCTTCCGGTGAGCGCGTCGGCGATGCAGCCTCCGTCAATCCTGCCGGTGGAGCTCAAGGGCGTGTCCACCTGCTTCGGCAAGACCTGGATCCACAAGAATCTCGATCTGGCGGTATCGACAGGGGAGGTGCTTGCGCTGGTGGGCGGCTCGGGGAGCGGCAAGACGACCCTGCTGCGCCAGATGGTCGGCCTGCTCCAGCCGGCGGAAGGCGAGGTGCGCCTGTTCGGCGAGGTCCTGAAGGCGGGGGACCGGCATTCCCGGCTGGCGCGCCGGCGGCGCTTCGGGATGCTGTTCCAGCACGGTGCCCTGTTTTCCGCATTGACCGTGTTTGCCAATATCGCCTTTCCCCTGCGGGAGTTCGGCCTGACCGACGAGGCGCTGATCCGGGATCTGGTGCTGCTCAAGATGGCCATGGTGGAGCTGGAGCCCGAAGTGGCCGCACGGATGCCGGCCGAGCTGTCCGGCGGCATGGTCAAGCGTGTCGCCCTGGCGCGGGCCCTGGCCCTCGAGCCCGAGCTGCTGCTCCTCGACGAACCGACTGCGGGGCTCGATCCGGACCGCAGCGCGGGCTTTGTGGACCTGATCCGCTCCCTGCACCGCAGCCTGGGGCTCACCGTGGTACTGGTGACCCACGACCTCGACACCCTGGCGGCCCTGGCCACGCGCGTGGCCGTGCTCTCGGAAGGACGTATACTCGCCGCTGGCCCCCTGGAAGAGATCATGACCGTGCAGGACCCCTTCATTCAGCGTTTCTTCCACAGCGAGCGCAGCCGCGCCGCGCTGGCCAGGGCCGGGGAGTCCCGCTGATGGAGAACCGGGCCCATGCCATCGCCACCGGCCTGTTCGCCATCCTGCTCAGCGGGGCGGTGGTGCTGGCCCTGTGGTGGTTCTCCGACAAGCGGGAGGCGACCCGGGAGCTGGTCCTGGTGACATCGGGCAGCGTCAACGGGCTCAATCCCCAGGCGACCGTCCGCTACCGGGGCATCGTGGCCGGACGGGTGGCGCGGATCGATCTCGATCCTGATGATCACCGCAAGCTGCTGGTCATCCTGCGCATCCGTACCGATCTGCCGATCACCCGCGCTACCCGGGCACGCCTCGCCACCCAGGGGGTGACCGGGCTGGCGTTCATCGCGCTGGATGATCCGGGCGACGGCTCGGAGCCCATCGTCGGCGAGGCGCCCCGGATTCCGCTGGCCCCCAGCGTCATCGAAGAACTGACCACCGGCGCGCTGCAGACCCTGCGCCAGCTGCGCGACATGTCGGAGCGTCTGGCCACCCTGACCCGGCCTGACAACCTGGCCCGCATCGAGAACACCCTGGCCCGCCTGGAATCGTCCAGCCGCGGCCTCGACCAGACCTTGCAGGAGACGCCACGGCTGGTGGCCGATCTGCGCCGCTTCCTGGACAAGGACAACCTCGAGCGCATCGGCCGGACCCTGAACAACCTGGAGCGCGCCAGCGTGGAGGCGGCGCCCATGGCGGTCGAGGGGCGCAAGTTGCTGGTGCGCCTGGAAAGCGCCGGTGCACGCCTGGAGGCATTGACCAGCAGCGTCGGCGAGGGGCTGTCGGGCTCCACGCTGCCGCGCATCAACGGCCTGGTTCAGGAGCTGACCACGACCTCCCGGCAGCTGTCGGGGCTGCTCGATGAGGTCGAGCGCTCACCCCAGATGCTGATCCTCGGCCGCGAGACCCCGCAACCCGGGCCCGGCGAGACGGGTTTCAGGCCCCCTGTCCGCTAGCCTGTCCGGAGAACCTTGCCCTCATGCGCCTTGTCCATCCCGTCGCCGCCGCATCCCTGGCTCTGCTCCTGAGCGCATGTGCCGTGCCGTCCCGCCCGGCGGCTCAGGCGGTGCATGATTTTGGTGTCCTCGATGCCGTTGCGGCACCGGCAGGCATCCCGGCGCTGCGCAGCATCGAGGTGCAGCCGGCGCCCTGGCTGGCGAGCTCTGCCATGGGCTACCGCCTGCTGCAGGCTCAGCCGACGCGCCGTCAGGTGTATGCGGAGAGCCGCTGGGCGGCACCGCCTGCGCAACTGGTCGAGCTGGCCTTGCGGCGTGCCCTTGGGCCGGGCCAGGGGGGATGCCGCCTGCGCATCGAGCTGGATGAATTCGCACAGCTTTTCGAGGCGGGGGGAGACAGCCGTGGCGTCGTCGAAGCCCGCGCCAGCCTGCTGCCATCGCGTGGTGAGCGGGTCGTCGCCAGCCGGGCCTTCTCGATCAGCCGGCCGGCTCCGGCGGCGGATGCGGCGGGGGGCGTCGCGGCGCTGCAGGCCGCCACCCGCGATCTCGGCCGCGAGCTGGCGGGCTGGCTGAGCGGACTGAATCAGGGTGCCGCAGGACAGGGGGCGCTCCCCAAGCCTGTAGCGCCCTGCGCGGACTGAGTTTCAAGCCATGACCGGCAGGCACGTGCCGGCATTCAATCAAGGAGGAGAGAAGCATGAGCGCTGTACCCGAGACTCAACAGGAACCGATGTTGCTGCGTAGCGACGTCGATGGCGTCTGCAACCTGACCCTCAATCGTCCGGGGCAGTTCAATGCCCTGTCCCAGGCCATGCTCGAGGCCTTGCTGGCCGAGCTGGTGGCCATTGCCGCGGACAAGTCGGTGCGCGTGGTGGTGCTGGCCGGGGCTGGCAAGGCCTTCTGCGCCGGTCATGACCTGAAGGAGATGCGCGGCAACTACACCAAGTCCTTCCAGCAAGCCCTGTTCCGCCTGTGCGGCAAGGTGATGATGCAGATTGTCGCCATGCCGCAGCCGGTGATTGCCCGCATCCATGGTATCGCCACCGCGGCCGGCTGCCAGCTGGTCTCCATGTGCGATCTGGCGGTGGCCTCGGATGTGGCGCGCTTTGCCGTGTCGGGCATCAACGTCGGCCTGTTCTGTGCCACGCCGAGCGTGGGCCTGTCCCGCAACATGGGGCGCAAGGAGGCCTTCGAGATGCTGGTGACCGGCGACTTCATCGACGCGGCGGAGGCCAGGCGGCGTGGGCTGGTCAACCGGGTGGTGCCCCTTGAAAGCCTGGACGAGGAGGTGGCACGCCTCACCGCGTCGATCTGCGCCAAGTCGCCGGCGGCCATCGCCATGGGCAAGCAGATGTTCTACAGCCAGCTCGAGATGGGGCTGGACGCGGCCTATCAGCACGCGGCCGAGGTGATGGCCTGCAACATGATGTGCGAGGATGCGGCAGAGGGCATCGACGCCTTCATGGCCAAGCGCAAACCGGTGTGGACGGGCAAGTGAGCCGCTGACTTGCTGATCGACACCCACTGCCACCTGGACGCCGCCGAGTTCGACGCCGATCGCGAGGCGGTGATCGAGGCCGCCCGGGGCCAGGGTGTGGCGGGTTTCCTGGTGCCGGCCGTGGCCGCGGACAATTTCGCGGCGGTGGCCCGCTTGTCTGCCGCCAACCCGGATTGCGCCCACGCCTACGGCATCCATCCCCTGTACGTGAAGCAGGCCCGCGACGAAGATGTGGATGTTCTGCGCGACCGTCTGGCGGACCGGACGGCCGTGGCGGTGGGCGAGATCGGTCTCGATGGCTATGTCGTCGATGGGGATCTGCCGCGCCAGGAGCGTTTTCTCGAGGTCCAGCTGAAGCTGGCGGTGGCCTTCGGATTGCCGGTGGTCCTGCACATCCGCCGGGCCCAGGACCGGGTGCTCAAGGCCCTGCGCAGGCACCGACCGCCGGGGGGGATTGCCCATGCCTTCAACGGCAGCCGGCAGCAGGCCGAGGCCTTCATCGGGCTGGGCTTCAAGCTCGGCTTCGGCGGCGCGATGACTTATTCCGGCTCAAGGCGCATCCGGGAGCTGGCTGCGACACTTCCCCTGTCGGTGATCGTGCTGGAGACCGACGCGCCGGACATTGCGCCGGCCTGGGGGGCAGGGCAGCGCAACGATCCGGCCAACATCAGGCGCATGGCCGGGGTGCTGGCCGATCTGAGGGGGATGGATGTGGGCGAAGTCATCGAGGCGACCGGCGCCAATGCCCTCGCCGCGATTCCTGGCCTCGGACGGCTCAGGAGGGGGAGGGCACCGGGGTCGGACTGCGGGCAATGAGGGCACGGATGTCGTCCTTCATGCGCGCCACGTCACCGTCGAATTTCTCGCAGTTCATCATCGAGACGCCGAAGACGTAGGCATACAGCAGCATGCTGCGAGTGGACGCTTCATGCATCGGCACACCGCAGGCCAGGAAGAGATCACGGGCACAACGCAGGCGCCAGGCATCAACCTCCTCGACGATGGCTGCCGCCGCCGTATCCCGGCGTGCCCACTCGCGCATGGCCAGCTCGATCAGGATGCCCTTGCGGTTGCGGCTCGCGCTGTAGACGTCGATCACGTGAAAGATCTGCGCAACCTCGCCACCGGGTTCGCGCTTGGTCTGTTTCACGATGTCGCGGATACGGCCTTCCTTCCAGGTCTCCAGCACGCCCGAGAGGAGGTCCTGGCGGTCCTTGAAATGCCAGTAGAAGCTGCCCTTGGTGACATGCAGCCGCTTGGCCAGGACCTCGACGCGCACACCGGTGACGCCTTCTTCGGCGAGGATGTCGAGGGCGCCCTGGGTCCAGGCGGCGCGGTCGAGTTGCAGGCGGGGTGTTTTTTCCATTCGGCGTAGTATTGACGGTTTCCAGTCCATACGCTACCGTACGGAAAGTGACAAAGCAAGATGCCTGTGAGAAGCTGGCGTCTGCTGATCCGGCGCGTGCTGCGCGCATAGAGCGCGACTGGCCGGCAGTCCAAGAAATGGCTTGCGGGTGTATTCCCGTTCAAGGGCGGGGGTTCTGCAGGCCGACAAGATTAGTGGAGAAGTTCCCATTTAAGGAGCGCAGCATTGAAGATCCTGGTTCCCGTTAAACGCGTGGTCGATTACAACGTCAAGGTGCGGGTCAAGAGCGACGGCACCGGCGTGGATATTGCCAACGTCAAGATGTCGATGAATCCCTTCGACGAAATCGCCGTCGAGGAAGCCGTACGTCTGAAGGAGGCCGGTGTGGCCACCGAGGTGGTCGCCGTGTCCTGCGGCGTCGGCGCCTGCCAGGAAACCCTGCGCACCGCCATGGCCATCGGTGCCGACCGCGGCATCCTGGTCGAGACCGACGTCGAGCTCCAGCCCCTTGCCGTGGCCAAGCTGCTCAAGGCCCTGTGCGACAAGGAGCAGCCCCAGGTCGTGATCTGCGGCAAGCAGGCCATCGACGACGATGCCAACCAGACCGGCCAGATGCTGTCCGCGCTGATGGGCTGGCCGCAGGCCACCTTCGCCTCCAAGGTGGCGGTGAGTGCCGGCAAGGCCACGGTGACCCGCGAGATCGATGGCGGCCTCGAGACCCTCGAGATTGCGCTGCCGGCGGTGGTGACCACCGACCTGCGCCTCAACGAGCCGCGCTACGCGACCCTGCCCAACATCATGAAGGCCAAGAAGAAGCCCCTCGAGACCGTCAAGCCGGCGGATCTGGGGGTGGATGTGACGCCTCGCCTGACCACCCTCAAGGTGGTCGAGCCGCCCAAGCGCAGCGCGGGTGTGATGGTGGCTGACGTGGCTCAGCTGGTCGAAAAACTCAAGAACGAAGCGAAGGTGCTGTAATGACGATCCTGGTTGTTGCCGAGCACGACAATGCGTCCCTGAAGGGCGCAACCCTCAATACCGTCTCCGCCGCCGCCAAGCTCGGGGGTGATGTCGTCATCCTGGTGGCCGGTTCCGCTGCCGGCGCCGCCGCCGAGGCCGCTGCCCGGGTGGCTGGCGTGAGCAAGGTCCTGGTGGCCGACTCCGCCGTCTTCGCCGACCAGTCTGCCGAGAACCTCGCCAGTCAGGTGGTGGAGGTCGTCAAGGCGGCCGGTGGCGCCATCAGCCACGTGCTGGCCCCGGCCACCACCTTCGGCAAGAACGTGCTGCCCCGCGTGGCTGCCGTGCTGGATGTGGCCCAGATCTCCGAGATCGTCGCGGTCGAGTCCGCCGACACCTTCGTGCGTCCGATCTATGCCGGCAATGCGCTGGCCACGGTGAAATCCGCCGATCCGGTGAAGGTCATCACCGTGCGCACCACCGCCTTCGAAGCGGCGGGTGAGGGCGGTTCGGCGTCAGTGGAGCAGATTGCCGCTGTCGCCGACTCGGGCCTCTCCCGTCTCACCGGCCGCGAGCTGACCAAGTCTGCCCGCCCTGAGCTGGGCGCCGCCAAGATCATCGTCTCCGGTGGCCGTGGCCTGGGCAGCAGCGAGAACTACCACAAGGTTCTCGAGCCGCTCGCCGACAAGCTGGGGGCCGCCCTGGGTGCCTCCCGTGCCGCCGTCGATGCGGGTTACGTGCCCAACGACTACCAGGTCGGCCAGACCGGCAAGATCGTCGCGCCCCAGCTCTACCTGGCCGTCGGCATCTCCGGCGCCATCCAGCATCTGGCCGGCATGAAGGATTCCAAGGTGATCGTGGCGATCAACAAGGATCCGGAAGCGCCGATCTTCCAGGTGGCCGACTACGGTCTCGTGGCCGACCTCTTCGAAGCCGTGCCGCAGCTCACCTCGGCAGTCTGATCCGGCTGACAGAGACCGCAGGGCTGGCTGAATGAACTTCGCGCCCGACCTCTTTTCTGCAAGCTGGCACGGCTTTGCCGTGCTCTGCGGGCTGGGGGTCGGAGCGTGGGTCTTCAGGACAGCCCCGTGGCAGCGCCTGCGTGACGGGCATCAACTCAATGCCCTGCTGGGTGCGGCGGTTGTCCTGACCCTGCTGTGGAGCATGAATGCCGGCGTCTACCCCGGGCTCAATCTGCATCTGATCGGGGCCATGGCCACCACCCTGATCTTCGGCCCGCAGCTTGCGCTCGTCGTGCTTGCGCTGGCCCTGGCCGGTGTGACGCTGAATGGTAGCGTCGAGTGGGCCGCTTACCCCATCAACCTGCTGATGATGGCGATCGTTCCGGTTGCCACCGGGCGGCTTTTCTTCCGTGCCGTCGAGCGCTGGTTGCCCCGGCATTTCTTCGTCTACATCTTCGTCAACGCCTTCCTGGGCGCCGCGGTGATCGTCCTCGTGCAGGGCTTCGTCGCGTCCCTGAGCCTGTATGCCGCCGGCGCTTACCCGGCGGACAAGCTGCTGTCCGAATACTTGCCGTTCTTCCTGCTGCTGGGCTTTGCCGAAGCCTGGCTGTCGGGCATGGCCCTGACCCTGATGGTGGTCTACCGCCCGGAATGGGTCGCGAGTTTCGATGACCGCAGCTACCTGAACAAGTAAGCCGGCCCCGCAGTTCCCGAGGTCGTAACACCTACAACAACATAGTGGAGAAAAAACAATGAGCAGCTATAACGCACCGATCCGCGACATGCAGTTCGTCCTGCGCGAACTCGCCGGCCTGGAAGACGTGTCGGCCCTGCCGGGATGCGAGGACGCAAGCCCGGACCTGGTTGACGCCATCATCGAGGAGGCCAGCAAGTTCGCGAGCGGCGTGCTGGCCCCGCTGAACTGGACGGGTGACCAGGAAGGCGCCCGCTGGGACAACGGCGAGGTCCGCACTGCGGCCGGCTGGAAGGAGGCCTACACCCAGTTCGCCGAGGCGGGCTGGACCGCCCTGGCGTGCGAGCCGGAGTTCGGTGGCCAGGGGCTGCCCAAGCTGGTCTCCACCGTGGTGATGGAAATGTGGCAGGCCGCCAACATGGCCTTCTCCCTGTGCCCCATGCTGACCAACGGCGCCATCGAGGCGATCAAGCTGTGCGGTACCGACGAGCAGAAGGCAGCGTACCTGCCGAAGATGATCAGCGGCGAGTGGACCGGCACGATGAACCTGACCGAGCCCCAGGCCGGATCGGATCTGGCTGCCGTGCGCACCCGCGCGGTGCCCCAGGGTGATGGCACCTACAAGATCTTCGGCCAGAAGATCTTCATCACCTACGGCGAGCACGACATGACCGACAACATCGTGCACCTGGTGCTCGGTCGCCTGCCTGATGCGCCGGAAGGCGTGAAGGGGATCTCCCTGTTCGTGGTGCCGAAGTTCCTGCTCAATGCCGATGGCACGCCGGGGGCTCGCAATGACGTGCACTGCGTTTCCATCGAGCACAAGCTGGGCATCCATGCCAGCCCGACTGCAGTGCTGGCCTTTGGTGACAATGGTGGCGCCATCGGTACCCTGGTCGGCGAGGCGAATCGTGGCCTCGAGTACATGTTCGTGATGATGAACGAAGCCCGCTTTGCCGTGGGCATGGAGGGCCTGGCCCTGTCCGACCGGGCCTACCAGCAGGCCCTGGCCTACGCCAAGGACCGTGTCCAGGGCACCGAGGCGGGCGTCCGGGGTGGCCCGAAGGTCAGCATCATCCATCACGCCGACGTTCGCCGCATGCTGATGAGCATGAAGGCGCAGGTCGAAGCCCAGCGGGCGCTGGCCTACGTGGTCGGTGCCGCCACCGACATGGCCCATCACCACCCGGAGCAGGCCGTGCGGGCCAGCAACCAGGCCTTCGTGGATCTGATGATCCCGGTTGTAAAGGGCTGGCTCACCGAGGCCGCCATCGACATCACGTCCACCGGTGTCCAGGTTCATGGCGGCATGGGCTTCATCGAAGAGACCGGTGCGGCCCAGCACTTCCGTGACGCCCGGATCACCGCCATCTACGAAGGCACCACCGCGATCCAGGCAAATGACCTCATTGGTCGCAAGATCGCCCGTGAAAGCGGACTGACGGTGAAGGCCGTGATCGGCGAGATGCGCAAGGTCGAGGCCCAGTTGGCCGAGGCCGCGGGTGAGGAATTCTCGGCCATCCGCAAGTCGCTGTCGTCCGCCGTGACCGCGCTGGAAGAAGCCGTTGCGTACATCGTCGCGACCTACGGCAACGATATCAAGGCGGCGTCGGTGGGTTCGGTGCCTTTCCTGAAGTTGCTGGGCATTGTCGCCGGGGGCTGGCAGATGGGGCGTGCCGCGCTGGTTGCAAGCCGCCGTCTTGCCGAGGGTAGTGGAGATGCCTCGTTCTACCAGGCCAAGATCGTAACGGCCCGCTTCTACGCCGATCACGTGCTGTCCCAGGCCCCGGGCCTGGCCTATGCGGTTGTCAATGGCGCGAGCGGGGCGCTGGCGCTGGCCGAAGACCAGTTCTGAGCCGGACTGTTGTTGAGTGAAGGAAGGGGCCTGCGGGCCCTTTCTTGCATTCCCGTTCTACCCGCAGCAGATGGTTCTCGCCGCATGTCAATGAATTTGCATTGATGCACTGCACCATGCGGCATAGTTCCGGGTATGGCACCTGATCCGGGTGCATGCTTGAAATATTCCTCGGAGAGTCGGCGGATCGGATGTCCCGGGTGGGATGTCCGCGCGGCTGGTCATAAGCTGTCAAGACAGTAGAAGGAGAGCGTCATGGTCGGAATGTCCTGGTGGATCGAGTACTGGGCTGGTGTGATGGATAACTGCGTGGCCCATCTCGTAACCTGGTCGCCGCCGTTGCCTGGCGAGGGGCCGGAGAAGAAGTGACCCGGAACGGCCTGTAATGGGTCTTGCGGGCCTGTTGCTTCCGGGCCGCAGGCCGGGAAGAATGCCTTCGGGCAAAGCCGCCTTCGGGCGGTTTTCTTTTTTCCTGGATCAAATCCCGGCAGCCCCGTGAGGGCTTAGAATTCGCATCGCCTCGAGAGGCAGCCCGCAGACCGGGAGCAGAAAGAAAAAACCCCCGGCGAGGGGGGCCGGGGGCAGAAAAATGCCTTGCTTGCTCAAGGCACCCGCTCAGGGAGGTATAGCGGGAGACGGTTCAGCACCATCTGTTGCTTTGTTCGCCGGGCGGCCGGAAAGTTCCGGCCCCGATTCGTATCCGGATGTAAGTTCGCGAGATCTCCATGAGTCCAGTCCATTCCGTGTTTCCTGCAACCCGCATGCGCCGCATGCGCCGCGATGATTTTTCCCGCCGCCTGATGCGCGAGCATCGCCTCTCGGCGGATGATCTGATCTACCCCGTCTTCGTGCTCGAAGGTGAGGGCATCGTCCAGCCCGTGCCGTCGATGCCCGGCGTCAGCCGGATGTCCCTCGACAAGCTGCTGGAGGTGGCCGGGGAGGCCGTGGCCCTGGGCATACCGGCCCTGGCCCTGTTCCCGGTGATCGACACCGAACGCAAGTCCCTGGGGGCCGAGGAGGCCTACAACCCGGACGGCCTGGTGCCCCGCGTGGTACAGGCCCTCAAGCAGCGTTTCCCGGAGCTGGGCGTGATCACCGACGTTGCCCTCGATCCCTACACCAGTCATGGCCAGGACGGGCTGATCGATGCGTCAGGCTATGTGCTCAACGACGAGACCCTCGAGGTGCTCGCCCGCCAGGCTCTGTGCCATGCGCAGGCGGGGGCCGATGTGGTGGCTCCCTCCGACATGATGGATGGCCGGGTGGCCCGCATCCGTGCCGAGCTGGACGGCGCAGGGCAGATCCACACCCGCATCCTGGCCTACTCGGCCAAGTACGCCTCTGCCTTCTATGGCCCCTTCCGCGATGCGGTGGGGTCGGCGGGCAACCTGGGCAAGGGCAACAAGTACCCCTACCAGATGGATCCGGCAAACTCCGACGAGGCCATCCGTGAGGTGGCGCTCGATATTTCGGAGGGCGCCGACATGTTCATGGTGAAGCCCGGCATGCCCTACCTGGACATCGTGCGCCGGGTGAAGAGCGAACTGAAGGTGCCCACCTACGTGTATCAGGTGAGCGGTGAATACGCCATGCTGAAGGCCGCGGTGGCCAACGGCTGGCTCAGCGAGCAGGCCTGCGTGCTGGAGTCCCTGGTGGGTTTCAAGCGCGCCGGCGCCGATGGCATCCTCACCTATTACGCGCTGGATGCAGCGCGCTGGCTGAAGGAAGGTGCCTGAGACCAGGGCGCCGACATGCCCATGGCCCCCTGTGAGCGGGCGCATGGGCATGTCTTCGGGTCAGCCTTCCGGCAGCAGCGTACGGGCGCCTTCGAAGCGCTCTGCGAAGTAGCGGCTGTCCAGCCGGTCCATCCTGACCTTGCCCTTGCTGCTGGGGGCATGGATGAACCTGCCGTCGCCCATGTAGATTCCCATGTGGGAATAGGGACGGCCGAGGGTGTTGAAGAACACCAGGTCGCCCGGGCGCAAGGCCTGGGCGGCAATCGGGCGCGTCCGTTCGGCAATGCCGGCTGCGTTGTGGGGCAGGCGACGCCCGCTCACCTGTTCGACGATGTAGCTGACCATGCCGCTGCAATCCAGGCCGGCGTCCGGGTTCTTGCCGCCAAAGCGGTAGCCCGTGTCGAGCAGGCCCAGGGCAAACATCACCATTTCCTGGCCGTGATCCTCGGTGGGCAGGGCAAACCAGCCGCCCGTCGGGGGGCGTTGGGTCTGCGGGGCGGAGGCAGGGCTGTCCGGGCGCCTGGGGCTCTGGCCGCAGCCTGCCAGCAGCGCGGCGGCCAGCAGCAGGACGGCGCCGAGCTCAGGCCGTAAGGCGAAAGGTGACCGGACCATGATTGACCAGGGATACCGTCATTTCTGCACCAAACGCGCCGGTGGCCACATCGGTGTGCTGCCGGCGCGCCAGGGCGACGAATTCATTGAAGAGGTGTTCCGCCACGTCGGGCGCCGCGGCGGGCGTGAAGCTCGGACGTGTCCCCTTGGCCGTGTCGGCCGCGAGGGTGAACTGGGATACCAGCAACAGGCCGCCTCGGGTGTCCGTTAACGAGCGGTTCATCCTGCCGTCTTCATCGGAGAAAACCCGGTAGCCGAGCAGGCGCTCCACCATGCGGGCGGCGTTGGCCGGCCCGTCGCCCCGCTCCACGGCGACCAGTGCGAGCAGACCGGGGCCGATCTCGCCGACAGTCTGCCCCGCCACGGTGACACGGGCCTCCAGGACACGCTGGATCAGGGCGATCATTCGAGCAGTTCGATCTGACCGCTGACATTCACCGCAACCGGGCTGTCACCGGCCTCGATGGGGGCAGGGGGCGCCGCATCGGCACTCATCATGGGGGTGGCGCGGGCGTAGGCGACCAGCGGCCTGGGCTGGATGCCGCCGGTGTGCACCGACAGGTGGCGGATCTTCCATTTTTTGCCAAGCGTGCCCGCCACCAGCCGGGCCCGGGCCTCGAAGGCGCCAAGGGCCTCGACGATGGCTTCATCCGTCGACTTCTTCAAGGTGGCAGGAGCCGGGCTTGCGTTGAGCCCGGTGACGGCCATGTTCTGCTGGAGCTTGCCGAGCAGCTCGGACAATACCGCCGAATCGCTGCTCTCGAGGGCGAGGGTGGAGCGCATGCGCCACGCGTCGATGGTCTTGCCGGTCTTGCCATACACCGGATAGGTGGAGTTCCCGGCCGAGCGCAGCTTGACGGCAGGGTAGGCTCGCGCTGTCTGGATGGCCTGGCTCACCGTGAGGTTGACCCGGCGGGCCAGGTCGCCCGGGCTCGCATCGGTGGCTTCGGCGTAGACTTCGGCGCGGAACAGATCGTTGGGGGTGCTGCGCGAGGCCTCCACAGAGATGTCGGCGGTGGGTGGCCCGGGGG
>WBTZ01000035.1 GCA_009026175.1 Zoogloea sp. | reverse complement strand
CCCCTCCTCCAGGCACCGGCGCCGGCCGCCCCCCTGGAAACCTACTCGGTCGTCGTCACGGGGGTCCGGCTGCAGGACCTGCTCTTCGCCCTCGCGCGGGACGCCCACCTGAACGTGGATATCCACCCGGGCATCACCGGCAGCGTGACCCTCAACGCGATCAACCAGACCCTGCCCCAGATCCTGACCCGCATCACCCGCCAGGCGGATGTGCGCTTCGAATGCGACGGCCCCACCCTGCTGGTGATGCCGGACACGCCCTTCCTGCGCACCTACCGTCTCGACTACGTCAATCTGAGCCGCCAGATTGCGGGCACCGTGGCCACCAACACCCAGATCGCCACGAGCGGGGCCGGCAGTGGGGCCGCCGGACAGGCTGCCGCAGCCAACCCCGCCAACCCGCTGGGCGGCGGCAACATCTCGGCCACCCGCATCGAGAACACCTCCCGCAACCAGTTCTGGGATTCCGTCGAGAAGAACCTCAAGGACCTGCTGCGGGAGACCGACAAGATCCTGCCCGAGGGCTCCAGCGAGACCCTCATCGAGAACACGGGCTCCAGCGTGACGACCGGCTCCGCCGTGTCCGCCGCACCGGTGGCGCAGCCCCGCGCCAGGGGGCGCGCCGCAATGCCGCGCAGCACGCTCCAGGGCGGCCCGTCGGCGGCCCAGAGCAGCACCACGACCCTGGTCCAGCAATCCACCTTTCGCGAAGCCGCTGCGGTGATCGCCAACCGCGAGACCGGCGTCCTGACGGTCCGCGCCACCGCACGCCAGCACGCGAAGGTGGGGGAGTTCCTGGAGCAGGTCACGCAGGCGGCCCGCCGGCAGGTCCTGATCGAAGCCACCATCGTCGAAGTCGCCCTGGGAGACACCTACCGGCAGGGCATCGACTGGAGCCGGGTACTCTCCGGCGGCACCCGCTTCGGGATGACCGGCCCGGGCCTTGGCAGCACGGCCGGCAGCGGCGCCGCACCGTTCAGCATCGCCTACCAGAGCCGCGACGGGATCGACGCCACGGTGAAGCTGCTGGAGGGCTTCGGCACCGTCAAGGTGTTGTCGAGCCCCAAACTGTCGGTGCTCAACAACCAGACCGCGGCGATCAAGGTCGTTGAGGAATACGTCTATTTCACGGTCAAGGCCGACACCTCCCAGACCACCAATGCCGGGGTCCTGACCACCGTCACCACCACGCCCCAGGCGGTGTCGGTGGGGCTGGTGATGACCGTCACGCCACAGATCAGCGAAGCCGACGAGATCATCCTCAACATCCGGCCCACCATCTCCAGCATCTCCGACTTCCGCCGCGACCCCAACCCCAGCATCCCGGCAGGCATTCCCAACCTGGTGCCCCAGATCCGGACCCGCGAGATCGAATCGATCCTGCGCATCGAGAACGGCGAGACCGCCATTCTGGGAGGCCTGATGGAGGACCGGATCGACTACCGGACCGGCCGCATCCCGCTGATCGGCAGCCTGCCCCTGCTCGGCGAGGTCTTCACCAGCCGGGACAACGGGATCCAGAAGACCGAGCTGGTGATCTTCCTGCGCCCGGTGGTGGCGCGGGAAGCCCCCCTCGTCACCCGGACACGACTGCGCGACTACCTGCCAGGCGAGGATTTCTTCCGCAGCAGCCCCCAGCCAGGGCTGCGCAATTTTCCGGGCGCCCCCCTCCCGCACGAGGCCAAGCCATGAGTTCCCCCTTCTCTCCTTGCCCCTCCCGAGCACGCCGGGAGCGCCCCGGACGCCCGACCCCGTCAGAGATCAGTGCCTGCATGCAGGCACTCCGCCGCCGGCGCTCCAGCCAATGAACAGCGCCGCCTCCGCCCCGCCCATAGGTCAGATCCTCATCACCATGGGCCTGATCAGCCCGGACCAGTTGCGGATCGGCCTGCAGGAGCAGATCCGCACCGGCCATGCCATCGGCCGGCAGCTGGTCAGCCTGGGCTTTCTGTCCGAGGCCGCGCTGCGCGACGCCCTCGCCCGCCAGCACAACCGGATCAGCGTGGACCTGTCCTCCCTGCTGCCCGACCCGGAAGCCCTTGCCCAGATCCCCCGCCAGCTTGCCAGGCGCCTGGGGCTGATCCCCCTCCGCTACGATGCCGGCCAGGGTGTGCTCGTGGTGGCCTCGGCAAACCTCGACGACATCCTGGCCCAGGATCAGCTGCACGCCCTGCTGCCACCGGGCACCCGCATCGATGTCCGCCTCGCCGGCGACTCCGAGATCGCCCGTGCCATCGACCAGATCTACGGTCACGAACTCTCCATCGACGGCATCCTCCAGGAGATCGAAACCGGCAACATCGACGCGGCGGCAGGGCGCGGCGACAGCTACGCGCAACCCGTCGTCCGCCTGATCGACGCCCTCCTCGGCGATGCCGTCAAACAGGGCGCATCCGACATCCATTTCGAGCCGGAATCCGCCTTCCTCCGCATCCGCTACCGCATCGACGGCCTGCTCCAGCAGATCCGGGCCCTGCACCACGCCTACTGGCCGGCCATGGCGGTGAGACTCAAGGTCATGGCCGCCCTCGACATTGCCGAGACACG
The DNA here is from genome assembly GCA_009026175.1 of Zoogloea sp. Lineage (GTDB taxonomy): Bacteria > Pseudomonadota > Gammaproteobacteria > Burkholderiales > Rhodocyclaceae > Zoogloea. Next base: position 36,841 of record WBTZ01000035.1, on the reverse strand, counting down.
TGCTCCGCAGGACGGACGGATCTCACTGAATGTCAGCGGCCGCCCTGTGGATTTCCGCGTCTCCACCCAACCCACGCTGCACGGCGAGAACATCGTGCTGCGCATCCTCGACCGCCAGGGCGGCCTGGTCGGCCTCGACGAGCTGGGGCTGGCCCAGCCCCAGCTCGACCTGCTCAAACGCATGATCCTCCGGCCGGAGGGGCTGATCCTCGTCACAGGCCCGACCGGCAGCGGCAAGACCACCACGCTCTACTCGGTGCTCAAGCACATCAACACCGAGAGCATCAACATCATGACCCTCGAGGACCCGGTCGAATATCCCCTGGCCCAGATCCGCCAGACAGGCGTCTCGGATGCCGCCAGGCTGGACTTCGCCAGCGGGATACGCGCCATGCTGCGCCAGGACCCCGACGTCATCCTCGTGGGCGAAATCCGCGACGGGGACACGGCCCGCATGGCCCTGCAGGCGGCAATGACCGGGCACCAGGTCTATTCAACGCTGCACACCAGCTCCGCCATCGGCGCCATTCCCCGCCTGCTCGAGCTGGGCATCGTGCCCGAGATGCTCGCCGGCAACCTGATCGGGATCGCCGCCCAACGCCTGGTACGCCGGCTCTGTCCGGACTGCCGCACATCAGCCCCGGCCAATGACCGGGAGATGCGTCTGCTCGGCCTCGGCCACGCCACGGCCCGCCCGGCGCTGCGCCACCCTTCCGGCTGCCCCCAATGCGCATTCCGCGGTTACAAGGGACGCATGGCCATCATGGAGATGCTCCGTGTCGGCCCGGAGCTGGATGAACTCATCGCCCGCCGCGCCACCCCGCGTGAGATTCTCGAAACCGCCCAGGCCCATGGCTTCACCAGCCTCGCCGAAGACGGCACTCGCCGCGTCCTGGAAGGCAGCACCTCCCTCGAAGAACTGGTCCGGGTCATCGACCTGACCGGGCGGCTGACGCCCTGAGCTTCCAGGCAATTCATGAGTCTCTACACATACCGGGCCATGGATCCGCGCGGACAGATTGTCCGGGGGCAGATGGAGAGCAGCAGCCTGGCGGAGCTGGAAGCCCGGCTCCAACGCCTCGAGCTGGACCTCATCCACGGCAGCGATGCCGGCAGCCGCTGGCACCGGCATTGGCGGCCTCGCCCCGTGCCCCGCCGCGAACTCATCAACCTGTGCGTCCAGCTGGAACACCTCCTGAGCGCCGGCGTGCCGATCACCGACAGCCTGACCGACCTGGCCGACGCCATCCGGCACCCCCGGCTGCGTCAGGCGGTAGCCGACCTGGTCTCGGCCATCGAAGGCGGCGCCAACCTGAGCCAGGCCATGGCACGGCACCCGGACGTATTCGATGCCGTGTTCTGCAACCTCATCCGCGCCGGCGAATACAGCGGCCACCTGCCCGAGGTGCTGCGCACCCTGTGCGACGCCCTCAAACGGGACGACGAACTGGCCGCCTACGCCCGCCGCATGGCCATCTACCCCGCCATCGTCGGGCTCGTGGTGATGGCCGCCCTTGCCGTCGCACTGGTTTACGTGGTGCCCGAACTCGCCCGCCTGTTCCAGACCGCCGGCCTCCCGCTGCCATGGCAAACCCGCATGCTCATCGGCCTATCCCAAGGCGTCACCCGCCATGGCGCGCTCCTGCTGCTCGCGGCGGCCGGCGTCGCGCTGGGTCTGCGGCACGCACTGAACCACCCTGCGCTGCGCCTGCGCTACGACGCGGCCCTGCTCCGCATGCCGGTTCTGGGTGCCCTTCGCAGCAAGATCGCCATGGCCCGCTTCAGCAACCTGCTCGCCATGATGTATGCCTCAGGGATCACCGTACTGGACGCCCTGCGGGCAGCCGAGGACGTTGTCGGCAATACCGCCCTGCAGGCTGGACTGCGCCGGGCCGGACGCAGCATCGAAGACGGGCGGACGGTCTCCGAGGCCTTTGCTGCGATCAGCCACTTCCCGCCCCTGCTCACCCGCATGCTGCGCGTCGGAGAGCGCACCGGCGGACTCGACAAGGCCCTGGCCAACGTCAGCTACTTCTACGACCGGGACGTGCGCGAAGCCATCGAAAAGCTCCAGGCCGGCATCGAACCCGCCCTGACCCTGATGCTGGGAGGGCTCCTGCTGGCAGTCATGAGCGCCGTGATGACGCCGGTTTACGACATTGTGACCCGCCTCAGGTTCTGACCATGCCTCGCCGACACTACGTCCTCTACCTGAACAGCGCCGGCCTGACACCTTGCGAGATCGGGCGGGGCCTGTCGAACATCGGGCAGCCCTGCCCACCGACACGGGAGGGCTTCGCCCGCTTCGAAACCTTTCTGCAAAGCGCTCCCCCAGGCCGCCGCATGACGCTTCTGGCCGACCTTCCAGACGAGGCCCACCACCTCGAGTCCCTGCCCTTCATCCGCGGCAGGGACCGGCACAACATGCTCGAGCGCCGCCGCCGGCACCTCTTCGGCGAGACGCCCTTCAGCCTGACACGCACGCTCGGCCGCAGCCCCGAAGGCCGCCGGGACGAGCAAGTCCTGTTTGCAGCCCTGCCCCGCCCCAAGGTCATCACCCCCTGGCTGGAGCACATCGTGCAGGCTGGCCATGTGCTCGCTGGAATCATCTCGGTCCCGTTCCTGACCCGCCACCTCCTGCCCGCGGACTTCACCGGCCCTGCCCTGCTGGCCCACGCCACGCCGGCGGGCTTTCGGGTGAGCTGTTTCCAGAAGGGGCTACCCAGGTTCAGCCGCCTGACGGCGCTCGCCTCCGTATCCGGGCCCTCCGGCCAGACCTGGCAGGATGAACTGCGGCGCAGCGCCGACTACCTGATCAACCAGCGCATCCTCCCGCGGGATACCCCAACCCCGGTCCTGCTGATCGACCACGAGGCGCTGGACCTGCCCCGTGATGCGGACCTGGGCACCCTTCACCCAGGCCTGGCCATCCGCCTCGAAGCGCCCGCAAGCACCGCCACCGGAGAAGCGGACAGCCCCCTTCACGGCTTGCTCGAGCTCCTGTCGCACCATCCCGGACAGCCGCAGTTTGCGCCGGGCGCCATGCTGGCCCCCTATCGCCGCCTGCTCCTTGTCCAGGCCATCCAGGTGCTCGCGGTGGCATGCACGCTGGTCTGCGGAGGGCTCTCCATGCATCACCTGGGCGCCATCCGCGACCTCCGGCAGCAGGAAGAAGCCATCCTGGCCCAGAGCCGGGCACTGGAGGCGCGAGCCAGCCTGCTGCGCGGGGCGCTGCACACAAGACCACAGGGCCTGGCCCACCTGGAGTCGGATCTGGCCGCCCTGGAAGCCATGCAGCGGGCGCCGCAGGGCCCTGAAGCCGATCTGCGCCGCCTGGCCGATACGCTGACCGGCAACCCAGGCATTCAACTCGAGGCGCTGGACTGGCAACACCTCCTGCCCACCGCAGAAGCGCGCACCGCCCGTCAGGCAAGCCGCAGCCTGGAGATAAGGCTTGCGCCTCCCGCCCAGGCGCCGCAGGACGACGTGCAGCCTGCAGCGCTCATCGGCCTTCTCCGCGCCCTGCGTCAGTGGCCGGGCACCGAGATCCTGCGCGCGCCTGAAAGGATGGAGCCCGGACTACCCGCGCCGCAGGAGGGTGACGCGACTACAGGCAGTCGGGCGCCATCAGACCATCCTACGATCCAGGTCCGCTGGCTGCTCCCGCAATGAGGAAACCCCTCTCCGCCCTCCGCCAGAGGATGCCCGTCCTTGCCCCCGTCGCGCTCGCGCTCGCGGCTTTCGCACTCCTCCTCTTCAGCCACCACACGCTCGAAAGCGCGCAAGGCCAGAGGGACGCAGCCCGCGCCGCCCTGGCGGGCGCGACCGCGGAAGTCTCGAGAACAGAAGACCTGCTCCGTCGTGACCAGCTCGTGCAGGCCCAGCTTTCCAGGCTCCAGCAACAGGGCCTTGATCGACCCGTCGATGAACTCCGCTGGCATGAAGCCCTCGGCAGGGCACGCCAGGACCTCCACCTGTCCGCCCTGCACTACGAACTGCCCACGGAACGCCCGGCGGTGCCTGCAGCCAGCAGCACGTCCTCTTCGCTCCGGGCTGCCACCCTGCGCTTTGACGCCGTGCTCCGGCACGAGGAGGACTTCCTGGCCCTCCTGCAGCGCCTGGAGCACGTCGGCACGGGCGTGTTCACCCGCCGCTGCAGGCTTGCCCTGGCGCAGAACGGAGAAGCCCCCGCCCGCCTGAACGCACACTGCGAACTCGAGCGGGTCTACATTCGACGGGAAGAGAGGAATACAGTGCAGACCGACACCGGAGCCGACGCCCCTCCAGCATCAGGAGGAACGCCGCTCCGGCAGGATCAGGAGCGGTAGTCCGCGTTGATCTTCACGTAGTCATAGGAGAAGTCGCAGGACCACAGGGTAGCCGTCGCGGAACCCCGCGCGAGGTCGACCCGCACGGTGATCTCGGCCTCCTGCATCACCCGGGCACCAGCGTCCTCCCGGTAACTGGCAGCCCGCCCGCCCTGCTCGGCCACCAGCACCTCTTCGCCGGCACTCGCCAGCCAGACGCGCAGGCGGGAGACATCGAGATCATCGATGCCTGCATAGCCGATCGCGGCTAGGATGCGCCCGAGGTTGGGGTCCGAGGCAAAGAAGGCCGTCTTGACCAGCGGCGAATGCCCGATTGCGTAGCCGACCTTGCGGCATTCATCGCGGCTGGCACCACCCTCGACCTGCAGGGTGATGAACTTGGTGGCCCCCTCCCCGTCCCGGACGATGGCCTGGGCCAGCCAGATCGAGAGATCCAGCACCGCAGCGCGGAAGGTCGCGTAATCAGCCGACGCCGGATCCGACAGGGTCGGGTTGCCGGCCTGCCCGGTTGCGATCAGGATGAAGCTGTCGTTGGTCGAGGTATCGCCATCCACCGTGATGCTGTTGAAGGACAGATCGGCAACCTCCTTGACCAGGGCATCCAGCAGGGGCTGGGCCACGTCCGCATCGGTGGCCAGGAATCCCAGCATGGTTGCCATGTTCGGCTTGATCATGCCGGCGCCCTTCGACATGCCGGTGAGGGTCACGGTCTTGCCGCCGATCGTCACCTGACGGGACGCAGCCTTGGGCACCGTATCGGTGGTCATGATGCCGTGGCAGGCATCGAACCACCCGTCAGCCCGCAGCGCCTCACGGGCAGCAGGCAGTCCGGCCACCAGGCGCTCGACCGGCAGAGGCTCCAGAATAACCCCCGTCGAGAAAGGCAGCACCTGCCTAGCCGACACCCCCAGCAACGCGCCCACCGCCTCGCAGCTTGCACGGGCGGCAGCCAGTCCAGGCTCCCCGGTACCCGCATTGGCCACCCCGGTGTTGATCACCAGCGCCCGCACCTCGCCTGCCGGCAGATGAGCCTTGCACACCTGCACAGGCGCCGCGCAGAAACGGTTCTGGGTAAACACCCCAGCCACCCGCGCCCCCGGCGCCAGTTCGATCAAGGTCAAATCCTTCCGGTTTTGCTTGCGGATGGCGGCCTCGGCCACACCAAGGCGGACACCGGCGACCGGCAGAAGGGCAGCAGCAGCGGGGGGGGAAAGCAGGACGGGCATGGGCAAACTCCAAGGAGAAACAAAGACTGGGGCATATCACAGCCCGTGATGATAACGCCCGCCTCATGTCACTACACGCTTCCCGTCGATCCGGATGCACACGACGCCCCACCTCTGCCCATCACGGGCATCCCATGCCCCCAATGCAGGCTCCGTCGCAATGCAGTCTTCGCGTGACAGAAGCCAGGGCTGCGTACAAGCCGGTGAACTCACATAAAGTGTGTCGGCATTTTTTACACCGATTTGCAAGAGTGACCTGACAAGCACTTAAGGCCCATGATTTAAAAGAAAAAATATAACTGGCCCACATCCTGCTTATACGTTGCCAGCACCCCCAGCACACCGGGCCGGTCAACCAGACACTTAGTTTTCTCAGGAGATCAACATGAAATTTTCCATGCGCAAGGCCATCATCGCCGCTGCTGTTGGCGCCACCCTGTCCGCCGGTTCCGCTTTCGCTGCCCCGGTTTTCACTGTGGATACCGCTGGCCTCGGCCTGACCGGTTCTTCGGCCAAGACCTTTGATGCCGACTTCATCAGCGGCTTCTCGTCTGAACTGCTGCACCTGGACAACACCGCCGGCACCGCGACCGGCAGCGGCTGGGTTCAATTCACCAGCTTCAAGAACGGCGCCAACGCTGTTCTGCCGGGCACCAGCCGTCTCGGCGTTGACTACCAGCTGTACCTGACTTTCAGCCTGAGCGACGTTCTGGTTTCCGGTACCGCCGGCAGCCCGGGCGCTGTCTATGCCCTGAACTCCCTGACCTTTGACGTCTGGGCCGACACCGGTGTGGACACCTCCTTCACCGAAGCCAACGTCAACGGCACCGAAGCCACCGTGAGCGTCGGCACCGCTGACGTCAAGCTGGGCTCCGGCAGCCTGATCACCGGCACCGCCGGCTTCAACGCCCTGGGTGGCGTGTTCCAGAACGCCATCGCCTCGTTCGCTCTGACCGCGGCCGGCTCCAACTTCTTCATCGCTCCGGTGCCGTTCTACTCCGTCGCCTTCGACGAGTTCAACAACACCACCCAAGGCCTGACCTTCAGCGCCGACGGCAAGCTCGCCGCCATCACCAACGCATCCGGTGGTGTGGACTTCAACGGCCAGGTTCCCGAGCCGACCACTGCCTCCCTGATCGGCATGGGCCTGCTGGGCCTGGGCGCTCTGTCCCGCAAGCGCAAGGCTTCCTGATCTCCTGACGGAAATCGCGTGCTGCTCCGCAGCACGCAAGCCTGAACAAGCCCCCGGAAATCCGGGGGCTTGTTTTTTTATGGCCGCCACCCGCGGTATCCTCCTCTCCTGGACACTGGCATCCGTGTAACACACAGCCCCAAGGATCGGACCATCCGTCCTGCGCCGCCATGCATGCCGCATGCCGCGCCCCTCTGTTACCGCAATCCGCCTGGAGAAGGCCTTACCCATGGACACCCTGGAACTACTGCGCCTGGCGACCCGCGCCCCATCCGCTGACAACTCCCAGCCCTGGGCCTTCACCCAGCACGGCAACGCCCTCACCTGCCGCTACGCCCACCCAGGCAATTTCCGCGACCCTTTCGGCGCCAGCGGACACGCCTCCCTGCTGGCCGCAGGCACACTGCATGAAAATCTGGACCTGATCACCGACGGGCAGGTCGAGAGCCGGCTGGACAGCCGCCACGAAGACATCCCGTGGCAACTGAACATCAGGCCGGCCGGCGTCTCCATCCCCTCCCCCGAACTGTGCAGGAAGATCGAGAGCCGCCACACCAACCGCCACCCCTTCGACAAGCGGGCACCGGGCCAGCTCCCCGACTGCCAGGCCAGCCCGGGCGTCCGGATCGTCACCTGCACGGAAAGCGCCCGCATCCACGCCCTGGGCGACGCGCTGCAACTCTGCTCGCGGGCCCGCTTCAATCAGCCGGAACTCCACGAGTGGCTGTTCACCAGCCTGCGCTGGAACGACGAAGAGATCGCAGCAGGCGACGGACTCGACATCAATACTCTCCACCTGCCACCGGGCGGCCAGCATTTCATGCGCTGGATCAAGCCCTGGCACAGGATGGAGATGCTCAACCGGCTCGGTATCGACAGGATCATGTCGATCGCAGATACGGTCATGGTCAGGCAGGCCCCCGTCGTCATCGCCCTGTGCGGCAGCAATGAAGCCCAGGACATCTGGAACGCAGGGCGAACCCTGCAGCGCCTGTGGCTCGCATTGAATGATGCAGGCCTGGCTGTGCACCCCTATTACGCCGTGACCGACCTCGGCAACCGGCGCAGGGCCGGCCGCCTTCTTCCCGGCTGGGAAGCCTCCGTCCTGCGCGGCGAGGAGATCTGCGCCGAGGCCCTCGGCCTCGCGCAGGGCGAGCAGGTCCACATGCTGCTGCGTGCAGGCTTCGCCCGCCACGCAGCGGTCCGCGCCAAACGCCGCCCCCCGCAGCGCTTCCTCTCCCCGGGCTCCGGGAGATGAATCCCCACCCAGGCCTAAAGTCCGTCAGATCCTGTCCGACATAGATCTGGCCGGCATTTTCAGGGGGAGCCCTTCTGCCGGCAGAGTCCGCCGGAGAAGGTCTTTGGGCTACCATGTCGGCATGGGCCACCCGTCAGCCCCCTTTCGATCGCGCCCTCATTCAACACGCCAGGAACAGGAACCGACCCTCATGGCACGCATGCACAGCCCCAGGCACCTGCCAGCCCCCGGCGACGCTCACCCTGCAGCGGGGGCAAGATGAAACTGAGCCTTGGCTTCCTCCATGGCATCGTCGATCTGGCGGCCCGCAATCTGACCCGGCAGCGTAGACGCTCACTGCTCGCGCTGGGCACCGTCTGTGGCGGCGTGATCGCCTTCCTGCTGGCAGGGGGCTTCATCCACTGGATCTTCCTGCAGATGCGGGAGGCCACCATCCACGCCCAGCTCGGGCACATCCAGATCACCCGGCCGGGCTATTTCAAGGAGGGCATCAGCGACCCCTACCGCTACCTGCTGCCGGACGACACGTCCACCGTGTCCGCCATCGCCCCCGAGCAGATCAGCGCCGTGTCGCCCCGCCTGGCCTTCAGCGGCCTGGTCAGCAAGGAAGATTCGACCGTCTCCTTCATCGGGGAAGGTATCGACCCGGTACGCGAAGCCCCCATCACCAGTGCCATCTCGATCGTGTCCGGCAAGGACCTGACGGCAAGTCCGCCCGATTCCGCCATCGTGGGAGAGGGCCTGGCCGCCAACCTGGGGGTCGTGGCCGGTGACCGCATCGTCCTCCTCGTCACCACCTCGAACGGCAGCATCAATGCCGTGGAGCTCACGGTCGCCGGGCTGTTTGCGACCAGCACCAAGGCTTATGACGATACCGCCCTGCGGGTGCCGATTCCGGTTGCCCGCAAGCTGATGCGGGTCCAGGGGGCCACGAGCTGGGTGGTCCTGCTCCACGAGACAGCGCAGACCCAACCCACCGCAGCCCTGTTCCGTTCCAAGCTGTCGCCCAAGGAGTTCGAGGTCGTCCCCTGGGAAGATCTCGCCGATTTCTACACCAAGACGGTGACGCTGTTCTCCAAGCAGGTGGGCGTGGTACGCCTGCTGATCGCCATCATCGTCATCCTGACCATCTCCAACACCCTGTCGATGGCCGTCGCCGAGCGCACCGGCGAAATCGGCACCTCCATGGCCCTCGGTGTCCGCCGCAGCGGCATCATGGCGCTGTTCGTCTGCGAAGGCCTCCTGCTCGGAACAATAGGAGGCCTGCTCGGCATCGGCCTCGGCTATCTCGTCGCCGCCGCGATCTCGGCGGTCGGCATCCCGATGCCGCCACCGCCGGGCATGGCGCGCGGCTACATCGGCGCGATCCTGATTTCCCCGGGCCTGGCCCTGGACGCCTTCCTCCTGGCTTTCGTGACCACCCTCCTGGCGAGCATCCTGCCCGCCTGGAAGGCCTCACGGATGAACATCGTCGACGCACTGCGCCACCAGCGCTGACCGCCATGCTGCTCAAACTCGCCTCCCGCAACATCCTGCGCCAGAAGCTGCGCACCGCCATGACCCTGGCGGCGATCGTGATCGGCGTGGCCGGCCTGATCCTGTCCGGCGGCTTCGTGCAGGACATCTTCATCCAGCTGGGCGAAGCCTTCATCCACTCCCAGACTGGTCACATCCAGGTCTTCCGCAAGGATTACCTGGAAAAGGGCAGCCGCCAGCCCGAGCGCTTCCTGATCGACGCCCCCGACAAGCTGGCCGCGACGATCGCCGCCAGCCCCGGTGTGGAGTCCGTCTCCTCGCGCCTCAACTTTGCCGGCCTGCTCAACAACGGCAAGCGCGACCTGGGCATCATCGGGGAAGGCGTGGAGCCCGACAAGGAAGCGGCCATCGGCACCTATGTCAAGGTTGTGGCCGGCCGGCCCCTGACGGACAAGGACCAGTACGGCGTGTTCATCGGCCAGGGCGTGGCCCACTCGCTGAACCTCCACCCGGGCGACTCGGTGAACCTCGTGATGAACACCTCCGACGGCGCCCTGAACACCCTGGAGTTCACGGTCATCGGCATCTTCCAGAGCTTCTCCCAGGAGTTCGACGCCCGTGCGGTGCGCATCCCCCTGCGCGCTGCCCAGGAGCTGCTGGCCACCAAGGGCGCCAACCTGCTGGTCGTCTCCCTGAACCGGACCGAGGACACCGACACGGTCTTCAAGGGCCTGCGCGGGCAACTGGACCCGGACAAGCTCGACGTCAAGACCTGGCGCCAGTTGTCCGACTTCTACGACAAGACCATCGTCCTCTATGACCGCCAGTTCGGAGTGCTGCAGCTGATCATCCTGTTCATGGTCCTGCTGTCGGTCATCAACAGCATGAACATGAGCACGTTCGAGCGCATCAGCGAGTTCGGCACCCTGCAGGCGCTTGGCAACCGGGAGAAGGACGTCTTCCGCCTGCTGATGTACGAAAGCTGCATCCTCGGGGCCATCGGCGCCACCGCCGGCGTGATCGTCGGGATGCTGCTGGCGCTGATCATCTCCGCCATCGGCATCCCGATGCCACCGCCACCCATCGGCAACGTGGGCTATACCGCCTATATCCGGCTGGTGCCATCAACCATTGTCAGCGCCTGGATCATCGGCTTCCTGGCAACCGTCCTCGCCTCGATCCTGCCCGCCAAGCGCATCGTCCGCATGCCCATCGTCGATGCCCTGCGGCAGAGCATCTGAACACGCCCTGACACGAAAGGGAAACCCATCATGATGAACCCTGCCCTGATCCCCGTCTTTCTCCGGGAACTCCTGGTGGAGCGGAGCCTGCCGCGCGAGCCTGAACCCGACCTGGTCATGGATGACCCGGAGCAGGTCGCAGCCTATGCCGAAGCCGGCCGTATCGATGGGGTGATGGCGGCCTCCTATCTGTTCCACTCGGCGCGGATCAGCCAGACCATCCAGGGCGCCCGCAGCGTGCTGGACCTGGGCTGCGGACCAGCCACCCAGTTGAGCCAGATCGCCCAGCTGAACCCGGACATCCAGTTCACCGGCATCGACCTGTCCCCCACCATGCTCAGCGATGCGGAGGCCCATGTCCGCAATCTCGGGCTGAAGAACGTACGCTTCATCGAGGGAGACATCACCACCCTGGAAAAGGTGGGCGACGCCTCCATGGACGGCGTGATCAGCACGATGGCCCTGCACCACCTGCCCAAGCTGGAGCTGCTGGCCAACACCTTCAAGTCGGTACGCCGGGTCCTCACGCCCGGCGGCGCGGTCTACCTGACCGATTTCGGACGGCTCAAATCCCTCAAGTCGGTGATCTTCTTTGCCTACATGAACGCCCGCTACCAGCCGCACCTGTTCTCCCTCGACTACGAGCGGTCCTTGCGGGCCGCCTTCGTCAAGGAGGAGTTCGAGACGCTGGCCAGCCAGTTCCTGCCCGCCGGGATCAAGGTGCACTCGACTTTCAAGGTCCCATTCCTGGTCATCGTCAAGTCCCCGGACCGGGGTCTGACGGACGCACTGCGGACCCAGATCGGGAAGCTCTACCGCGAGCTGCGCCCCCGCTATCGCCGTGACCTGGACGACATGCGCCGCTTCTTCGGCATGGGCGGCCTGCCCAACGATCCGTTCTGAACGGAGGGCGCCGCCTCTACGGCGGCACGCCCACTAGCCCTCGCCTCTCAGGCTGACCGCCAGGGACACCTGGATGGCGAAATGGCGGATTGCCATCCAGCGCTCCTCGTCCCCCGGCTTTCCATCGCGGTCGGCATACAGGACGCCGATCTGCCGGTACGGCGTGCCGAAAGGCACCAGGAAGGCCTCATCGCAGCCGGTGACACCGAGCAGGCGCTCAGTGCCTGGAGCCTCCAGGCGGGACGGCTGGATGCGGCAAGCCTGGGCGCTATCGATAGCTGCATCCAGCACATCGTCGGGGTCGCCATCCATCGAAAACACAAACCGGGCACACAGGGCTTCCGCACCAGTGCCAAGGCCAAGCCGCCCCCTCAGCTGGCGGCGATCCGGTGTCAGCATGGCAAGGATCACGCGCTCACACCCCACCCCACGGAACACCCCTTCCACGGCCAGCTGAAGGATCTCGGATATATCCGATCGGCCCACCGTCATCGCGGCCAGGTCGTGAAGGATACGCAGCTGCAGGAGCGGATCCGGCCCCGACGGCAGCACAACCGCCTCCTGGGTCGGCTGGACTGGCAGATTGCCCTGCGGGATCAGGCCTGCCGCCGCAGTGGAACCGAAAGTCGAGGCGATGCGCGCGGCCACGGCCGAGTTGGCCACGATCTCCTGACTGACCGCCGACGGCGACAGCTCCAGGTAGTCGGCCAGCTCCCTCAGCAACTGGCGCCCGGCAAGCGACTCCCAGCCCTGCTCCGCCACATGTGCGATCTTGTGCCCCAGCACAACGGCCCGCTCCGGCCCGCTCGCACGGGGACGCCCCTCCAGGGCGGCTGCCACGAGAGGGCCCAGGCGCCACTCCCGCACCAGGCCAACCGACAACTGACGCAGCGGAAAGCCTGGAACCACCTGCTGCGCTTCATCATCCTTCAGGCCGGACTGGGTCATGCAGCGATCCAGGCTGCGTGCCTGCTCGCCACCAAAGCACCAGAAGGCCATTTCACCCACGCGCATCAGCAGGGCGGCGATGAAGACCTCTTCCCCCTGGCCGCCGCCACGCTTCATCGCCACCCAGCGGGCCTGCACCGCGGCGTGGAAGCTCCTCGCCATCTCCTCGTGCACGCGGCTGCGCACGCCGCCGCTCAGCAGGGAGTCCACCAGGGACACGGAGAGGGCCAGCTCGGCGACCGGATCGAAGCCAAGCACGACGATCGCCCGCGAAACGGTGCTGACCCCTTGATGGGCGTGGTTGAAAAATGCGCTGTTCGCCAGCCGCAAGACCTTGGTGGTCATCGCGGCGTCCTTGAGAATGACCTGGGCCAGGGCGGAAGCGGACGCCTTTTCATCCTCCATGAGGGTGTGCAGGGCGTCGACGGTGCGGCCGAAGACAGGCATCTCGCAGTTGCGGATGCGCGCAATCCAGCCGGTCAGATCGAGGATATGGTCAGTAGGGTTCATTGAGTCACCTGCCCGGATAACGGCAGGCCGCCTGCCGCCTTGAGGGCAATCGGCGCCGTCAACGACCGAGGCCGGCACCAGGTGCCGGCCTCGGAACAAGCCTGCAGAGCGCGACGCTCAGCTCAGCTTGCCATGGCAGTGCTTGTACTTCTTGCCGGAACCGCAGGGGCAGGGATCATTGCGCCCCGCCTTGGGAGCCAGGTTCTGCACCGGCTGCTGGGTATCCCGGTCCGGGTTGGCCGCAGCCAGGGCTTCGTCATAGTCGGCGTGGTGATACTGCACATTCTCCAGCTCGGGCGGCGCCTCGGCCTCCTCCAGCTGGGCTTCGGAGCGCACCTGGACGGTCATCAGCAGACGGGTCACTTCGGTGCGGATGAGCTGCAGGAGGTTCTCGAACAGCTCGAAGGCCTCCCGCTTGTACTCCTGCTTGGGATTCTTCTGGGCGTAGCCGCGCAGGTGGATGCCCTGGCGCAGGTGATCGAGGGCCGACAGGTGCTCCCGCCAGTGGGTATCCAGGCTCTGCAGCATCACATTGCGCTCGAAGCCGTGCCAGGCACTGGCGTCCACGAGGGCCACCTTGTCCGCATAGGCCTGGGCCGCCAGCTCGAGTACCCGGCGCATCAGGTCCTCGTCGCTCAGGCTGGAGTCGCTCTTGACCCATTCGGCCACCGGCAGCTTGAGCTGGTATTCGGATTCGAGAGCCAGCTCGAGCCCGGGGAGGTCCCATTGCTCTTCAACGGAATCCACCGGCACGTAGATGCGGAACAGGTCGTGGAGCACACCCTCGCGCATGGCCGCCACGGTCTCGGAGATGTCGGTGCTCTCCAGCAGCTCGTTGCGCTGCTGGTAGATCACCTTGCGCTGATCGTTGGAGACGTCGTCGTACTCGAGCAGCTGCTTGCGCATGTCGAAGTTGCGCTGTTCGACCTTGCGCTGGGCGGTTTCCAGGGAACGGGTCACCATGCCCGCCTCGATGGCCTCGCCTTCGGGCATCTTGAGCCGGACCATGATCGCGTTGAGGCGCTCGCCGGCGAAGATCTTCATCAGGGGATCTTCGAGCGACAGGTAGAAGCGGCTCTCGCCCGGGTCGCCCTGGCGGCCGGAACGGCCACGCAGCTGGTTGTCGATACGGCGGGACTCGTGGCGCTCGGTACCGATGATCTTCAGGCCGCCAGCCTTCAGGACCTGCTCGTGGCGGAGCTTCCACTCCTCACGGAGCGTGTTGATCTGGGCGTCCTTCTCCGCCTCGGAGAGGGTTTCATCCTCACGGATCAGGGATACGGGCTTCTCGACGTTGCCCCCCAGCACGATGTCGGTACCACGACCCGCCATGTTGGTGGCGATGGTGATCACGCCCGGGCGGCCCGCCTCGGCGACGATCTCTGCCTCACGGGCGTGCTGCTTGGCGTTGAGCACGTTGTGGGGCAGCTTGGCACGGGTCAGCAGGTCGGACAGCAGCTCGGAGTTCTCGATCGAGGTGGTGCCCACCAGCACGGGCTGGCCGCGGGACACGCAGTCCTTGATGTCCGCGGTGATGGCGTCGTGCTTCTCCTTCATCGTGCGATACACCTTGTCGTTCTGGTCCTTGCGGATCATCGGACGGGAGGTGGGCACCACGACGGTCTCGAGGCCGTAGATCTGGTGGAACTCGTAGGCTTCGGTATCAGCCGTGCCGGTCATGCCGGACAGCTTGGCGTACATCCGGAAATAGTTCTGGAAGGTGATCGAGGCGAGGGTCTGGTTCTCGGCCTGGATCTTCACGCCTTCCTTGGCCTCCACGGCCTGGTGCAGGCCTTCGGACCAGCGACGGCCAGCCATCAGGCGGCCGGTGAATTCGTCCACGATCACGACCTCGCCGCCCTGCACCACGTAATGCTGGTCCTTGTGGTACAGCGCGTGGGCCCGGAGGGCCGCGTACAGATGGTGGATCAACAGGATGTTGCCCGGATCGTAGAGGCTGGAGCCTTCCGGCAGCAGGCCCAGGCGGCCCAGGATCTCCTCGGCGTGCTCGTGGCCCTGCTCGGTGAGCAGCACCGAGTGCGCCTTGAGGTCGACGGTGTAATCGCCCGGCTGGGTAACCTCCTCGCCCTCACCCTCCTGGCGGGTCAGCAAGGCCGGCACCGCGTTCATGCGCACGTAGAGCTCGGTGTGGTCCTCGGCCTGGCCGGAGATGATCAGCGGGGTACGGGCCTCGTCGATCAGGATGGAGTCCACCTCGTCGACGATGGCGTAGTTCAGGCCACGCTGGACCCGCTCGGACAGGTCGTAGACCATGTTGTCGCGGAGGTAGTCGAAGCCGAACTCGTTGTTGGTGCCGTAGGTGATGTCCGCCGCGTAGGCCGCCTTCTTCTCGTCATGGGGCATCTGCGACAGGTTGCAGCCCACGCTGAGGCCGAGGAAGCGGTAGATGCGCCCCATCCAGTCGGAGTCGCGGCTGGCCAGGTAGTCGTTGACCGTGATGACGTGCACGCCCTTGCCGGACAGCGCATTGAGATACACCGGCAGGGTGGCGGTGAGGGTCTTGCCTTCGCCGGTCCGCATTTCGGCGATCTTGCCGTCGTGCAGCACCATGCCGCCCACCATCTGCATGTCGAAATGGCGCATGCCATGGACCCGCTTGCCGGCTTCGCGGACCACCGCAAAGGCTTCGGGCAGCAGGGCGTCGAGGGCCTCGCCCTTGGCGATGCGCTGGCGGAATTCATCGGTCTTGCCGCGCAACTCGTCGTCGGAAAGGGCCTGAATCTTCGGCTCGAGGGCGTTGATGGTACGCACCGTCTGGGAATACTGGCGAATCAGCCGGTCGTTGCGGCTACCGAAAATTTTCTTGAGAAGGCCTGCGATCATTTGATTTCGAAGGGAAAACGCGGCAAAACCGCGATTCTATCATGGCACCCGGACGCGGCCGTGACAGAGAACCGGGCTGCACGCATACTTGTCCGCCCCGGAACAAGTTCATACCATGGGGACGCTTTCCCGTTTTCCAAGCCCCCATGAGCACCAGTTCCATCGACAACTTCCTCGGCAGCGGTGACGCCCTGTCCCGCCTGCAGGCTCACGCCGCGCGGCTGATGCGGCTGCAGCAGCTGCTGACCGGCTTCCTTCCCGACTACATGGGGGAGGTGTGCCGTGTCGCCAACCTGAAGGGGGAGGAGCTGGTCATCCACGTGGAAAGCGCCGGCCTCGCCGTCAAGCTGAAGCAGGCGGTGCCCAGCCTGCTCGTCGACTTCACCCGGGCCGGGGTGGTGCTGAGGGACATCAAGGTCAAGGTGGCGGTGAAGGACTATCGCCCTCCCCCTCCCCCGCCGCAGGAGCGCCACGTCAGCGCAACGACCCGCGAAGGCCTCGGCAGCCTGGCGGACACCCTGCCTGCCGACTCCCCGCTGGCCAAGGCGCTGCGCCGCTTCGTCAAACGGGCAGGCTAGGGCAGCACGGGCTAAACGAAGGGTACGAAGACGCGCTCGAGGATCAGCAGGGCGAAGAACACCAGGGCCGCGATGACGGCGTAGCGGAACATGCGCCAGCCCAGCGCCAGATAGCGCCGGTCACCCGTGAACACAAAGGCGGCCAGGGAGCCGCCGATCCCGATTGCCAGCAGCACGGCAATGAGGCGGAGCAGCAGCACGGCCGTCTCAGGCGCCAGCCAGATCGAAGAGGCGGGCCACCGCCGGCGGCGTCCGGGCGTCCTCTTCGAAGGTGACGATCTCCCAGGCCGACTCGTCTTCGAGCAGCACGCGCAGGATCTGGTTGTTCAGGGCATGCCCGGACTTGTAGGCGCTGTAGGAAGCCAGCAGGGAGTGCCCCGCGAGGTACAGGTCGCCGATCGCGTCCAGCACCTTGTGCTTGACGAACTCGTCGGCGTAACGCAGGCCATCGGCGTTGAGGACCCGGTATTCGTCCATCACGATGGCGTTATCGAGGCTTCCGCCCAGGCCCAGGCCATTGGCACGCATGAACTCCACGTCCTGCATGAAGCCGAAGGTGCGGGCCCGGGATACCTCACGGACGTAGGAGTGCTCGGCAAAATCGATGACCACCGAGGTGCCGGTGCTGTCGATGGCCGGGTGGTTGAACAGGATCGAGAAGCTCAGCTTGAAGCCGTCGTAAGGCTCCAGGCGCACCCACTTGTCGCCCTCCACATACTCCACGGGCTTCTTGACCCGCAGGAAGCGCTTGGGGGCGTTCTGCTCCTCGATGCCGGCAGACTGGATCAGGAAGACGAAGGGGCCGGCACTGCCATCGAGGATGGGGATCTCGGCCGCATCCACGTCGATGTGCGCATTGTCCACACCCAGGCCGGCGAGGGCCGACATCAGGTGCTCGACCGTGTTGACCTTGGCGTCACCCTGCAGCAGGCCGGAGCACATGCGGGTATCACAGACGGCGTACGGATCGGCCGGCAGATCGACGACCGGTTCCAGGTCCACCCGGTGGAAGACGATGCCCGTATCCGGCGCGGCAGGACGCAGCGTGAGGGTGACCTTGGCGCCGCTGTGAAGCCCAACGCCGGTGGCACTGACGACGGTTTTGAGGGTGCGCTGCTTTAGCATGGTCCGGATCCGCTTTCAAGTCATTGAATATTAACACATCCAACGTACCGCACTGCAGCATTCCGCGAAAACGGCCCACCAATGAAAAACGCGCAGCGGATGGAGGCGACCTCCCGCTGCGCGTGTCCAAGGCCCGGAGGCCTGGCGTCAGTCCGCCTGCTTGCGCAGGAAGGCGGGGATGTCGAGGGTGGACATCCCGTTGGCGCTCATGGCTTCCACGGTGGTACGCGAGGTGCGACGGATCACCGCCGGCATTTCCAGGCTGCCGTAGTCAACTTCCATACCGATGTTGTCGGTACCGGTGCGGATCACCTGGATCTCCGGCTTGCGCATGACCGCGGCACGCACGGCGCCGAGGCCGGTGGCCACCACGGTGACGCGGATGCGGTCTTCCATGGCCTCGTCAAACACGGTGCCGTACTTGACGAAGGCTTCGGAAGCAGCGAAGGCCTGAACGGTCTTCACGGCATCGCGCACTTCGGACATCTTCAGCGAACGGCTGGCGGTGATGTTGATCAGCACGCAGCGGGCGCCGGACAGCTCGGTGCCTTCCAGCAGCGGAGACACAGCGGCCTGCTCGGCAGCGATGCGGGCACGGTCGAGGCCGGCGGCCTGGGCAGAGCCCATCATCGCACGGCCCATCTCGGCCATGGCGGTGCGCACGTCCTGGAAGTCCACGTTCACCAGGCCAGGCACATTGATGATCTCGGCAATACCACCGACCGCGCTGGTCAGCACATTGTCGGCCGAACGGAAGCAGTCCTCGAAGCCGGCGTCGTCACCGTACACTTCGAGCAGCTTGTCGTTGAGCACGACGATCAACGAGTCGACCTGCTTGGAGAGTTCCTCGACACCGCTTTCCGCCACGCGGATACGGTTCTCGAAGTCGAAAGGCTTGGTCACCACGGCCACGGTCAGGATGCCCATTTCCTTGGCGATCTCGGCCACCACGGGAGCGGCACCGGTCCCCGTGCCGCCACCCATGCCGGCCGTGATGAAACACATGTGGGCGCCTTCCAGGGCCGCCGCGATGGCATCGCGGGACTCCTGCGCGGCGGCACGGCCCGCCTCGGGCTTGGAGCCGGCGCCGAGACCGGTCTTGCCCAGCTGGACCTTGGTGGGAGCCAGGCAACGCGACAGGGCCTGGGCGTCGGTATTGGCGGTGATGAAATCCACCCCCTGCACACCTTCGCGGATCATGTGGTCGACGGCATTGCCGCCCGCACCGCCAACGCCGATCACCTTGATATTGGTGCCACCGGCCGCCTTTTCAACAATTTCAAACATTTACCTCGCCTCCAAAGAAATCTGCGCTGCCTGTTGCCGCGCGGCTAATACGGTGCGCAAGCCGGGCCCATATTTAGTATTAATATTGGATGTTACAACTAAATAAGGGCCTATTGCACACAATTATTCAACTGAATAAGGTCTGTAAAACAAGGTTTCAAATCGTTCAGAAATTCCGTTCAAACCAGGACCGCATGCGCGAAAAAACCTGTCCCACATTACGCGTCTGGCGGGCCTGCAAACCCCTCCGCTTCTGGGCTGCGCCTTCCATCACGAGACCCATCGCATTGGCGTAACGGGGTTCGCAGACCACGTCGGCCAGCGCACCGTCGTATTTCGGGTAGCCGATCCGCACCGGCATGTGGAAGACCTCCTCGCCAAGCTCGACCATGCCCTGCATCACTGCAGCCCCACCGGCCAGCACGATCCCCGAGGACAGCAGCTCCTCGTAGCCGCTGCGCCGCAGCTCGGCCTGGACCAGTTCGTAGAGCTCACACACGCGGGGCTCGATCACGTCGGCCAGGGCCTGGCGGGAGAGCTTGCGCGGCGGGCGATCGCCGACCCCCGGCACCTCGATCATTTCGGACGCGTCGGCCAGGGTGTGCATGGCCACGCCGTGACGGATCTTGATTTCCTCTGCCTCGGCCGTGGGCGTACGCAGCGCCATGGCGATGTCGTTGGTGACCTGGTCGCCGGCAATTGGAATCACGGCGGTATGGCGGATGGCGCCCTGGGTGAATACGGCCAGATCGGTCGTACCGCCACCGATATCCACCAGGCACACGCCCAGTTCCTTCTCATCGTCGGAGAGGGTCGCATAGCTGGAAGCCAGGGGCTGCAACACCAGGTCGAGCACCTCGAGGCCGCAACGGCGCACACACTTGACGATGTTCTGGGCGGCCGACACGGCGCCGGTGACGATGTGCACCTTCACCTCGAGGCGGACACCGCTCATGCCGATCGGCTCGCGCACCCCGTCCTGCCCGTCGATGATGAATTCCTGGGTCAGGATGTGGAGGATCTGCTGGTCTGCCGGCAGCGGCATGGCCCGCGCCGTCTCGATGACCCGCTCCACGTCGATGGGCGACACTTCCTTGTCCTTGATGGCCACCATCCCGTTGGAGTTGAAGCTGCGGATGTGGCTGCCCGCGATGCCCGTATAGACGTCGCGGATCTTGCAGTCGGCCATCAGCTCCACTTCCTGGATCACCCGGGAGATGGCATCCACGGTGGCCTCGATGTTGACCACCACGCCCTTCTTCAGGCCCGAGGACGGCTGGGTGCCGAGTCCCACCACGTCCATGCGGCCGTCCGGCTTGAGTTCGGCCACCACACAGGTGATCTTGGAAGTGCCGATGTCGAGGCCGACGATCAGTTCCTTGTACTCTTTGCTCATCGCTTCCCTTTGCTATCTTGCTTGCCTGCCGGCGCAGCGGACGGAATCGGCCGGAGGGCGAAACCACTGGGGTAGCGGAGATCGACCACCGCTACGTTCATGTTCAGTTGGGCCTTGGCCCTGGGGTAATGGGCCACGAAGCGTGACAGACGCTCATCGATGGGCGCCTTGGCCTGGTCGTGGCCGAGCTCGATGGTCAGGCCATCTTCCATCTTGAGCTGCCAGGCCTCGCGGGCGGACAGCGAGACGCCGACCAGTTGCTTGCCCAGGGGCCCGAGCTTGTGCGTGAAATCGTCGAACTTGGCCAGCAGCACGCTGGACGACCCTTCCGGACCGCTGAAGATCGGCATCCTGGCATTGCTTGCCGCCGTGAAGATCTCGCCGTAGCGATTGACCAGGCGCATGTCGCCGGTCTCGCCGACCCGCCAGTAGGCAGACGCTACGTGCTCTTCCAGGCGCACCTCGATGGCCCCCGGCCAGCGCCGGCGCACATCGGCCCGGCGCACCCAGGGCAGCTTCTCGAAAGCGCTCCGCACGTCGTCCAGGTCCACCGTGAAGAAGTTGCCGCGCATCGACGAGCGGGCTGCATATTCAAGCTGCGCCGTGGTGACCTGGGCCAGGGGCGTGGTGACCACCACCTCCCTGAGCGGGTACACCGGCAGGCGCGAGATGGCCGCCACTGCGGCATAGCCCAGGCCCGCCGCACCGAAGACCATCAGCGCGTCGGAAATCAGGTTGAGGAGCTGGGGACGGTCCCACAGCCCGTTACCGCCTCCATCCCGTGCCGGGCGCGACGGACGCGACCGCTTTCCGGCGGCGGACTTCCCCGCACCGGCAGGCACATTGGAGGTGGCGCGCAAGTCAGCCAAGACGTGCTCCAGCAAGGATTTCCAGGCACAGGGCCTCGAAGGACAGACCGGCCACCCGCGCCGACATCGGCACCAGGGAGTGGTTGGTCATGCCGGGCGCCGTGTTGATCTCCAGCAGGGTGAAGCTGCCGTCATCACGCAGGATCAGGTCGGCGCGGCCCCAGCCCCGGCAGCCGAGCACCTTGGCGCTGCGCACGATGGCGGCCTGGATGTCCTGCTCCAGCGCCGCGGGCAATCCGCTCGGGCAGAAGTACTGGGTGTCGTCGGTAAAGTACTTGTTCTGGTAGTCGTAGTTGCCGCCCGGCGCGACGATGCGCACCAGGGGCAGCGCCCGCTCGCCCAGGAAGGGGGCGGTCAGCTCCTGGCCGGTGACAAACTCCTCGGCCAGCACCAGGGAGTCGTATTTCGCGGCCAGTTCCCAGGCCGCCTTCAACTGCCCCGCTTCGGTGACCTTGGTGGCCCCCATGCTGGAGCCCTCATGCACCGGCTTGACGAAGATCGGCAGGCCCAGCTCGGCGACCACGGCGTCCCAGTCGGTGTCCGCCTCCAGGATCGCAAAGCGTGGGGTCGGCAGGCCGCTGGACAGCCACACCAGCTTGGTGCGCCATTTGTCCATGGCGATGGCCGAGGCCATCACGCCGCTGCCGGTATACGGAATGCCCATCAGCTCGAGGGCGCCCTGCACCGTGCCGTCCTCGCCGCCACGGCCATGCAGGGCGATGAAGGCCCGGTCGTAGCCCTGCTCCTTGAGGATGTGCAGATCGGTTGCGGCCGGATCGAAGGCATGGGCATCCACACCGGCGCCCCGCAGGGCAGCCAGCACCGCACCTCCCGACATCAGGGAGATCTCGCGCTCTGCGGAGGCCCCGCCCATCAGCACCGCCACTTTTCCAAATTGACTGCTCGACACCTTAAACCTCGCCACTCACCAGTTTGCCCGGCACACCGCCGATGCTGCCGGCACCCATGGTGATCACCACGTCGCCATCCTGCGCCGCGGACAGGATTGCCCCCGGCATGTCATCGATGTTCTCCACGAACACCGGCTCGATCTTGCCCGCCACCCGCAACGCCCGCGCCAGAGAACGCCCGTCGGCGGCCACGATGGGCGCCTCGCCGGCGGCGTACACCTCGCCCAGCAGCAGGGCATCGACGGTGGACAAGACCTTCACGAAATCCTCGAAACAGTCCCGGGTGCGGGTGTAACGGTGGGGCTGGAAGGCCAGCATCAGGCGCTTGTCCGGGAAGGCACCGCGCGCCGCGGCGATGGTTGCCGCCATCTCGACCGGGTGATGGCCGTAGTCGTCGACGACCGTCACGGTGCCGCCCTGGGGCAGGGTCACCTCGCCGTAGCGCTGGAAACGCCGGCCGACGCCCTTGAACTCGGCCAGGGCCTTGATGATGGCCTCGTCGGACACCCCCACCTCGGTGGCCACGGCGATCGCCGCCAGGGCGTTCAGCACGTTGTGGCGGCCGGGCAGGTTGAGCACCACGGAGATGCGGCTGGTGGTGCCATTGACCCGCACGACATCGAAGCTCATGGTGCCGTCGGCGGCGTGGATGTTCTCGGCACGCACGTTGGCGGATTCGGAGAAGCCATAGCGCACGATCTGCTTCGACACCAGCGGCATGATCGAGCGCACGTGCTTGTCGTCATCGCACAGCACGGCCACGCCGTAGAAGGGCAGGTGCTGCAGGAAATCCACGAAGGACTGCTTGAGCCGCGCGAAGTCGTGGCCGTAGGTCTCCATGTGGTCGGCGTCGATGTTGGTGACCACCGAGATGACCGGCGTCAGCAGCAGGAAGGACGCGTCGGATTCATCGGCCTCGGCCACCAGGAAATCACCCTTGCCCAGGCGCGCATTGGCGCCTGCCGCGTTGAGCTTGCCGCCGATCACGAAGGTCGGGTCCAGCCCGCCCTCGGCCAGGATGCTGGCCACCAGCGAGGTGGTGGTGGTCTTGCCGTGGGTGCCTGCAATGGCGATGCCCTGCTTCAGGCGCATCAGTTCGGCCAGCATCTGGGCGCGCGGCACCACCGGGATGTGGCGCGCGCGGGCGGCGACCACCTCCGGGTTGTCGCCCTTCACGGCGGTGGACGTCACCACCGCATCGGCGTCGACCACGTTCTCGGCTGCATGCCCCTGGATCACCCGGGCC
Source organism: Zoogloea sp. (assembly GCA_009026175.1). Classification (GTDB taxonomy): domain Bacteria; phylum Pseudomonadota; class Gammaproteobacteria; order Burkholderiales; family Rhodocyclaceae; genus Zoogloea. The sequence goes on along the minus strand of WBTZ01000035.1, from coordinate 13,503 downwards.
CCCAGGGACTTGAGACGGCGAGTCGCCGCGTTGTCCCCCAGATCGGAGCCGCTGACCTCGTAACCGAGGTTCAGCAGCACCTCGGCGATGCCACTCATGCCGGCGCCGCCGATGCCGACGAAGTGGATGGATTTGACCTTGTGCTTCACGTTCTGTCCTTTAAGCGGCGAGGCCTGCGCATACGTCCGCGACCCGTGCGGTGGCGTCGGGCCGGGCGCACTGCCGGGCCTTCCCGGCCATCTCCAGCAGGCGCTCGCGATTCATGTCCTGCAGCAGCGCGGCGAGGCGCTGCGGCGAAAGTTCGGTTTGCGGCAACAGCACCGCCGCGCCGGCATCGGCGAGGAAGCGGGCGTTGCCGGTCTGGTGGTCGTCCACCGCATGGGGGAAGGGCACCAGCACGCTGGCGACCCCGACGGCGGCCAGCTCGGCGACCGTCAGCGCGCCGGAACGGCAGATCACCAGGTCGGCATCGGCGTAGCGCGCCGCCATGTCGTCGATGAAGGGCAGCAGTTCGCCGTCGACCCCCGCCGCCGCATACGACGCTTTGAGGGCCTCGATCTGGCGCGTACCGGCCTGGTGCGTCACCCGGGGGCGCTGCTCCGCGGCCAGCAGGGCCAGGGCCTTGGGCATGGCCTCGTTGAGGGCCGCGGCCCCCAGGCTGCCGCCCACCACCAGCACCTTGAGCGGGCCACTGCGCCCGGCGAAACGCTGGGCCGGCGGCGCCACCGCGGAGATCTCCGCGCGCACCGGATTGCCTGCCCACTCGCCCTTCTTCAATACATTGGGAAAGCCGGTGACAACCTTGTCGGCCACGCCGGCCAGCACCCGGTTGGCCAGCCCGGCCACGGAGTTCTGCTCATGCACCACCACCGGCGTGCCCAGCAGGGCCGCCATCATGCCGCCCGGGAAGGTGACGTAGCCGCCCATCCCCAGCACGACGTCCGGCCTCACGCGCCGGATCTGGCCCAGGGCCTGGGCGAAGCCGCGCAGCAGGTTGAAGGGCAGCAACAGCTTGCGCAGCAGGCCCTTGCCCCGCAAGGCGGTGAAGCGCACCCAGGCCATGTCATAGCCGCTGGCGGGAACGATGCGCGCCTCCATGCCATCCGGATTACCCATCCAGACCACCTTCCAGCCCCGCTCGCGCAGGGCATCGGCCACCGCCAGGCCGGGGTAGATGTGCCCGCCGGTACCACCAGCCATGACCATCAGGGTGGGCATCACGCGCTCCCTCCCCGCATGATCTGCCGGTTCTCCCAGTCGATGCGGAGCAAGATCGCAATGGCGACACAGTTGGCGAGGATGCCGGATCCACCAAAGCTCATCATCGGGAGGGTCAGCCCCTTGGTCGGCAGCAGGCCCATGTTCACACCCATGTTGATGAAGGACTGCACCCCCATCCAGATGCCGATGCCCTGGGCCACCAGGGCGGCGTAGGTGCGCTCAAGGGTCACGCACTGTTTGCCGATGGCAAAGGTGCGCTGGATCAGGATGGCGAACAGCACGACCACGGTGCACACACCGGCAAAGCCCAGCTCTTCGGCAATCACGGCGAGCAGGAAGTCGGTATGGGCCTCGGGCAGGTAGAAGAGCTTCTCGATGCTCCCGCCAAGCCCGACCCCGAACCACTCGCCGCGGCCAAAGGCGATCAGCGCGTGGGACAGCTGGTAGCCCTTGCCATAGGCGTCCTGCCACGGATCCATGAAGCCCAGGATGCGCTGGCGGCGGTACTCGGAGAAGGTGATCAGCAGCACGAAGCCCACCGCCGCGACAATCGCCAGCAGCACGAACAGGCGCACATTGATGCCGCCCAGGAAGAGCACGCCGAAGGCGATCGCGGTGATCACCACGAAGGCGCCGAAGTCGGGCTCCTTGAGCAGCAGGAAGCCCACGAAGAGGATCACCCCGGCCATCGGCAGGAAGCCTTGCTTGAAGCTGCCCATCAGGGGCAGCTTGCGGGTCGTGTAGTCCGCCGCGTAGAGCGCCGCAAAGAGCTTCATGAGCTCCGAGGGCTGCAGGTTGACCACCCCCAGGGGCAACCAGCGGCGGGCACCGTTCACGTCGCGCCCGATGCCCGGGATCAATACGATCAGCAACAGCACCACCCCGGCGATGAACAGCCAGGGCGCCATCTCCTGCCAGGCCCGCATGGGGATCTGGAACACCACCACGCCGGCGATCACCCCGATGGCCAGGAAGACGGCATGGCGGATCAGGAAGTAGGCGGGCTGGTGGCCGAACATGCGGCTGCCCTCGGCGGTGGCGATGGAGGCCGAGAAGACCATGACCAGCCCCATCAACAACAGTGCCGCAGCCGACCAGATGAGGGCCGGATCGAGCTCTCGGGCGGGGCCGGCCGGACGCAGCAGGCGATCGACGGCACGCCCGCTCTCCGGCGAGCCGATCTCGCCGCCGTGGCGGTTGAGGAAGCCGGACACAAGGCCCGTGAGGCTGGCAGCGAGCTTCATTCCGGGCTTACTCCGGGCAGGCGCAGCACGGCGTCGATGAAGACCTGGGCGCGGTGGGCGTAGTTTCTGAACATGTCGAGGCTGGCACAGGCCGGGGACAACAGCACCACGTCACCCGCCTCGGCCCGGGCGTTGGCTTCGAGCACGGCGGCATCCATATCGGCGGCATGGACGAGCGGCACGCCGCAGCCGTCGGCAGCAGCCTCTATCGTCGCAGCGTCACGGCCGATCAACACCACCGCGCGGGCGTAGCGGGCAAAAGCCTCCTTGAGGGGCGAGAAATCCTGCCCCTTGCCGTCACCACCGGCGATCAGCACCACCTTGCAGCGCAGCCCTTCCAGGGCCGCCACCGTGGCGCCGACATTGGTGCCCTTGGAGTCGTCGTAATAGGTCACACCGTCATCACGCCGGGCAACCTTCTCCACCCGGTGCGGCAGACCGCGGAAGGCTTTGAGCGCCTCGAGCAGGGGCGCCCGCGGCAGGCCTGCAGCTTCGCACAGCGCCAGGGCGGCCAGGGCGTTGGCCACGTTGTGGCTGCCCGCCAGGCGCATGGCCGAACGGGGCATGAGCAACTCTTCGCCCTTCGCCAGCCAATCCTCACCCTCCCGGTCGACCACCCCGTAGGCATCGGCGCCGGCGGGCGCATCCACGCCGAAGCTCAACACCCGGCGGCCCGGCAGCGCCATGGCCACAACCCGCGCATCGTCACGGTTGAGGACCTGCACCCCGTCGCCCTGGAAGACCGCAGCCTTGGTGGCCGCGTAGTCTTCGAGCCCGGCGTAGCGGTCGAGATGATCGTCGGTCACGTTGAGCACGGTGGCGGCCACGGCGTTGAGCGCAGGGGCGGTCTCGAGCTGGAAGCTGGAGAGCTCGAGCACCCAATACCCCGGCAAGGGCTGGCCCGCGTCCTGGCGGGCCATCAGCACATCCAGCGCAGCCGGGCTGATGTTGCCGGCCACCACGCCATCCTGGCCGGCGGCCTTGACCATCTCGCCGGCCAGGGTGGTGGTGGTGGTCTTGCCGTTGGTGCCGGTGATCGCAATGATCCGGCTGCTGCCGCGTACGCCGCAGCGCTCCAGCGCTTCCACCAGCAGGTCCATCTCGCCGACCACGGGAATGCCCCGCGCCCGGGCGGCAGCCACCAGGGGCTGGCGCGGATCCAGGCCGGGGCTGATGGCTATGCGGTCCACCCCGTCGAGCAGGCTGTCGGCAAACGGGCCGGTCACCCGCTCGGCGGCGGGCGCGTCGGCCTTCAGGCGGTCGATGCCCGGCGGCACGGGGCGCGAATCGGCAACGCGCAGGGCCACGCCCTGGCGGGCCAGCCAGCGGGCCATCGCCAGGCCGGATTCGCCGAGGCCGAGAACGAGAGTGAGCCGGGAGGCAGCCATGTCCGCTTACCGCAGCTTGAGGGAGGACAGGCCGAACAGCACGAGCATGATCGTGATGATCCAGAAGCGCACCACCACCTGGGTTTCCTTCCAACCCCCCAGTTCGTAATGGTGGTGCAGCGGCGCCATGCGGAAGATGCGTTTGCCGCCGGTGTACTTGAAGTACATCACCTGCACCATCACCGACATGGCCTCGGCCACGAAGAGGCCACCCATGATGAAGAGCACGATCTCCTGGCGGACGATCACTGCGATCGTCCCCATGGCCGCGCCGAGGGCCAGCGCCCCCACGTCACCCATGAAGACTTCCGCCGGATAGGCGTTGAACCACAGGAAACCCAGGCCCGCCCCGGCGATCGCACCGCAGATCACGGCCAGCTCGCCGGCGCCGGGGATGTAGGGCACCCCGAGGTACTTGGAAAAGCCCATGTGGCCGGCGACGTAGGCGAAGATCGCCAGCGCGGCGCTGACCATCACGGTCGGCATGATGGCCAGGCCATCCAGCCCGTCGGTGAGGTTGACCGAGTGGCTGGTGCCGTTGATCACGAAATAGGTCAGGATGATGAAACCGATGACGCCGAGCGGGTAGCTCACCGCCTTGAAGAAGGGCACGATCAGTTCGAGCTGGGCCGGCACCGAGGCCGTCAGCCCCAGGAAACAGGCCGCCGCCAGGGCAATCGCCGAGGTCCAGAAGTACTTCCAGCGGCTGGCCAGCCCCTTGGGGTCGCGGTACACCACCTTGCGCCAGTCATCCACCCAGCCCACGGCACCGAAGCCCAGGGTCACCAGCAGCACCACCCACACATACTTGTTGCCCAAGTCGCCCCACAACAGCGTGGTGACGGCAATCGAGATGAGGATCAGCGCCCCGCCCATGGTCGGTGTGCCGGCCTTGGTGAGGTGGGACTTGGGACCATCATCGCGCACCGCCTGGCCGATCTTCTTGGCCGCCAGCCAGCGGATCACCGGCGGGCCGAAGACCAGCGACAGGACCAATGCGGTCCCCGCAGCCAGCATCGTGCGCAGCGTGATATAGCCGAACACGTTGAAGAAACGCGCATCCTTGCCGAGCCACAGGGCCAGTTCAAGCAGCATGACACTCTCCCGGAAGCGTTACGGAAGACACTGCAGCCACGTCGGCACTACGAAACATCATCAAACCTTCTCCGCGATGGCGTCGACGACCCGTTCCATTTTCATGAAACGCGATCCCTTGACGAGCACCACCGTATCTTCATTGAGCTCCGCCTTCACCGCTGCGACCAGGTCGTCCAGCTTGGTGAAGTGGTGCCCGCCTTCTCCGAAGTTGCGTGCGGCAACCTCGCTCATTTCACCCAGACCGAACAGGAAATCGATGCCTTCGCTCTTGGCGTAGCCACCAATCTCGTCGTGGTACTGGAAACTCTGATCACCGATTTCGCCCATGTCGCCGACCACCAGGATCTTGCGACCCGGCGTGGCGCCCAGCACCGCGATGCCGGCACGCATGGAGTCGGGGTTGGCGTTGTAGCAATCGTCGATCACGGTGGCGCCGTTGAGGCCCTTGCGCAGGAACAGGCGCCCCGGCGTGCCGGTGTATCCGCCGAGACCGGCAGACACCGCGTCGAGGGAGACGCCTGCGGCCAGACAGGCCGCCGCCGCGGCGAGGGCATTGCGGACGTTGTGCTGCCCCGGCACCTGCAGGCGAAAGCGGGTGCTGCCCCTGGGAGACTCCAGCACCACATCGCTGACAAAACCGTGGGCGCTGCAGGTGGCACGCACGTCCGCGTCGGCGCCCAGCCCGAAGGTGAGGGTGCGACGCCCGCTGTTGATGGACTTCCAGTAGCCGGCGAAGGGATCGTCGGCGTTGATGACCGCCACGCCGTCGGACGACAGCCCTTCATAGATCGCCCCCTTTTCGCGGGCGACCTCATTGATGCTGCCCATGCCTTGCAGATGGGCCCGCTGGGCATTGTTGACCAGCGCCACGGTGGGCCGCGCCAGGTGGGTCAGATAGCCGATCTCCCCCGGATGGTTCATGCCCATCTCGATCACCGCCGCCCGGTGATTGCCGGACAGGCGCAGCAGCATCAGGGGCAGCCCGATGTCGTTGTTCAGGTTGCCACGGGTGGCCAGCACGCACAGCTCGGGGTCGAAGCCGTCGATCCGGGCCTGGGCCCGCAGGATCGCCGCGCACATCTCCTTGACGCTGGTCTTGCCATTGCTGCCGGTCACGCCGATCAGCGGCAGATCGAAGCGGCCGCGCCAGGCAGCGGCAAGGCGCCCCAGGCCGTAGCGGGTATCCTCGACCACCAGCAGGGGCAGCGGCACCGGGTGGGTCGCGGCCCACGCCCGGTCGACCATCGCGGCGGCGGCACCCTGGCTGACCACGCCCTCGACGAAATCATGGCCGTCGAAACGCTCTCCGCGCAGGGCCACAAACAGCTGGTCCGACTGCACCGCCCGGGAGTCGGTGCTGACCGAGAGAAAGGACACGGTGCCGCCCACGGCGGTGCCACCGGTCGCCAGCGCGGCTTCCTGCAGATCCATCATGACAGGTCTCCCTGGGCTTCATTCCAGGCTTCGAGGGCGGCGCGGGTCTGCTCCACGTCCGAGAAGGGGTGACGCACCCCGTTGATTTCCTGATAAGGCTCGTGGCCCTTGCCCGCAACCACGACCACGTCATCAGCGGCAGCCGCAAGCACCGCACGGCGGATCGCCTCGGCACGGTCGGGGATGCTTTCCGCCGCGGGCCCTGCCGCACCGGCGATATCACGGATGATGGCGAGGGGATCTTCCCCCCGCGGATTGTCACTGGTCAGCACCACCTTGTCGGCCAGGCGCCGGACCACCTCGCCCATCAGCGGGCGCTTGCCGGGGTCCCGATCGCCGCCGCAACCGAAGACACACACCAGGCGGCCATTGCGGGCCTTCACCGTGGCCCGGATCGCGGTAAGCACCTGCTCCAGGGCATCGGGAGAATGTGCGTAATCGACCACCACCAGCGGCTCGCCGATCCCCCCGATGGTCTGCATCCGCCCCTGGGGCGGGGTCAGATCACCCGCCACGTCAGCCGCATCCTCCAGGGAAAAGCCCGAAGCCATCAGGGTGCCGATCACCGCCAGCAGGTTGGAGACGTTGAACTGGCCCACCAGATGCGGCGCCAGGTCAGCCGAATCGTTGCCGCAGCGGGCGGTGAAGCGGATACCCGCGGCGGTCGTGGTCAGGCGGTCGGCCACCAGCACCCGGTTGACCGGCGCCGCGTCCGCATTGCTCGGGATCAGGGTGTAGCCGATCACCTCCATGCCCCGTCCGGCCAAGCGCCGGGCCTGTTCCATGCCGAAGCGGTCATCGAGGTTGAGGACGACCGAACGCAGGCCAGGCATGTTGAAGAGGCGGGCCTTGGCGGCGCCATAGTTCTCCATGCTGCCGTGGTAATCCAGGTGGTCGCGGGTCAGGTTGGTGTGTACGGCAACATCGAAGTGCAGGCCGTTGAGACGTCCCTGGTCGAGCCCGATGGAGGACACCTCCATGGCCACGGCCTCGGCGCCCGCTTCGCGAAAGTCGGCGAGCGTGCGATGCACGGTCAGGCTGTCGGGCGTGGTGTTGAGGCTGGCCGACAGGGCGCCAGGAAAACCGATGCCGAGCGTGCCGATCACCCCGCATTTACGCCCGAGGGTCGCGAAGGCCCGCGCCAGCCACTGGGTGACCGAGGTCTTGCCGTTGGTTCCGGTGACTCCGACGGTCCAGAGAACCTCCGAAGGGCGCCCATAAACCTCGTGCGCCAGGTAGCCCGACAGGGCCGCCAGGCCCTCGACCGGCAGGTTGGGCACCGGCAACGAGGCGTCCCAGACATGTCCGTCACGCTCCCACAGTACGGCAGCGGCCCCGGCGTGCACTGCATCGGCGATGAAGCGGCGGCCATCGGCACGCAGGCCGGGGAAGGCCAGGAACACATCACCCGCCAGCACCTGGCGCGAGTCCGCACACAGGCGGCGGGGCTCGACGCCTTCCGCAGCCAGGGCCTCGATCAGGCGACGCAGCTTCTGCTGGGGCACTTCAGCCATCACATGGACTCCCGTACGGGCGCTGCGTTCACGCCCTGGCGCGCCACCTGCAGGGGCTTCAGCGGCGCATCCGGCGCCACGCCCAGGGTCCGCAGGGCACCACCGGTGACCTGGGCAAAGATCGGGGCCGCCACGTCGCCACCGTAGTGCTTGCCGTTGCTTGGCTCATCAATCATCACGGCCACCACCAGGCGCGGATCGGAGATCGGCGCGATGCCGACAAAGGACGCCACGTACTTGTGCGCATAGTGCCCCCCGACCAGCTTCATGGCCGTGCCGGTCTTGCCGCCGACCCGGTAGCCCGGCACCGCAGCCTGGGGCGCCGTCCCCCCCTGCTGCACGACGAGCTCCAGCATCTGCCGCACCTCCCGCGCCGTCTGCGGCGAGAAGACACGCGACCCATGGACGGGCGGCGCATCGAGGCGGGACAGGGACAGCGGCACCATGTCGCCATCGCGGGCGAACACCTGGTAGGCATTGGCGATCTGCATCAGGCTCACGGACATGCCATGCCCGTAGGACATGGTGGCCTGCTCGATCGGCCTCCAGGTCTTGGCAGGGCGCAGGCGGCCGCTCACCTCGCCCGGGAAGCCCAGCTTCAGCGGAGCACCGAAACCGGCATCGTCGAGCATCTTCCACATGGTTTCGGGCGGGAAGCTGAGGGCCATCTTGGCCGCACCGATGTTCGACGACTTCTGGATCACCTGGGCGACCGTCAGGGCGCCGTGGGGGTGGGCATCGGAGATCGTGGCCGAACCGATGGTCATCCGCCCCGGAGCACAATTGATGATCGTATTGGCCGTGACCTTGCCGTTCTCGAGGGCCATGGCGGCCGTGAACGGCTTCATGGTGGACCCGGGTTCGAAGGTGTCGGTCAGAGCCCGGTTGCGCAGCTGGTCACCCGTCAGCTTGACCCGGTTGTTGGGGTTGTAGGTCGGCGCATTGGCCAGGGCCAGGATCTCGCCCGTCTTGGCGTCCAGCACCACCACACCGCCGGCCTTGGCCTTGTGGTCGGTCATGGCCTGCTTGAGGGCCGCATGGGCGAGGTACTGGATCTTGTTGTCCACCGAGAGGGCCACTTCACGGCCATCCTGGGGTGGGCGGATCGACTGCACATCCTCGACCACGTTGCCGCGGCGGTCCTTCACCACCCGGCGCGAGCCGGGCTTGCCGGCAAGCTGGGACTCGAAAGCCAGCTCGATGCCCTCCTGCCCCTTGTCGTCCACGCCAGTGAAACCAAGCACGTGCGCCATGACATCACCGCCCGGATAGAAGCGACGGAATTCCCGCTGGTCGTGCACACCCGGCAGCTTGAGCGCAGCGACGCGATCGGCCAGCTCCGGAGAAACCTGGCGCTTGATGTAAACGAAGTCCTTGTCGGTCGCCAGCTTCTGGTTGAGCTCGCCCACTTCCATCTCGAGCAGCGCCGCGAGCTGGCGGGTCTGGGCGGGCGTCAGCCGGGCGTCCTCGGGGATCGCCCAGATGGACTTCACCGGCGAAGACACGGCCAGTACATCGCCCTGACGGTCGGTGATCTTGCCACGGGTGGCAGGCACGGCAAGCACCCGCGCGTAACGGGACTCGCCCTTGGCCTGCAGGAACTGATCGTTGACACCCTGCAGATAAGCGGCGCGGCCGACGAGGGCCATGGAGCCGCCCAGCAGGCACAGCAGCACGAAGCGCGGCCGCCAGGCCGGAAGCTCCGAGCGCAGCAGGGGATTGTGGTTGAAGGTGACGCCCTTCTTGGCCTTGGTCATGGCCGCTCCTCGATGGCGATGATCTGCCCGGACTGAGGGGGACGCATCGCGAGCTTTTCACGGGCAAGCTTCTCGATGCGGGCATGGGCGGCCCAGGTGCTCTGCTCGAGCTGGAGCTGCCCCCATTCGACTTCCAGCTGATGGGAGCGCTGCTGCTCCCGCTCCACCGCCGCATACAACTTGCGCGCCTGGTGCTGGGACGCCACCACGCCGAGGCTGCTCGCCACCACCAGCATCACCAGGAATCCCGTGATCCGCGCCATGTCAGTCCTGCCCGGCAGCCCGGAAGGACTGACACGCCCCTCTGGGGCCGCAAACGTGATGAGCCTGGGGTCGCGTCATGATCAGGAATCCGTACGCTCAGCGATCCGCATCACCGCACTGCGTGAACGCGGATTGGCCGCCACCTCGGCATCCGAGGGATAAACCGGCTTGCCCACCAGGGCCAGCTTCGGGCGCGGGAGATCGGCCGCCCGCACCGGCAGGCGCGCGGGAAGCTGGGGCGGCCGCGACTCGTCACGCATGAAGCGTTTGACGATGCGGTCTTCGAGGGAATGAAAGCTGATCACGACGAGGCGGCCCCGTGTTGCCAGCGCTGCCACCACCTGGGGCAGGACTAGCGACAGCTCCTCAAGCTCTTGATTGACGCAAATCCGTAGAGCCTGGAAGGTGCGCGTCGCAGGGTGCTGACCCGGCTCGCGTGTGCGGACCGCTTTTTCCACGAGCGCGGCAAGCTGTCCAGTGGTCGCAACATGCCCCCCTGCCCGAGCAGCAACAAGCGCCTTTGCAATCTCATAAGCAAACCGTTCTTCACCGTATTCCCTCAGCACCCGGGTTATATCTGCGACCGACGCTTCCGCCAGCCACTCCGCCGCGGTCACCCCGCGGGTCGTATCCATTCGCATGTCGAGCGGCGCATCGAACCTGAAGCTCATGCCCCGCTCCGCCTCATCCAGCTGAGGAGAAGACACTCCCAGATCCAGGAGGACGCCATCGACCTTGTCGATACCGCGCTCTGCCAGCGCTCCGGCGAAGTCCGAAAACGGCGCATGCACCAGTTCGAAGCGCGCATCCTGCACGGCCTGCCCTGCCGCCACCGCCACCGGGTCCCGGTCGAAGGCGATCAGGCGCCCTGCAGGCCCCAGCCGGCCCAGGATCGCGCGGCTGTGACCGCCACGACCGAAGGTGCCGTCCACATAGACACCGTCCGCCTTGATGGACAGGGCCTCCACTGCCTCTTCCAGCAGCACCGTGATGTGCGCGGGAGAAGTCACAGCGGCAGATTTTCCCAGCCAGCGGGCATCAGGTCGGCACCCAGGGCAAAGATCTGCTCCTGCTGCCGCTGCCAGCCCGCATCCGACCACAACTCGAAATGATCCCCCTGCCCGACCAGATGAACCTGCTTCTCGAGCTGGGCGAAGTTGCGCAGCTCGGGAGCGATCAGTACGCGCCCTGCCGAATCGAGCTCTTCATCACGGGCAAAACCGACGAGCAACCGCTTGAGCAGCGCGGAATGCTGGTCGAGGCTGGAGCCGGCGAGAACCTTGTTGCGGATGGGCTCCCAGGCGGGGGCGGGGTAAATCAGCAGGCAGCGGTGAGGATGCGCAGTGAGGACAAGCTGATTCTCGGCGAGCTTGACGAGCGCGTCCCGATGCCGCGCCGGTATCGCCAGGCGACCCTTCGCATCGAGAGTGAGCGCTGCTGCGCCTTGAAACATGATTCCCCCACTTCTTCACCCGGACCAGTCAGAAAAATTCACTTTTTCCCACTTTGGTCCACTTCGCCCCACTTTAGAGCAAAAGAAATAGGTGGTCAAGCTGACCCGGACGTAAATTTCTTTTGGACACAAGCACTTAGGAAGGCAACACGGCCAGCGGGGGAAATCCGCTTATAAATCAATGGCCATACAAACATTGCAAAAGTGCTGCATGAATCCCAGCCGCCCGGGCCACGGCAAGGCGCCCGCGGGCTACCAACGGGAGGGAGCAGGGGAAACGGGTGTCGCAACGCAACATCGGGCCCCAAAAACGGCCCGTGGTGGAAAAAAGTGGGGGATGAGGGGCGGGAAAGGGAAGTCCGCCGATAAGCCGGGTTCTGTCGAGCGGGTCGATCGTGAGAACGACCCACCGGGCAATCATTCCTCTGGTCGACGCGTTGCCGCGCCGCTCTAGCAGCCTACCCGGGGACTCCGCGAGCAGCGTCAGCGTCCCCCTATTTGGCCTTGCCCCGGATGGGGTTTACCGTGCCGTCCGTGTCACCACGTCCGCGGTGGGCTCTTACCCCACCGTTTCACCCTTGCCTGTGCTCCGAAGAGCCATCGGCGGTCTGCTCTCTGTTGCACTTTCCGTCGCTTTCACCCGAAGGCTATGGCGCCCGGCCGTTAGCCGGCATCCTGCTCTGCGGGGCCCGGACTTTCCTCGATGCCTGACGGCACCGCGATTGCCTGGCGAACTTCCCGCCCGGATTATAGCGGTGCAACCCCGCCGCGTCCCGGTTTAATCGGCCTCACGCAGTTCGGCTGCCTGATTCAGGACCTCGGCAATGATGCAATCCAGGCGGGATCGGACCGACGGATCGCGGGAGCCCCCCCAGGCCGTGATCGACTCTCCGATCGACAGCCCGACATCCACCTCGCCGCAGCCATCCGCCCCGGCCAACCCCGGGAGGCGGCCAGCGACCCGGCGGCCAAGGCGTCCGCCGCCGGCAAACACGACCACGACATCGTCCGTCCGGTGATCCACTCCGAGGCTGCGGACACCCATCGCACGCAAGGCCGGGCCATGCACCGCTTCAACGTGCGCGGCAATCGCGGGATTACTGCGCGACGGCCCGAGTTCGGGCTGGTCGAGCTGGATGTAAAAGACCACCCCCACCGCCACCAGGATCAGGACACCGAGAGAGACGACGAGTTTGCTTACATCCATGGGACTCCGGCTTCAGACAAGGAAACAAGTACCATTGTCCCCGAGCCGGCACCTGCCGACCATTGAATAGCACACAAGCCTGACGGAATAGAGACGTAAGCAAATGTGTCAAAAAACCCCGGCCGTCGCATCTGCTTACCTCTGTAAAGGCAGGATTGGCACACCGCCGGGCCGGCAAGTGCTGCAATGAACCATCGCCTGTATGGTGCCCCCAAGATCATGACAACCTCCCGCTTACGCAAACGCCTGATGCTGGCCCTGCTCGCCGCAGCAAGCCTGACCGCCATCCCGGCGCAGGCCTACGGCCCGCGTGGACACGGCCACTACCCGGGCCCATCCTATCGCTCCCACGGGTATTACGGCCCCAGCCCCTGGTGGTGGGTCGCCGGGACCGGTCTGCTGCTCTACCCGCAGATCGTGGCGCCACGCCCCCAGGTGATCGTCCAGAGCCCCCCGGTCGAACCGGTCATCGTTCAACCGCAGCCCACCGCCCAGAACTGGTATTACTGCGACAGCGCCCAGGCCTACTACCCCTATGTACAAAGCTGCGCCGAAGGCTGGCGAGCCGTCCCGGCCACACCTGCGGTGACGGCCCAGCAGGCTCCCGCCAGCGGCAACTGGTACTACTGCGACAGCGCCCAGGCCTACTACCCCTACGTGAAGGAATGCCCCGGCGGCTGGCGCGCCACGCCGGCCACACCGCCCGCCCCCGGAGGCCCCCAATGAAAGCCGTCACCTGCCTGATTCCGCTGGCGCTCCTGGCGGGCTGCGCCAGCCTCCCGGCCGGCCCGCGGGTCGCCGTCATGCCGGCCCCCGGCAAGCCCTTCGAGGTCTTCGTGGCCGAAGAGCGGCTGTGCCGGGATTACGCCGCCAGCACCCTGGGCACCGACCGCAACGAGCTGTCCAGCCGCAACATGGTGGAA
>WBTZ01000034.1 GCA_009026175.1 Zoogloea sp. | reverse complement strand
ACGGCGATTGCCCGACGTGCTCGACGAGGCTGACCGGCGGCACGCAGTAGGGGCCGATGGCGGCGGGGGTCAGGTCGATCATCAGCACGCCCAGCTCATTGAGCTTGCGGCTGTTCTCGGCGTGCACATAAGCAGAGGTGGCGTCGAAGGCGATCTGCACGCCGTCGGCCTTCACATGAGGCAAGAGGCCGTCCACGCCTTCGGCGGTGGTCTTCAGGCCCATCTCGCGGGCCCGCTTCAGGCCGTCCGATTCCGGGTCGATGCCCACCATCCACACCGGTTCCAGCACCGGGCTGCGCTGCAGTTTGGCCAGCAGGTCGGTGCCGATGTTGCCGGGGCCGATCAGGGCGCATTTGATCTTTTTCGTCATGGCTCTCTCTGGGTTGTGGGATGCAGGACGCGCGGCGGAGCGGGGAGGGAGGGGACCAGGAGAGGATCCCCCGGTTCCGCCGCGCGGCTGCAATCTTGAATTTTGTTTTACGTTGAATTTAGTCTAAAAGTAAATTGACTTTAAATCAAACGAGAAGGAAACTTCAATCGCCAAGCATCGCCAAACGAGCTTCGACTCGTGGCCGGGCTGGCGGAAGTGCCTGCTTGAAACCAGGTGGACGCGCCGCTTTCCTGGCCGGACAGACCCCTTCCCGGTGGGGCCCGGAGCCACACCCAACCCGTAACAGGAGAGTGATTGCAGATGGACAATCTGGTCAGCATCAGCGCGTCGGAAGCAGCACGGCGCATTGCCAAGGGAGCGCTCAGCTCGGTCGCCTATACCGAGGCCCTGCTTGCCCGCATTGCCGAGCGGGAGGCCTCCGTGGGGGCCTGGATCCATATCGATCCGTCGGCCGCCCTGGCCCAGGCGCGCGCCGCGGATGCCCGCCCGCCCGTTGGTCCGCTGCATGGTGTGGCAGTGGGTTTGAAGGACATCATCGACACCGCCGACATGCCCACCGCCTACGGGTCGCCGATCTACGCCGGGCACCGGCCGGGCAAGGACGCGCCGTCTGTGGCCCAGTTGCGGGCCGCCGGCGCGGTGATCCTGGGCAAGACGGTGACTGCCGAGTTCGCCACCTACCACCCGGGCAAGACCGCCAACCCGCATAACCTGGCCCATACGCCGGGCGGCTCCTCCAGTGGTTCGGCGGCGGCGGTGGCCGACTACCACGTGGCCTTGAGCCTCGGCACCCAGACGGCCGGCTCCATCATCCGCCCGGCAAGCTTCAATGGGATCATCGGCTACAAGCCGACCTTCGACGATTTCAACTATGGCGGCCTGCATGCCCTGGCCCCGTCCCTCGACACCCTGGGCGTATTCGTGCGCCATTTCGAGGACTTGTCCCTGTCCCGCCAGGTGATGTCGCGCAGCCAGCCGGTCCGGGCGCCCTCCGAGCCGGCGGGGGCTGCGCCGCGTATCGGGGTGTGCCGCACGCCGATGTGGGACAAGGCCGACGCCGACATGCAGGAGGCCTTCCTGCGCACCGTGGATCGCCTCGGCAAGGCCGGCGCGAGCCTGGTGGACATCGAGTTGCCAGCGTCCTTCACCGCCCTGATCGAAGCCCAGACCCTGATCTTCATGGCTGAGGGCGCCCGTCACCTGGAGCGCGAATGGCGTGAGCAGCCCGCACTGTTGAGCCCGGAGCTGCGCGCCTTGCTGGAGAAGGGCCGCGCCTGTTCCGATGCCGCAGTGGCCGAAGCCCAGGCCCTGGCCGCGCGCTGCCGCGCCGAACTGGCCGACATCCTGCGCGAGGTGGATGCCTTGATCGCGCCGGCGGCCATCGGCGAGGCGCCCAAGGGGCTGGCCGCCACTGGCGACCCCCTGTTCAGCCGCATCTGGACCTTCCTGCACGTGCCCTGCATCAGCTACCCGGTGGGCCGCGGCGCCCAGGGCCTGCCCCTCGGCGTGCAGGCCATCGGCGCCCACGCAGACGATGACCGGCTGATCGGCACCGCCTGGTGGATGGCCGAGCAGTCGGCCGAATGGACTCCGGTTATCTGAACGCCCGACCCCGAAAGGATAGAAGAATGGCTACCCCCCACAAGGAATTCGATGCCCGCCAGAAGGCCTGGTACGAGGCCGCCTGTGCCCGCATCGACGCGTCCCGCCTGCAGCAGCTCAACATGCAGCTGGTGGACATCCACAGCCCCACCGGCGCTGAGCGCCCGGCCAGCGAGTTCATGGCCGACTACATGCGCGGCATGGGGCTTAAGGCGACTTACCAGCCGGTCAATCCGATCACCGGCAATGCCTACGGCCGGCTGGCCGGAGACGGCAGCGGCCCGGCCCTGATGCTCTACGCGCCCATCGACACCCACATCGAGGCCATCCCCGAGCACGACATCCCCTGGGTCGGCCCCGAGCTGCGCGACGACATGCTGCCCAAGGCCCAGGCGCGTGGTGAGACCGTGATCGGCCTCGGCGCCTCCAACCCGAAGGGCATGGTGGCCGCCCTCACCGAGGCCGTGCACGCGGTGCGCGACGCCGGCATTCCCCTCAAGGGTGACCTGGTGCTGGCCTTTGCCGGTGGCGGCATGCCGGTGGTGGTGCCCGAGCGCAGCCACTACGGGCTGTCCAGCGGCGTCAGCCACATGATGATGAACGGCGTCACCGCCGACTTCGGGATCATCCTCAAGCCGTGGAACGAGGTCTATTACGAGCACCCCGGCATGTGCTGGTTCAAGGTCACAGTGAAGGGCTCGCTGGGCTATTCCGGCATTCCCCGTGGCACGCCAGGCTTCCGCAGCTCCATCGTGCCGGCCGCCCGGTTGATCCTCGAGCTGGAGGCCTGGCTGCCGGAATACACCCGTCGCCACACCTCCGACCAGATCGCCCCGGAAGGCTGGATCGCCGCCGTGCGGTCTGGCTGGCCGGAGCGTCCGGCCTTCCCCTCGGCCGCCACGGAGATCTACCTGGACATGCGGACCAACCCGCAGCAGAGCACTGCTTCGGTGGAGGCGGAGTTTGGCGCCGTGATGCGTGACATCATCGACCGCTACCCGGAGATCGACGCGGAATGGGAGATGATCGCCGCCGTGCCGGGCTCCCGCACCGATCCCTCGAACTGGATCATCCGCAGCGCCGAACGGGCCTGGAGCGAGACCCACGGTGGTCAGCCCTACCCGGGCGCCCCCAAGCTGTCCGGCCAGACCGACGCCGCCGCGATCTGCAAGCTCGGCCTGCCCCTGGTGCGCGTCGGCTACCCGTGGATCGGCGACAAGGACATGCCGGAGGAGTTCACCGACGGCCTGGGCGGCATGGGCGTCAGCCACATCCCCGACCTGATCGACCCGATCAAGGCCTTGATCTATTCCATCATCGACACCTGCACCCGCAGCCGGGAAGAGGTGGGGTTGTAAGGTTCTGCAGGGGCGGCTTCAGCCGCCCCTGCATCTAGCGCTCCGCCACCACCATCAGGTTGCGGGGCGTCAGGCTGCGTTCGCAAAAGGTCCCGAGGCGGGCCTGGAAGCCGGCTTCTTCCAGGCCCAGCGCCACGTCCAGGGCGAGCCAGATTTCCAGTGGGCGGCGGAAGGCGTGGCGGACCAGTTCCAGGCGGCGGACTTCGCCACGCCGTTGTTCGCCGACGGCGAGCCAGCGGGCGGCGTCGAGCCCCCCGTCCAGCGCCAGGCCTTCGCGCTCGGCCAGGCGGCGGCAGTAATCTGCGAAATCGCCTGACAGCCAGCTGCCGGGCACCGGCTTGAAGGGGCGGATGGCCTCGCCGAGGATGGCGTTGCGCAGGGCGACGAAGCCGAGCTTCCAGGCCTGGTCGCGGGCATGCCGCTCGCGGATGCGCTGCGGCGCGGTGACGGTTTCGGTGACGGCCAGGCGCAGGGTGTTGCCGTCCAACGGCAGGTCCGCATCCCGGTTGAGGGGGCGGTAGCCGTCCTGGGCCCCGCGGTAATAACAGCAGGGGGCGAGGCGGTAGGCGTGGGCTTCGTCCTCGGCCGCGTTGCGCACCAGGGTCCGGTGCAGCTCGCCGCAGGCGTGCAGGGCCAGCACGCTACGTCCCTTGAGCAGGGGGCGGGAGCCCGCCGCCAGGGCGTCAGCGCACACCACCGTCTGCTCGATGCGGGCCCGCCGGGCCAGGCGCAGGGCGTCCTCGCAGAGCGCGGCATCGATCTCCAATGAACTTACAGGCTGCTGATCGCTGACAGCCACGCGCCGGCCCAGGTGACCCTTGCCGGCACACCATTCCAGCAGCGGCGCTGGCGAGGCGGGGGCATGGCTGGCGAAGGCCTCGATCTGCAGGCGCTTGCGCAGCGGGATCTCCCAGTCGAAATGCGGGCTGGTGGGCGCCAGCTGGCGGGCGGGCAGAGCGGGCAGCTGGCACAGGGCGGCAAGCCGCTCGGCGTCCGGGAAATGCAGGGCCAGCCAGGCATACAGGGCTTCCGGGTTGTCGGCGAGGGTGGCCAGCGTGGTGTCGTCCAGCTCCAGGGCCGCTTCGGCCAGGCCCGGCCACTGCACGCACCAGGCTGGCCGGCGCAGGTAGAAGGGGGAGGCCTGCCACAGGTCCTGGTGGGTCTGCAGGCAGTCCTGGAGGTCGAGAAAGCGTTCGCGCAGGGTCATGGCCGGGGCGCCTCCTGAGGTGGGGAGGGCGGGCGTCGCCCGGCCAGGGCCGGATCGTCCGGGTTGATCCCGGCCAGGCGGCGCAGGCTTGCCTCGGCCGCCGCGGTGTCGCCGGCCTGGCGCTGGTAGCTGGCGAGGGCCAGCAGCAGGTCCCGCTCGCCGCGCTCACGGGTGGCCCCTGACAGGACCCGGATGGCTTCGTCCCGGCGCCCCGCGTCGGCCAGCAGCGCGGCATGCAGGTAGGCCGTGCGGCCACTGGCCGAAGGCAGGGTGCTGGCCCGGGCCAGCAAGGCCAGGGCGTCGGCCTTGCGCTGCTGGCGGATCAGGGCCAGGGCCAGGGCCTCGTGCACGGCGGCCTCCCGCGGGAGGCGCTTGAGACCGTCGCGGAGCAGGGCTTCGGCGTCGCTTTCCCGCCCCTGGCGGCGCAGCAGGTCGGCCAGGTTGACGATGCCGGCCAGGTAGGTCGGGTCGAGCCGGAGGGCCTGGCGCAGGGCCTGCTCGGCGCCGCGGGTGTCGCCGCTGGCCTCCAGCAGCGGGGCCAGGCCCACCCAGGATTGCGGGAAGTCGGCGTTCTCCCGGGCGGCGGCCTCGGCTTCCCGGCGGGCGGCCAGCCAGGCTTCCCGGCGCGCAGGGGGTCCCGGAGGAGTGGCTGCAGGTCGCGCAAGGCCTCCCGGGGGGCGAGGGCTGTCACCGCATGGGTCGCGGCGATGCGCAGCCTGCCGTCCGCTTCGGCCAGGGCGGCCAGGGCCAGGCGGGCCGCGGCGGGACCGGGATAGGCGGCCAGCTCTTCCAGGGCTTCGGCCCTGACGATGGCGGGCTGCGCGGGGTCGCCGGCGATCCGCAGCAGCCCGGCAGCGGCGCCGGGCCGCATGTTGCGGGCGGCGGCGAAGGCCTGGCCGTAGTGGTATTCGGCGCGGCGGCCTTCTCCGTACCAGCCCGCCACGGCGCTGGCGGCCCAGGCGGGGTCCTTGTCCGCATGGCAGAGGTTGCAGGCATTGGGGGAGGCGGTCTCTGCCGAAAGGTCCGGCCGCGGGATGCGGAAAGCGTGATCGAGGCGAGGATCGACGCCCATGTAGGTGCGCTTGGGGGCGTGGCACTCGACACAGCTCACCGGTGCGCTGTGGTGGTGGTGGGCGGGGCTGTCGTAGTCCTTGTGCTGCAGCCCACGGGTGTCCACGTGGGAGCCCGCGGCGGGGCCGGCAGGGTTGTGGCAGCCCGTGCACAAGGCGTTGCCGGGCGCCCGGGTCTTGCCCGAGTGGGCATCATGGCAGTCGGTGCATGTCAGCCCCCTGGCGTGCATGCGGCTCTGTTGCCAGGAGCCGAGGTTGAAGACCTCGTCCCGCTGCTGGCCGTCGTTGAAGTAGCGCCCGGCGGGCAGTCCGACAGGCAGGGTGTGGTCGAGCAAGGGCTGGCCGACCGGGTAGGCGGGGGTCAGCGTGGCGCGCAGCACATGGCAGTAGCCGCAGGCCTCGGCCTGGACCTGCCCGTTGCCGGCCCGCAGGTCGGCGGCGAAGCCCTTTTGCGGCGGCACCACCCCGGCGCCGCGGCCACGGGCCCAGGTCAGATGGTCGCCGGCCGGGCCGTGGCAGGCCTGGCAGCTCACGCCCTGGGCTGCGTAGGTGGTGGTGTAGCGGTCATTGGCGGAGTCGTAATTCTTGCGCAGGCCGGTGGTGTGGCAGGTGGCGCACATGGCGTTCCAGTTCTGGGGCGGGCGGCTCCAGTGCAGCACGTCCCGGTAGTCGATGCGCTCGTCCGGGTGCAGGCTGTACCAGCGCTTGCCCTTGACGTCCCAGGCCGTGGTGAGGGCCTGCAGGCGCCCGCCCGGCAGGGCGACGAGATACTGCTGGAGGGGCTCCAGGCCGAAGGTGTGGCGAACCTCGAAATCCTGCCGGCGGCCATCCGGTCCGTCGGTATTGACAAAGAAGCGGCCGCCGCGCCGGAAGAAACGGGTGAGCTGGCCGTCCTGGCGGAAGCTGCTGCCATCGAACACGCCCTTCACGGTGGCCGCGGTGGCGCTCTGCATGGCGCGGGCGTGCTGGGAGCCGGCGTGGCTGCGCTGCTGGGCGGCATGGCATTCCCCGCAGCCGGCTTCATCCACCAGGCCGCCTTCCGCGGCGGGGGCCGGGCCGGCGGACACGGCGTTCACGAACAGCGCGATGAGGAAGACGGCGAGGAGGCGGCAGGCGGGCATGGGGTCGATCCGGGAGCGTGCCGCGCATCCTACATGCCGTCGCGCGGCAAGGGCAGGGTGAGTGCGTCCCGCGGCGGATTGCCGGGGGGTGGGGGGCTATCCGCTTGTTGTATCTGTCATGCATGGATGTAGGTGGATACAGGCGATCGGCGATGGGCATCTAGGTTAAAATTCGTAACATCGAATAACATCCACGCTGATATGGTTATTGCGCACTCTTGCAGGAAAGGCGGAGAACGCTGAAATGAGCAGGGTGTCAGCGAGATCGGTCATCGTGCTGGGCGTTGTCGGCGCCCTCGTGACCGCATGCCTGTGGTGGCTGGCCGGTGGCGGCACGGGCCCGCAGGGGGGAGGCACGCCCGTCGAGCGTGCAGCGGCGCCGGTGGCGGAGGCGCGACAGTTGCGGCTGGGGCTCAACATTGCTGCCGGCAGTGCCCTGCATGCAGCGGCGGAGCTCTTTGCCGAGCGGGTCGCCGAGCGCAGCAACGGCCGCCTGAGGATCACGGTGCATCCCGACCAGCAGCTGGGCAGCGACGACCAGATGCTGGAGATGGCGCGCAACGGCAGCCTGGACCTGGTCCTGACGCCGACGGCCAAGCTCAGTTCGGCCGTTCCGGCCATGCAGTACGCGGACCTGCCTTTCTACTTTTCCGGGCGAGACGAGCTGTATGCCATGCTGGACGGCGAGCCGGGCGAGCTGCTCCTCTCCAAGCTCGGCCGCATCGACCTGGTGGGCCTGACCTTCTGGGAGAACGGCTTCAAGCAATTCACCGCCAATACGCCGATCCGCCGCCCGGAAGACTTCGCCCGGCTGCGCATCCGGACGATGAAGAGCCCGCTGATCGCCGACCAGTTTGCCTCCCTGGGCGCCACGCCCATCCCCATCGACTTTCATGCCACCTACCAGGCCCTCAAGGACGGCGCGGTGGACGGTGAGGAGAACCCCCTGGTGGCCATCGTGGGCATGCGCTTCCACGAGGTCCAGAAGCATCTGACCCTGTCCAACCACGCCTACCTTGCCTATGTCTTTTCGGCGAGCCGCAAGGTGTACGAGACCCTGTCGCCGGAGATGCGCGAGATCATCCGCCAGACGGCCCGCGAGCTGACCCTCTGGGAGCGCCAGGAGACTGCCCGGCGGGAGGCCGATTTCATCGCCCGGATCCGGGCCGCAGGCGTCGAGGTCCACACCCTCTCGGCGGACGAGCGGCGCCATTTCGCCCAGGTCATGGCGCCGATCGCCGACAAGTTCGGGTTCGAAGTGGGCTACGACCTCCTCGCCAAGACCGAGGAGCTGCGCTTTGCCCAGGCCGCCCGGAGCGGCGAGGCGAAGGGCCGCCAGCCCTGGGTGCTGGCCCTCGACGCCGATCTGTCGGCGCGGGGCGCCCAGGCCGGTGGGGCGATCTACCGGGGCGCCCAGATGGCGATCGACGACATCAACCGCAAGGGGGGGCTGCTGGGGGCGCCGCTGCGCCTGCTGGCCCGCGACCATGCGGCCAATCCCATGGCGGGGCGGCGCAACCTTGAGCTCTTTGCTTCCATCCCCTCGGTGCTGGCCGTGATGGGCGGGATGCACAGCACGGTGGTGACGGAGGAGCTCGATGACATCCACCGCCTGAAGATGCCCTACCTGGTGCCCTGGGCCGCGGCCCAGGGCATCACGCTGCACGATCACCGGCCCAGCTACACCTTCCGGGTCTCCATCAACGATACGCAGGTGGCGCCCTTCCTGCTGGAGCGGGCCCTGCGCAGGCATTCACGGCTGGCGGTGCTCATCGAGCAGTCGCCCTGGGGGCGCAGCAACGAGGCGGCCCTGCGGCCGCTGCTCGAGCGCCTGCCGGCCGGCAACGTGGAACTGGTGTGGTTCCAGGATGGCGACGCGGGGATCGATGCGACGGTGGATGAGCTGGTCCGGGCCGGCCGCCAGGCCATCGTCTTTGTCGGCAATGGCATCGAGGCCGGGGTCGTGGTAAAGGCCTTGGCCCGGCAGGACAGGCCGATTCCGGTGTTTGCCCACTGGGCCCTGGTCGGCGGTGATTTCTGGGGGGCCAACCAGGCCCGCCTCGAGAAGGTGGACCTGCGCTTCGTACAGTCGGTGGTGGAGGAGGATGCCCTGAGGAACCGCAGCTTTGCCACCTTCCTCGGCAATTACCGACAGCGCTATGGCTTGGGCAACGGCGCGCCGGTGCCCTCGCTGATGGGCAGCGCCCACGCCTACGATGCAGTCCAGCTGCTGGCGCGGGCGGTGACCCGGGCCAGCTCGCCGGACCGGGGGGCGATCCGCAATGCGCTGGAGTCGGGGGTTGGCTATTCGGGTGTCATGAAGGACTACCGCCCGGCCTTCACCCCGGAGCGCCATGATGCACTCGATCGCAGCCAGCTGAAGCTGGCCCGTTTCGACGGACGGGGGCGGATCGTCCCGGCGGATTGAGCCATGTTCAAGCTCGACTACTTCACGCACAGCCTGAAGCGCCGGATCACCTGGGTGTTCGGTGGTTTCGTGGCGATCGCCATGCTCACCGTGGCGAGTACGGTGGCCTTGCGCCTGCATGCCACCATCACTGACAACCTCACCGGCGAACTCGAGCAGCGTGGGCGGCAGGGGAGCGAGTTGTTCCTGCAGCGCATCGAGTACCTCCTCGAAAGCGCCACGGTGCTGGTCAAGAACCCGTTGGTGATCAACGGCCTGAACGATGCGCAGGGGCGCCACAGCTACCTGCCCGAGCTGGTCAAGAACTTCAGTGAAGGGCGGGATGTCCGCGCCGTGGCCCTGCTCGGCTTCGACGGCAAGCCGGTCTATTCCAGCCTCGAGACCCTGCCCACCTATCTCGATTCAGCCGCCCTGCGCAGCTCCCTGGCCAACGCGGTGGTCAGCTACATGATCGATCCGCAGCGCAGCCAGTGGGTGGTCTTCGTGCCGGTGGTGTATTACCAGACCACCCAGGGTGCGCTGGTGGTGGTCTTTGACCTGAACGCGGTCACCCAGCGGGTGCTGCCCCGCGACGGTCTGCTTGGTTACCGCCTGCGCAGCGGCAGCACCACGCTCTACGAGCAGGCTCCCGGCAGCGCGGGCGACACCTTGGTGGCGAGCCGCCCGATCGCCCGCGACGGGGCCGGCTTCTTCTCCGACATCGGCCTCGAGCTCGACGTGATGGCGCCGCGGGAGCATTACCTGCAGCCGGCCAACAAGGCGGTCCGCGATGTGGCCCTGGTCGGGCTGCTGTTCACCCTGGCGGCGATCGCCATCGCCTACTGGATCAGCGCCTCGGTGTCGCGCCCGATCCTGCTCCTGCGCCAACGGGTCAAGGAGGCCGACGGCAGCGTCGAACGCCAGTGCGCGCCGCTGGGCACCAATGACGAGCTGGAGGAGCTGGCCCAGAACTTCGACCAGCGCACCCGCGCCCTGCGCGACATCCAGCTGCATCTGGAGGATCTGGTCAGCCAGCGCACCCGCGAGCTGGCGGTGGCCAAGGAGGTGGCGGAGGAGGCCAGCCACTCCAAGAGCACCTTCCTGGCCAACATGAGTCACGAGATCCGGACCCCGATGAACGCCATCATCGGCCTGACTCACCTGATCCGGCGCGACGTGGCCGATTCACAGAGCGTGCAGCGCCTCGACAAGGTGGCCCAGGCCGCTCAGCACCTGCTGGGCATCATCAACGACATCCTCGATTTCTCGAAGATCGAGGCCGGCAAGCTGTCCATCGAAGTAGACGATTTTGACCTGGAGCGCGTCTTCCGCAGTCTCAACGACCTGATCGCGGCCCGGGCCGTCGAGAAAGGGCTGGAGCTCATCAACTGCATCGATCCGTCCTTGCCGCAGGTGCTGCGGGGGGACCGGATGCGCCTCTACCAGGTGCTGCTCAACTTCGCCAGCAACGCCCTCAAGTTCACCGAGAACGGCAGCGTGATCGTGCGTGCCCTGCTGCGGGATCGGGAGGGCGAGCGGCTGCGGGTACGTTTCGAGGTGATCGACAGCGGCATTGGCCTCAGTGACGAGCAGCAGCAGCGCCTGTTCCAGGCCTTCGAGCAGGCGGACGTGTCCACCTCGCGGCGATTCGGCGGCACCGGCCTCGGGCTCGCCATCAGTGAGCGGCTGGTCCACCTGATGGGCGGCGAGCTCGGCGTGTCCAGCCGCCTGGGCGAGGGCAGCACCTTCTGGTTCGAGGTGCCGCTGGAGCAGGGGCTGCGTGTCGATCCGGCAGCCCGCCCGGTGCCCCTGCCCGCAGAGACGCGGATTCTCGTGGTGGATGACATCGCCGATGCGCGCGAAGCGCTGGGCGGCATGCTGGAGGCCTTTGCCTACCGGATCGGCGAAGCCGCTTCGGGGCAGGAAGCGGTTACTGAGGTGGCCCTGGCGGCGGCCCGGGGCGAGCCCTACGACCTGGTCCTGATGGACTGGGCCATGCCGGAAATGGACGGCCTCGAGGCCAGCCGGCGGATCCAGATGCTGGGATGCCAGCCGGCGCCCCGCATCGTGCTGGTGTCGGCCTTCGGCAGGGACTGGCCGGCCAGCCTGCTGCAGGAGCATGGCATCAGCGGCCGCCTCTACAAACCGGTGACGCCGTCGACGCTCCACGACGCCCTGCTGGAATCCCTCTCGTCCGGCGGCCCCAAGCTGCCGGAGGGTAGTCCGGCGGAGCTGCCGGCGATCGACCTGGCTCCCCTGCGGGGGCGTCGCGTCCTGATCGCCGAGGACAACCCGATCAATCAGGAGGTGGCCCTGGACCTGCTCCGGGAGGCCGGCCTGCAGGTGGAGGTGGCCAACGATGGCATCCAGGCCCTGGCCAAGGCCACCGTGCAGGACTATGACCTGATCCTGATGGATGTGCAGATGCCCAACATGGACGGACTCGCCGCCACCCGGGCAATTCGCAACCTGCCCGAGCGCAACGCGGTGCCCATCCTGGCGATGACCGCCAATGCCTTCGAGGAGGACCGCCAGGCTTGCCTTGCGGCGGGCATGAACGACCACGTGGCCAAGCCGGTCGATCCCGACCGGCTGTACGCCACCCTGATCCGCTGGATGTCCGCTCCCCAGAATGGTGGCGACCCTGCGCCGTGCCTGGCGGCAGGACAAGGGGGGGCGCCGGGATCGGCGGAGACCATGCTGGCCGTGCCCGGACGCTGAGCTGGGGCCCGCCTGGGCGCAGCATCCCGGTGCTCGGGGTCAGGCCGGGTTGGGCGCCGAGGCCAGACGTGGTGTGACAACAAATAACACGACCGGGCCAAAGCGGGCGCCATTTGTGCCGTAGTTGTCATCTCCGCGGTGACGTCATTCGCATTTTTCCTTCTGCAGTCCGGTGCCTTCGGCCCTGCCTGCCAGGTCGCCGCGGCCATGACGGAGGTGCCACCTCCGTGACCGAACAAAGGACAGGACAGATGCAGGATCTCACTGGAGCCGGTGTGGTCGAGCGCCTCCGCAAGGCGTGGTGCGACAGAGTGCCGGTGCGCTGCCACGGCATGCAGGGCCTTGCCTGGCTGGCGCCATCCGGCTCCAGGATCGGGCTTGCCGTGCTGTTTGGCGTCGCCCTTGGGCTCGGACTGGTGTTTTGGGCCAGGCGCCTGCTGCCCCGGATGATGCGGCCTGCGCTGGCGAGCTTCCGGCGCGGGCAGCGCACGGCGCTCAAGGACTTGCGGGAGCACCTGCGGGTCATTTTCCAGAATTCGCCCGAGGGCATCCTGATGTTCACGCCCGAGGGCTGCATCACGTCCTGCAATCCGGCCATCGGATTGATGTTCGGGCGCGATCCGGCCCTGCTGCGGGGCACTTCGGTCGCCGCCCTGCTGGAGCCCCTGGCACGCCTCTCCGCCCAGGGCAGCATGCCGGCCTTGCGCAGTGTTCCGCGGGAAGCCATCGCCTTCCGGGGCGCGGGGGAGGCCTTCCCGGTCGATCTCCGGGTCAGCGAGGTCAGCCACGCCGGCAAGCCGCGCTTCATCGCGGTGGTGCGCGACATCAGCGACCGCAAGCAGGCCGAGACCCGCCTCACCTACCTGACCCACTACGACAGCCTGACCGGCCTGCCCAACCGCAGCCTGTTCCGTGACCGGCTCGCCCAGGCGATGGCCCGCGTGCGTGGCCGGGGAGACCGGCTGGCTTTGATATTCCTGGACCTGGATCGCTTCAAGACCATCAACGAAGCGCTGGGGCATGAGGTCGGTGATCGCCTGCTCAAGCAGGTGGCCGCCGAGCTGGAGCGGGAGCTCGGGAGTGACCGCGCCGAGGACGGCGCTCCGGCAATCAGCCTGTCGCGCCTGGGCGGTGACGAGTTCACGGTGATCGCCGAAGGCATCCCGACCACCGACGCCGCGGCGCAGATTGCCCGTCGCATCCTGGCCGTGCTGGTCACCCCCTTCGAGCTTGGCGGGCCGGCGCTGCATATCTCCGCCAGCATCGGGGTCACCGTCTACCCTGACGCCAGCGCCGGGCTGGACGCGGACGACCTGATCCGCCAGGCCGATCTGGCCATGTACCGGGCCAAGGAGCGGGGGCGAAACACTTATTTCTTCTATAACGAGGCGCTGAACCGCGAGATGGCCGAGCGGCATGCGCTGGAGGCGCGCCTGCGCCAGGCCGTGGACCAGAACGCCTTCCACCTGCATTTCCAGCCCAAGGCCGATCTTGCGAGTGGTGCCATCGTCGGTGTCGAGGCCTTGCTGCGCTGGAACTCCGGAGACCAGCCGCCGATCGGCCCGGACCGCTTCGTACCGATCCTGGAAGAGACCGGGCTGATCATCCCGGTCGGTGAATGGGTACTCGACGCGGCCTGTGCCCAGCTTGCCGCCTGGCGCGCCGAGGGGCAGCCGCCCCTGAGGCTGGCCGTCAATTTCTCGGCACGCCAGTTCCAGCACGAGACGCTGCCCGACATGGTGGCGCAGACCCTGGCACGGCACGGTCTGGCGCCCGAGCTGCTCGAGGTCGAGTTGACGGAGAGCACGCTGATGGAAGACCGGGAGGCCGGCCAGCGCATCCTGTCCCGGCTGGCTGCCATGGGTACCAGCCTGGCCATCGACGACTTCGGTACGGGGCATTCGTCGCTGGCCTATCTCCGGCGCTTCAAGGTTAACACCCTCAAGATCGACCGCTCCTTCGTCAGCGACATCCCGGGGGATCCCGAGGGCAGCGCGATTGCCGGGGCGATTCTCGGCATGGCGGCCAGCCTGGGCATCCAGGTGGTGGCCGAAGGTGTTGAAACCGAGGCGCAGGTGCATTTTCTGAAACGGCATGGCTGTGACCAGCTGCAGGGCTACCTGCTCAGCCGTCCCCTGGCGCCCGACGATTTTGCGGCCTGGCTGCGGGCCTACCGGGGCCTGCCCCTGGCGGGTGCCTGGATCTGAATTCCCGCGTGGCGCGTGGGGATCGTAATCTGTGTCTATCAGATATCTGACCGCCTGAATCTGTTTCCATATTTGTCCCGGTGTTCTACTCCAGTGCAGGAGGAACACCGCGATGAACGCACCTGCACCCGTCAATAAAGTCCGCGAAGCCAAGCTCGAGCTCTACCGCAAGAAAGGAAAGATCCACGCCCGGGAGGTGCGTGGCCGCTTCAACAGCCTGCGCTGGGCCGTGGTGTGGGTCACCCAGCTGATCTTCTTCGGCAGCTGCTGGCTGCAATGGAACGGCCAGCAGGCGGTGCATTTCGACATCGCCCACGAAAAGCTCCGCCTGTTTGGCCTTGTGCTGTGGCCGCAGGATGCGCTGCTGCTGGCGATTGCCCTGATCCTGGCGGCCACCGGGCTGTTCCTCGTGACGGCGGTGGCGGGGCGGCTGTTCTGCGGCTTTGCCTGCCCGCAGACCGTCTATACCTCGATCTTCATGTGGATCGAGACCCGCGTCGAGGGGGACCACCTGGCCCGCCTCAAGCTGGACCAGGCGCCCACCTCGGCCCGCAAGCTGCTCCTGCGCGGCAGTAAGCACCTGCTGTGGGGCCTCTTTGCCGCCTGGACAGCGATCACCTTCGTCGGCTACTTCACCCCGGTGCGCGAGCTCCTGCCCGCCATCGCCGACTGGCAGCTGGGCCCCTGGGAGATCTTCTGGCTGCTCTTCTACGCGGTGTTCACCTATGTGCAGGCCGGCCTGGCCCGGGAGGCGGTGTGCCAGCACATGTGCCCCTACTCGCGCTTCCAGGGGGTGATGTTCGACAGCAACACCCGCACCGTCAGCTACGACGTGCAGCGCGGCGAACCCCGCAGCCGGCAGGCCCGGGCGGCGAGCGGCAGCACTGGTATCAAGAGCGCCAAGGGCGACTGCGTCGACTGCGGCATCTGTGTGCAGGTCTGCCCCACCGGCATCGACATCCGTGATGGCCTGCAGTACCAGTGCATCAACTGCGGCCTGTGCGTGGATGCCTGCGACGAGGTGATGACGCGGGTCGGCAAGCCGGCGGGCCTGATCCGCTTCGCCTCCGAGCAGGAACTGGCCGGCAAGCCGGCCCGGGGCGGCCGGCCGCGCCTGGCGGTGTATGGTGGCCTGATCGCGCTCTTCGTCGCCCTCGGTGCATGGACCGCCACCCAGCGCTCGCTGCTGCTGGTGGACATCCTGCGCGACCGGGGCAGCCTGGCCCGCGAGGCGGCCGATGGCCGCATCGAGAACGCCTACACCCTCAAGCTGATGAACCTGGTCGAGGAGGCCCGCGACTTCGAGGTGTCGGTGAGCGGCTTGCCGGGCATCGAGCTGGTCGGCGCCAGCCGTTTCGCTGGCGTGCCGGGGGGGATCCGCGAAGTGCATGCGACGGTGGCCGTGCCGGCCGATGCCGGCCCCACCGGGGCCCATCCCATCCACTTCGAGATCCGCGCCGTGCAGGACCCGGCCACCCGCATCAGCGAGAAGAGCACCTTCGTGCTGCCCTGACCGACACCGACAGAACTCCGCGGAGAGAACCCACATGTACCGCTACAACGAGACCGATCAGCGCCTGGTGGACGAACGTGTCCTCCAGTTCCGCGACCAGATGCGGCGCTTTCTCGATGGCAGCCTGGGGGAGGACGAGTTCCGCCCCCTGCGCCTGCAGAATGGCCTCTACATCCAGCGCCACGCGCCCATGCTGCGGGTGGCCATTCCCTACGGCACCCTGGCCAGCCACCAGCTACGCAAGCTCGCCGACATCGCCCGCCGCTACGACCGGGGCTACGGCCACTTCACCACCCGCTGCAACATCCAGTACAACTGGGTGCGCCTGGAAGAGGCGCCGGACATCCTGGCCGAGCTGGCCGGGGTGCAGATGCACGCCATCCAGACCTCCGGCAACTGCGTGCGCAACATCACCACGGACCCTTTCGCCGGCGTCGCCGCCGACGAGCTGCTGGACTCGCGCCCCTACTGCGAGATCCTGCGCCAGTGGTCCACCCTCGCCCCGGAATTCCTCTACCTGCCGCGCAAATTCAAGATCGCCCTGTCGGGGGGCGGCGAGGACCGGGCGGCTGTGCGCTTCCACGACATCGGTGCGGTGGCGCGGCGGGACGGGGAGGGCCGCATCGGCTTCCAGGTGCTGGTGGGCGGCGGCCTCGGCCGCACCCCCATGGTCGGCAAGGTGCTGAAGGACTTCCTGCCCCGCGAAGAGCTCCTCAACTATTTCGACGCCATCCTGCGGGTGTATAACCGTCACGGCCGCCGCGACAACAAGTACAAGGCGCGCATCAAGATCCTGGTCAAGGACCTGGGCCTCGAGGCCTTCGGCCGCGAGGTGGAGGACGAATGGGCGTGGAGCCGGGGGGGCTCCGGCTGCATTGCCGACGCCGCCTTCCGCGAGATGGAAGCCTTCTTCACCCGCGACGCCGCCGCCCTCCCGGACGACGGCACGGCCGCCCTGAACGCCCTGGTCGATAGCAACAAACCCTTCGCCCGCTGGGTGGAGCGCAACGTGGCGCCGCACCGGGTGGCCGGCCGGGCCATCGTCACCGTCTCCCTGAAGAAGACCGGCGTGCCCCCTGGCGATGCCACCGCCGAGCAGATGGACGGCATCGCCGACCTGGCCGAGCGCTTCAGCGCCGGCGAGATCCGGGTCAGCCACGAGCAGAACCTGGTCCTGCCCCACGTGGCCCGCCACGACCTCTTCGCCCTGTGGGAAGGGCTGCGTACCCTGGGCCTCGCCACCCCCAACATCGGCCTCCTCAGCGACCTGGTGTGCTGCCCCGGCGGCGACTTCTGCTCCCTTGCCAACGCCCGCTCCATTCCGGTGGCCGAGGCCATCCAGCGGCATTTCGATGATCTCGACTACCAGTTCGACCTGGGGCCGCTGGAGCTCAACATGTCCGGCTGCGTCAATGCCTGCGGCCACCACCACATCGGCCACATCGGCATCCTCGGCGTGGATAAGAACAACGAGGAGTGGTACCAGGTCACCCTCGGCGGCCGCGAAGGCAACCGCGCTGCGCTGGGCCGGGTGATCGGCCCGGCCTTTGCCGCGCAGCAGATCCCCGGGGTCATCCAGCGCCTGCTGCAGGTCTACGTGGAGCACCGCCACGACGGGGAGATCTTCATCGACGCCGTCGAGCGACTCGGCCTGGAGCCCTTCAAGGCCCGTGTCTACGGAGGGATTGCCGCATGAGCACATTGATCAGGGACGGGCTCATTACCGAAGACCTCTGGCAGCTGCTGCCCGAAAGCGGGGAGGGGGACGCCGCGCCCCTGCCGGCCGAGGGGCGCATCCTGCTGCCTCTTCCGCGCTGGCTCGAGGAGCGCCGGAATGGGCTGCGGGCCGCCTGTGGCGTGTGGCTGCAGCCCGATGAAGACCCGCTGCGGCTCCTGCCGGACCTGCCGACGCTGCCGGTGATTGCCCTGCGTTTTCCGGTGTTCACCGATGGCCGGGCCTACTCCCAGGCCCGCCTGCTGCGCCAGCGCCACGGTTTTGCAGGCGAGCTGCGGGCCATCGGAGATGTGCTGCCAGACCAGCTCTCCGCAATGGCCCGCTGCGGATTCGATGCCTTCGTGCTGCGCGCCGACCAGTCGCCCGCAGCGGCCCTCGCAGCTCTTTCCGGCGGCCCCCGTCCGACCTGGCCCCGCGTGCCGTGATGAATGGCCGGCATATGCGCAGCGACCCATGATGCCGCGCTGCCCCCGGGTGTAAAATCCGGGCCCCGGCGGGCCTTGCCAGAAGCAGGCCCGATCGGGGGGCTCCAGGTATCGAAACAACATCCGCCAGGCTTCACAGCACCGCCCGTTCAGCCGGGCCCGGCACGTCGTTCCGTTCGGGCCGCACTTGAATTCCCCATGAACGCGTGTTGTCAGGATTGGATAGTTGGTGATCATCAGAGGGGCCCATTGCCCGGAACTACTGGTCGACGAGACGCTCGCCGACCTGTTCGAAGCCACTGCCGCCCGCCAGCCGGATCGTCCGGCGCTGGTCCAGGGCCCGCATCGGCTGAGCTATCGTGAGCTGGACCTGCGGGCCAGCCTGGTTGCCCATCACCTGATCGGCAAGGGCGTCGGGCCCGGTGACATCGTCGGCCTGTGGCTGCCCCGCGGTATCGAGCTGCTGGTCTGCCAGCTGGCCATCGCCAAGACCGGCGCCGCCTGGCTGCCCTTCGACGCGGATGCGCCGGCCGAGCGTGTCGCGGTGTGCCTGCAGGATGCCGGGGCGGTGGGGCTGGTGGCCCGGGCGGCCGACGGCATCGCGGTCTGTCCGGTGTGGACGCCCGCCGATCTGGCTGCTCCGGCGGAGGCGCCGCTGCGGGTCCGTGGCGGGATGAGCCCCGATCAGCCGGCCTATGTGATCTACACCTCCGGCTCGACCGGCAAGCCCAAGGGCGTGCCGATCAGCCATCGTGCCATCTGCCACTTCCTGCGCAGCGAGAATGCCGTGCTTGGCGTGTGCGGCGACGATCTGGTCTACCAGGGCTTCTCGGTCGCCTTCGACATGTCCTTCGAAGAGATCTGGATTGCCTACCTGGTAGGGGCCGCGCTGTGGATCGCGCCCCAGGAGATCACGGCGGACCCCGACGCACTGCCCAGGGCCCTGGCGGCCAACGGGGTGACCGTCCTGCACGCGGTGCCCACCTTGCTGGCGCTCTTCTCCATCGATGTTCCGGGCCTGAGGCTGATCAATCTCGGCGGCGAGGCCTGCCCCCAGTCGCTGGTGGACCAATGGGCGACCTCGTCCCGCCGCCTGTTCAACACCTACGGCCCCACCGAGGCCACCGTGTCGGCCAGCCTCGAGGCCCTCGCGGCCGGGCAGCCCGTCACCATCGGCCGGCCCCTGCCCAACTACGGCATGCTGGTGGTGGACCCGGCCATGCAGCTGCTGCCCGCCGGGGAGACCGGCGAGCTGTGCATCTTCGGGCCGGGGGTGGCGCATGGCTACCTGGGCCGGCCTGAACTGACCGCCGAGAAGTTCCTCGCCAACCCGTGGGCCGAAGGGGACCACGAGGCACGCCTGTACCGCACCGGCGACCTGGCCCGCATCGACGCTGAGGGCCGTATCGAATGCCTGGGGCGGGCCGATGACCAGGTCAAGGTGCGTGGCTTCCGTGTCGAGCTCGGGGAGATCGAAGCCGCCCTGACGCGCCAGCTGCTGGGCGCCACGGCGGCCGTCGTGCTCAAGCCGGTCGGCGGGATGGAACAACTGGTGGCCTACATCATGCCGGGCAGCGCGGCGCAGCCGGACCTGGCCGGCCTGCGCGCCCATCTGCGCGAGTGCTTGCCGCCCTACATGATCCCGGGCCACTTCGAGGTGATCCCGGACATCCCGCGCCTGACCTCGGGCAAGATCGACCGCAAGGCCCTGCGCGCCCTGCCGATGAATGCGCCGGTGGCCGATGCCGAGTCGGACATGCCCGAGTCGGATGCCGAGGCGGCCTTGTTCGCCGGCCTGGCCCGCCTCTTTCCTGGGCAGGCCATTCGCCGCGACAGTGATTTCTTCGATGACCTCGGCGGGCACTCCCTCTTGGCTGCCCGGCTGGTCTCGGCACTTCGCGAGGACCCGCGCTTCGCCACCATGACGGTCCGCGATGTGTACGGCCAGCGCCGGGTGGCGGCGATTGCCGCGGCCATGCAGGCGTGCGCTCAACTGCCCGCCCCGGGGGATGGTCGTGCCCCGGCGGGCGAGGCCCGGCGCCCCTTCGTCCCGGCATCGGGACTGCGTCGCGTGCTGTGCG
Organism: Zoogloea sp.; assembly: GCA_009026175.1. Classification (GTDB taxonomy): domain Bacteria; phylum Pseudomonadota; class Gammaproteobacteria; order Burkholderiales; family Rhodocyclaceae; genus Zoogloea. Next base: position 19,581 of record WBTZ01000034.1, on the reverse strand, counting down.
GCACCGCCCAGGCCCTGACCCTGCCCTTCATGATCTGCCTGCACATCATGAGCTGGCTGGCACCCTTCTTCACCTACCATTTCTACACCGGCGATCCGGGCGACAGCGTGCCTGTCGCCATCACCGCCTCCCTGCTGGTCTTCCTGAGCGCGCATGTGTTCAGTTTCGGTGTGGCGGTGCTCAGCAGCCGCCTGTTGCTGAGCGGGATCCCGGCGGGGCGCTACCCCCTGTGGGGGGCGACCTATTTCCGCTGGTGGCTCGCCGACCGGCTGCAGCAGACCTCGCCGGCCTACCTGCTGTCCGGCTCGTCCCTCTACTGTTTCTACCTGAGGGCGCTGGGGGCGCGCATCGGGCGCGAGGTGGTGATCGGCTCGGTGACCATCCGGCACCCCCACCTGCTGTCGGTGGGGGAGGGCACCAGCCTCGGCTCGAACGTCAACCTCGAGAACGTCCGGGTTGAACGGGGAGAGCTGATCATCGGCCGGATCGACATCGGCCGCGATTGCCACGTGGGTTCCTACGCGGTGCTGGAGGGCGACACCGGGATGGCCGACGAGGGGCGGCTGGAGGGCCTGGCCGCGCTGCTCCGCGGCACCCGGATCGGCCCGCGGGAGGTGTGGGATGGCTCGCCTGCGCGGCTCACCCGGACCCTGCCCGCCGGGGCGCGGCCGGCACGGCCTCCGGTGAGCAGGCAGCGTCTCGCGGCCGAGGCGCTGTTCTTCGCCCTGGGGGCGGCGGCCATCGCCGTGCTGTTCTTCCTGCCGCTCTTCCCGACGTTTGTCGTGATCGACCGGCTGGAGGAGACGGTGCTCGACTCCTCCCTCGAACTGCACGGCCAACTGATCGCGGTGGGTCGCTACACGCTCCTGGCGGTGCCGGGCAGCTGCGTGCTGGTCATCGGCACGGCCCTGGTCGCCGCGGCCATCCGCTGGCTGGTGCTGCCGCGCCTCCAGCCCGGGGCATGGCCGGTGCATGGCAATGTGTATTGCCGCAGGTGGCTGGCCAACCAGATCCAGATCTCCAGCCTCAGCGTGCTGCACGGGGTTTACGCGACGGTCTATGCGCCTTCCTGGTATCGCCTGCTGGGGGCCCGCATTGGCCGAGATGCGGAGATCTCCACGGTGATGGGCATCGTGCCGGACATGCTGACCCTGGGGGACGAGTCCTTCATCGCCGATGCCGTGATGCTCGGCGACGAGGAGATCGACGCCGGCTGGATGTCGGTGGACTACACCGAGGTCGGCGCCCGCAGCTTCGTCGGCAACGGGGCCTACATTCCCGACGGCACGACCCTGCCGCCGGACGTGCTGATCGGCGTGCAGTCCAAGGCGCCGGGGACCGGGAGGATGCGCTCCGGCCAGACCTGGATCGGCTCCCCGGCCCTCGAGCTGCCCTCCCGTGAAGTCATCGGCGGCTTTGGCGAGCAGTTGACCTTCCGCCCCTCGCCCTGGCGACGGCTCGGCCGTGGCCTCATCGAGGCGGCGCGGATCCTGATGCCGCTGTCCCTGGTCATCGGTGTCGGCTATGTGATCGTGCTGGCCGCGATGCCGGCCGCCGCGGACGAGGACTGGCTGAAGCTGGCCTGGCAGTTGAGCCTGGCCGGGATCTGCTACGGGGTCGGTGGCTTTCTCTTCGTCACCGCCCTCAAGTGGTTGCTGATCGGCCGCTACCGGCCCTGCGCCAAGCCCATGTGGACGCCCTTCGTATGGATCAGCGAGGCGGTGACCAGCGTGTATGAGTCGATCGCCGTTCCCAACTTCCTCGAATACCTGCGTGGCACCCCCATGCTGCCGGTGGTGCTGCGCCTGATCGGGGTGCGCACGGGCCGCGGGGTCTATATGGATACGACGGATGTCACCGAGTTCGACTGCGTGTCGATCGGCGACTACAGCGAGCTGAACGCCTGGTCCGGCCCGCAGACCCACCTGTTCGAGGACCGCATCATGAAGATCGGCCGCATTGCCATCGGCGCCCGCGTCACCGTTGGCGCCCGCAGCACGATCCTGTACGACACGCAGATCGGCGATGGTGTCCTGCTGGGGCCGCTGACCCTCGTCATGAAGGGCGAGAGCCTGCCCGCGGAAACCGCCTGGAGCGGTTCGCCGGCCCAGTCCTGGAGAGCATGAGGCTCGCACTCCACGGGCCGGATGAGCGGCCTGCCCTGATCGCCGGGGAGCCGCGGGTGTGGTACTGCGAGGCGGCTGTGGGCCATCCCCGCAGCACGGCCCGTGCGCTGCTGCAAAGCATCCTCGGTGATGGTCTCGGGATGGCGCCCCGGATCGAGTTCGAGGCCGGGAGGCCGCCCCGTGTCGACGCCACCTGGCAAGGACTGGTGCTGTTCCTGAGCCTGAGCTACGCCGGAACCCGGGCTCTGGTCGGGGTCTGCCCTGGGCGGCCCATCGGGGTGGACATCACCCCCGTCGAGCCCGTGCCGGGGATGGCGTCCCTGGCCCGGCTGTACCTGGGGCCTGCCGCAGAGGCTACCCTCGCGGCCGCTGCCGAGTCCTGCCGTGCGCAGGTGTTTGCCGGTCTGTGGGCTGAGCTGGAGGCGCGGGGCAAGTGCCTCGGCCTCGGTCTGGAGGAGTGGTCTCCTGTCCATGCGGGGCGCCTTGGAGATCCATCACTGCGCCTGTCCAGCAGCGAATGGTGTGGTCATGCGGTCGCGGTGGCAACCTTGACCGCAGCGCGGACGCCCTGCCTCAGGTCGCCGCCGGCAGGCTGACAACCCGGTTGCGGCCGCTGCTCTTGGCCGCATACAGGCGCTCGTCGGCGCGTGAGATCACGCCCTGGATCGAGGGGTCGCTTGGCAGGCATTGTTCTACCCCGAAACTGGCCGTGATGTGCAGCTCGCCGCCCTCCGGCAAGCGGATGGCCAGGGCCTCGATGTGCCGGCGCAGCCGATCTGCCTGCAGGGCGCCGTCCTCGAGGGTGCAGTAGGGCATCAACACCAGGAACTCCTCGCCGCCGTAGCGGGCGACCACGTCGCCGCTGCGTGAGTGCCGGCAGCACAGGGCGGCCACCTCGACCAGCACGCTGTCGCCGACGGCATGGCCGTGGGTGTCGTTGATCTGCTTGAAATGGTCCAGGTCGAAGATGGCCAGGGTGACCGGATGGCCGTGGCGATGCATGGTCGTCAGGTCGTGTTCCGCCAGCTCGAAGAAGCCGCGCCGGTTGGGCAGCCCGGTCAGGAAGTCGGTGTTCGACTGGTCGCGCAGCTGCTCGACGAGGCGTTGCCGCTCCTCCTCCAGCACCAGCCGCGTTTCGCTGTGCTGCCGCAGCACGGCCAGGGCATTGAGCACGTCCGCCAGCTCGTCCCGGTACTTCGGCGTGGGGACGTCGAGATCCAGCTGGCCCTGGGCAATGGCGGAGATCAGCTGGGCAGTCCGGCCGAGGGGGCGTACCACGCGGCGATGGATCATCCACAAGGTGACGCCCAGCAGGGCAAGCGTGGCGAGTCCGCCGCCGGCCATCCACAGTGCCGCGCCGTGGATCCTGTCCAGCCCGCTCCGCGCGTCTGCCAGCGCTTCGTTGATCAGCGCGTCGCGCAGGCTCACGATGGCGTCCATGTCGGGCACGTAGCGCGCGGCGAATCCGGCGGTGTCCACGCCGTAGCGGCCGCTGCCCAGGCCGGTGGTGGTCAGCGCCTCGACGAAGGGGACCGCCGACTCGAAATAGCGTGACTGCACGTCGGCCATGGCCGCTTGCACGGCGGCCCTGTCGCTGATGGTGGCGGTGCGTTCGAGCAACTGCTTGCGCAGCAGCTCGACCCGGCCACGCAACCTTTCGATGGCCACCCTTTCGGGGGCGCTCAAGGGCTGGCGCGTCGTCAGCACTACGGTGAATTGCGAACCCAGCTGGCCCGCGTACTCGCGCAGATCGGCGGCCAGGCGGGCCGCCATGAGGGCATTGGCGGCGCTCGGGTAGGTGGTCTGGGCTTCGTTGGTGAGGGTGATGATGGCGGGGCCGAGGGCGTCGATCACCCCGAACATCTGGGACACCGCGCCGCGGATCTCGTCGGCGCTGCGCGCGCTGCGCGGGCGGCTCGCCGTCAGGTCGATGGCCGCGCGGGCGCGGATCAACTGGGCGAGGGCCTGGCCGACAGTCCGGCTGACGCCCTGGCGCGGCATCGACGCGCTGTCCATGGCGCCCTGCAGGGTCGAGAAAGCCTTGTCGGTCCGTTCGCGTGCCGTTTTCAGGCGGGCCCGCTTGGCGGGGTCGCCTGGCAGATCGTCGCCCAGCACGCCATTGGCCGGCCCGCGCTCGCGTGAGGCCATCTCCGCCGCCACCAGCAGCACCTGGAGATGCTCGATCGCCTCGAGGCTGCCCCGGGCCTTGCTGACATCGTCCCAGGCGCCGCGCACGTTGCCGGCCGTCATGGAGATCACGGTGAGCGACAGCAGCAGGCTGATGATGAAGAAAAGGTGTTGAAGTCGCACGTTGCCACGTATCCCCAGAGAGCTCCGGGCCGGGGCGTGCCCGGCGCGGTCGAACCGGCGACTTCTCCCTTGTCACACCTGCCGTCATGAAATCGCCCGGCGCCGAGTATACCGATGCGGGCAGCCCCCTGCGATGCGGTCAACCACAGGAGTTGAAATCGGCCTGGGATCCGGGGGCCGGGCGGGAGAAGCGGCGATCCATCAGGTACCATCGCCCCATGCTGAAACCGGAACACATCAAAGCCATCTCGCTGGACCTGGATGACACCCTATGGCCCATCTGGCCGACCATCGAGCGCGCCGAGCGGCTGCTTCACGACTGGCTGGCCACCCATGCGCCACGCACCGCCACCCTTTATCCCGGCCCCCAGGCCCTGCGCGGGATCCGCGACACGGTGGAGCGCCAGCGCCCGGACCTCGCCCATGACATGACCGCCCTGCGCCGGGAGTCGATCCGCCTGGCGCTGTCCCAGGCAGGGGACGACCCGCAACTGGCCGGGCCTGCCTTCGACGTCTTCATCGCCGAGCGGCATAACGTGAGCTTCTTTCCGGACGCCCTCCCGGCGCTGGCGTCCCTGGCCGCCCGCTATCCGCTGGTCAGCCTGACCAACGGCAATGCGGACATCGCGCGGATGGGGCTCGCGCCCTTCTTTGCGGGCAGCGTGGCGGCGCTCCAGGCCGGATTCTCCAAGCCTGACCCGCGTATCTTCCACCTGGCCGCCGAAGCCGTCGGCGTGCAGCCGCACGAGGTGCTGCACGTGGGCGACGACACGCACCTGGATGTGCTGGCCGCACGCAATGCCGGCATGCAGGCCGCCTGGGTCAATCGCAAGCAGGCCCCCTGGCCGCACCCGGAGCGGCCGCAGCTCGAAGTCGCGCATCTGGGCGAGCTGGTCGAGGCGCTGGGCTAGGGGGACGGGCGTGGCGTGATGGTTTCCGTGCAAGCTGAAGGACTTGCGGCCTGCTGAGAACGACTGCGCGGGCGTGATGGCAGATCTTGATTGCTGCGGCGCACAAAGGCATCATTCGAGTCCCTCCCCTTGCGAACGACCGGAGTGGCCGCCCATAAGGTCGCCCGGTGTTCTCCCTGTAAAAACATGAACATGCAGCACAGCCTGATCGCCGAGTTGGGCGATGAACTGTTGGCGGCCTTGCAGGAAGGCCGCAGTATTGCGCCGCTCACCGAGCGCTACCCGGAGCTGGGTGTCGATGACGCCTACCTCATCTCCCGCTATGTGCTCGCCCGGCGGGAAGCGCTGGGCGAGAAGGTGGTGGGCAAGAAGGTCGGCGCCACCAGCGCGGTGGTGCAGCAGATGCTCGACGTGCATGCGCCGGACTTCGGCTTTCTCACCGATGCCATGCAGCAGCCCGATGACGCGGCCATCTCCCTGTCCCGCTGTGGCTTGATCCAGCCGCGGGTCGAAGGCGAGATCGTCTTCAAGCTCAAGGCCGACCTGGTGGGCCCCGGCGTGACGCGGGAGGCCGTGCTGGCCGCCACCGAGTGGGTGGCGCCGGGCTTCGAGATCGTCGACTCGCGCATCGACGACTGGCAGATCCGTATGGCCGACACGGTGGCCGACAACGCGTCCTGTGGCCTGTTCATCGTGGGGCAGCGCCAGACCCGGCCCGATGACGTGGACCTGGCCTCCCTGCGCATGGAGCTGTGCCGCAACGGCGAGCCGGCCGGCAGCGGCCTCGGTGCCGCCATCCAGGGCCACCCGGCCGAGTCGGTGGCGTGGCTGGCCAATACCCTCGGTGAGATGGGCATCCCCCTGCGGGCGGGGGAGCTGGTGCTGTCCGGCTCGATGGGCCACCTCACGCCGGTACGGGTCGGCGACCGGCTGGCCCTCGAGATCGACATCCTGGGCGGCTGTTCGGTGCGCTTCGTGCGCTGAGGGGCGCCGGGCTGCGCCCGGTTTTCAGAGCCCGCGGCCTTCCAGATCCTTCTCGAAGGCCGCGATCACCGCCTGTTCCCGGCTGTCGTAGTGCTCGCCGGGGTGGTCCTGCCAGTTCTTGTCGGTGAGCGGAACGAGCTCGGCGTCGTCGCTGAAGGCGAAGAGGTAACGGTCGCCGGGCGTCTTGTAAACGCTGAACAGGACATTGGAATAGGCCACCGGCAGCGGCGTGCTCAAGGCCCCGATCTCCACATCGTAGAGTTCGCAGGCGGCGTTCAGCGCGTCGTCGTAGCTGTCTTCGAACGGGCAGTCGTGGTAGTTGTCGGCGGTGATCTCGACGCCGGCCGCCTCATAGACATAGCCGTTGGCCTGGGGCACATGCCAGATGGCGAAATCGATGTGCTCGAATACTTTGGTGACGGTGTCGCTCATTGCTCTTCCTCGAAATGTGGCTGCCATTGTAATGGCCTTTCCGCGCGCCTCCGCGGGAGGGCCGCGCGGGCTGCAGTTGCCCTGATTTGAAACAGTGTGTGCCGCGGTGGGTGGATCGTTTTGTCCACCGTCGTGACATGGTGCGACACGGCATGAAGCCGCGCACCCGCTGGCGTGCCGCTCCGCTCCTGTGTCGCGCCGTGCCGGGGGCGGGTTGAACCCGCCTGGCATGGGGCTTGCCCATCTTTCCGCCATCCCCGCTGCCCTGGCGGGGGGCTTTTCCTGTGCAAGGTGGAGGTGGGGACGGATATGGCAGATGCAATGGCGTTATGGCGGCAGTTGCTGCAGATCCAGGAGCCGTGGACGGTGCGCGAGTGCCGTGCCGATGAGTTCAACCGCTGCATGGAGATCTGTGTCGGGGTGGAGGCGCCGCGGGGCTGGTTCCGCCTGGGGCGGACGACTGCTGCGGGCGAGGAGTTCGTGTGGCGGCATACCGGCTTCGGCGACTGGCGGGTGCGCCTGCGTGTCATCGTGCCGCAGGGCAGCGAGCCGCCGCGCCATGCCTGGGCGGGAGAGGCCGGCATGCCCTTCACCCGGGCGCTCGATCGTCAGGTGCTGGGGCTGCTGGGCGAAGGCGTGGGCATGACCGGCGTGTGCTCGTTGCTCGACATCCCGATGTCCGAGCTGTGGCGTTACCGCCATGCCCTCGACAACGGCAAGCATGGAGTGTCGGCAGATGCCTATGCCGCCAGTACGGCAGTGCCGGCGGCCAATGAGCCAGCCGGGAGCGCCTCGTCGCGGGTGCCTGATGCGGCCGATCCGGTGTGGCAGCGCCTGGTGGATGGCAGCCTGGAGATCGACGTGCGGGTGCTGGGCCTGCAGATGCTGCTGTCGCGCCTGCGCAGCCAGGCGGCGCTGATCGCCGACGAGCAGGTGCGGGCGGTCAAGCTGCGCGAGCTGCATCGCTACTTCGTACGCAATGAGCGCATGCTGGCCCACGAACTCGGGCAGATGTCCCTGGCGGAGGCGGCATGAGCGCAGAGCTGCCGATCAACTGTCTGATGACGCCGGACGAAGCCGCCGGCCTGATCAGTGAAGGGCGTTTCCTGATGCTGGCCGGCGACGAGGCGGTCCTGCGCCGGTTGCCGGCGGGCAACTGGATGGGCGGCACCATCCCGTACTTCATGGACGACACGGGCGGGGTGAGCAGCCGCGAGCGCCTCTTCGTGACCGAGGTGCCGGTGACGGCCGGTGCGCCGCAGCTGCGCTTCTATGATGTGGCGGGCCTTGACCAGCTGTGTGTGGACGGGCCGGACAACGGCTACAGCCTGATCATCATCCCGGCTTTCTCGGCGGTCCATTCCCTGTACGCCCGGCGTGCGCCCGCCTTCGAGGACATGTTCATCAAGCCGGTCGCCGGCTGGGTGGCGGGCTGTCACCTGGACGATCTGGGGCGGGCCACGCCGCAGGTGGTGCTGGGCAGCGGCCCGCATTTCGACGCCGAGCGGGCGGTGGTGATGCATGTGCCCCTGCCGGATGAGGCCTATGCCCGCATCGACATCCTCAACGCCATGACGCAGGGCGGCGAGGACAGGCTGCGCTTTGCGGAGACGGGTTTTTCGGCGTCGGCCTGCTCGGTGAATGGCGAGCCGCGCAATCTGGCGGAGTACCTGCTGGCCCGCGGGGTGGACCCACGCCTGCCGCTGGTGGCGGACTACGGCGGCGCGTCGGTGAATGTGTCGATCAAGGCGATCGACGGTGCCACCGGCCGGGTGGATTTCTACGCACCGGTGTTCGATGACGTGGAGTACCGTCTGGCGGCGCCGGTGGACTTCTCGGTGCCGCCGGTGGAGGAGGGGATGGAGCCGGCCCTGTGGTCGTGCAACTGCATCCTCAACTATTCCTACTGGGGCCTGGAGGGGCGCAGCACCGGCACGCCGCCGGGGCCGATGAGCTTCGGCGAGATCGCCTACCTGCTGCTCAACCAGACCCAGGTGTGCCTGCGTATCGGGCAGGGCTGAGGCGGAGAGTGTTGAAGCGGACAGGGCCGGAGCCCTGTCCGCCGCTCAGTGGATGCGCGGGGCGGGGACGCCCAGGTGGAAGCCCTGGGCGTAGTCCACACCCATCTCCCGCAGGGAGGTGAGGATCTCTTCCGATTCGACGAACTCGGCGATGGTGAGGATGCCGAGCTCCTGGCACAGGCGGGTGAGGTTGCGGACCAGGATGGTGTCCACCTTGGAGCGCACGATGTTCTTCACGAAGGCGCCGTCGATCTTCACGTAGTCGAAACTCAGCTCGCGCAGGTAGTGGAAGGAGTTGTAGCCGCTGCCGAAGTCGTCGAGGGCGAACAGGAAGCCCTTCTTGCGCAGGTCGCTGAGGAATTTGCGCATGTGGGTCATGTCGCCGATGGCATCCCGTTCGAGGATCTCGAAGACGATGACGCTGGGTGGGATGCCCAGCTCGGCGCACAGCTGTTCGGCATAGCCGAGGATGCCGCGGCCCTGGATCTCCTGTGCCGACAGGTTGATGAAGAGGCGGAAGGGCGCCTGCCCGGAGTCCAGCCGGGCGCGGGCGGCGCGCAGGGCCTGGTCGATGATGGTGCGGTCGAGGTCGCGGCCGAGGCCGTACTTCTCGATGGTCTCGATGAACATGCCGGCCGACAGGGTGCGCCCGTCCGGCTCGACGATGCGGGCCAGGGTCTCGCAGGCGATGGGTTCGCCGGTGCGCACGTCGATGATGCGCTGGTAGAAGGGCACCACGCGGCCTTCACGCAGGGACAGGCGCAGCTTTTCGGCGTAGTCGCGGGTCAGCCGGCTGGCCTGGATGCGGTCCTCCACCGACTCCAGGGTGCCGATGCCGTCCTTGCCCAGCTCCTTGGCGCGGTAAAGGCCGAGGTCCACCCCCGCCATCAGGTCCGAGAGGCTGCGGGCGTCGTTGGGGTAGGTCACCACGCCGATCGAGGTGGTGACGTGGAAGCGCCGCCCTTCCTCGCTCTCGAAGGTCATCTGGCGCAGCTCGGTGCGCAGCTTTTCGGCCACGATCATGGCGCCGTCGGCGCCGGTCTCGACCAGGATGATGGCGAACTCGTCACCGCCGATGCGGGTGGCCAGGTCTCCGTTGCGCATGATCGAGCGCATGCGCTCGGCCACCTGCTGCAGCACCCGGTCGCCGCAGGGGTGGCCGTAGGTGTCGTTGACGTCCTTGAAGTCGTCCAGGTCGAGCATCAGGATCGAGAACTGGTGCTTGTGGCGCTCGGAGCGGCCGACCTCGTAGCCAAGGATCTCGTTGAAGTAGCGTCGGTTGTGCAGGCCGGTGAGGGGGTCGTGGGTGGAGTAGTACTCGAGCTCCGAGAGGGTCCGGTTGAGGGCCTTGGAGGAGCCCACCACCATCACCATGACCGCCAGGATGGAGTGGATGACGCTGCTCTCCTGGGGCGTCAGATCGTCCATCGAGGCGTAGGCGATGCCGAGCAGGCCGGCCAGGTTGGAGGCCTCGATGTCCTGCACCGGCACGGTGATCATGCGGATGTTCTCGATGCTGCCGACATCCCGTCCCCTGCGGCCGGGCACCTGGAACTCCTCGATGTCGAGGGCCACGTCGGCCGGCAGCCTGAGGTGGGCCACCATGTCGCGGGACAGGTTGTTGCGGGCGGCGTCCTTCACCTCCTGCGGAAACGTCCCCATGTAGTAGATGTACAGGGACAGGGCGTTCTCTTCGGCAAAGGCAATGAAGAACAGGTCGAAGGGAAAGTAGTCGTGGAAGCCGAGCAGCACTTCCTGCACGAAGGCCTTCCACTGGGTGACCTTCTCGTGCGACAGCACGATGGTCTCGAGGACCTGGCTCTGGCGCTCCAGCAGGTCCTTCTCCAGCAGGGTGCCGGCCAGGTTGCGTGAGGTGCGGTCGAACTCGAGCATCGCCTGCTGCAGGTCACGGGCGTTCTGCTGCCACTTGCGCCGGCGCTCGTCGAGGAGCAGGTTGAGGGTGCGGTCCAGCCGCTCGCAGCGGGCCACCGAGCGGGACAGCCCGGAGGTGATGGCCGCGCGCTCCTCCGCGCTGAGCTTGAGCTTGCCGATCTGGTCGATGGCCTGACGCAGGCCGTCCAGCAGTTCGACGTGGGTGCTTTGCGTCATCTCGGTGACGCTGGAGGCGAAGCGGCGGTTGCGGGTCTGGTTTTCGAAGAGGGCCGCGAAGTTCTCGAGGACGCGCTGGCGCATCGCCTCCTGGCCTTCGGGCAGTAGCGGGACGATGGCTGTCATGTGTCGCCGATCCCCCGGAAGCGGCCGGCTGCCTCCATCAGGTCAACGCCACACTCGAGGTGGCGGAACCAGTCCAGGAAGGCCGGCACCGCGGTACCGCGGTACACCGGGCCGTGCTGCGGCGCGATCATGTCGATGGGCAGCTTCGACACCATGTCCACCCACAGGCGGGTGGCCCGGTTGGAGGCCATGTAGCGGCGATGGAAGCCTTCGATGTAGGGGACGTGGGCCTGGAAGTCGTCCACGAAGGGGGTGTCCACCCCGTCGGGCATCATCGCCGCACCGATGTCGCCGGTGAACAGGATGCGCGACACCGGGTCGTACACGTTGATCTGCCCTTCCGAGTGCAGGAAGTGGGCGGGCAGCAGGTCCAGGTGGAAGCCGGGCGTGACCTCGCAGTGCATGCCCTCGTCGGGCACCCCTACGAAGCGCTCCATGGAGGGCAGGCCGTAGTGCGGCAGAAAGCGCAGCCAGATGCGTGAGACGTATACCGGCGCGTTGCTGATCTCCAGCCAGGTGCCAAGGCCACCGACGATGTCCGGATCCTGGTGGGACAGCATGATCGCCCGGAGGGCGTCGGGACCGATATAGCGAAGCATCTCCGAGAGGACACGCGGCATCACGCCGAAGCCGCCCGGGTCGAGCAGCACGCCGTGCTCACCATTGACGATCAGATACTGGTTGGAGCGGATGCCGTCTTCTTCACCGGGCTCGCTTTCGTTCAGCAGGATAAAGCGATGGTTCTCCGTGCTGAACAGAGGGATGTTGCGCATGCAGTCAATTCCTAAAGTATTTCACTTTTGTTAATCAGTGTATCGTGAATCCTTCGATCAGCGCCTTCAAACGGCCTGATGTGTGAAGGAGTTCCTGGGCGGCGCGGGTGGCGCAGCGGGCAGCTTCCTGGTTGTCTTCGATCCGCTGGGTGATGCGCTCCATGCTGCGGGCGACGTCCTCGCTGGCCTGGGTCTGCTCCACCGTGGCGCTCGAGATCTGGCGCGACCTCTCGGTCACTTCGTCCGCCGCGCCGGTCACGTTGCCCAGGTTGCCGGCCCCTTCCTGCAGGTGGGTGATGGTGGCCTCCACTTCCCGCCGGGCTGATTCCATGGCCTCCACCGCCAGGCCTGACATGCTCTGGATCTGGTCCACGGTGGTGGAGATCTCGCGGGTGCTCGAGGCGGTGCGCTCGGCCAGGGTGCGCACTTCGTCGGCCACCACCGCGAAGCCGCGGCCCTGTTCGCCGGCGCGGGCGGCCTCGATGGCGGCATTGAGGGCCAGCAGATTGGTCTGGCTGGCCAGCGCGGAGATCACCCCGGTGATGTTGCCGATCTGCTGGATCGCCTCGGACAGGGCGGTCACGGTGGCGCCGGACTGGGCCATGGCATCGACCACCTGGCGGGTCATCGACATGGTCTGGCCGATCCGCTGGTTGCCGGTCTCGATCAGGGATTGCACCCGGTTGGCGGCGTCGGAGGTGTCGGTGGCATTGTTGGCCACCTCCCGCACCGACACACTCAATTGCTCGGTGGCGGCGGTGACGCTCTGGGCGTCGTCGAACTGGTGCGCCGACTGTTCGCTGACCTGGGCGATCTGCTGCTCCAGGTCCCGGCTGCGGGCTTCGATCGTGTCGGCGGTCATGGCGATGTCGTCGAGCATGGCCAGCAGGTTCACCTGCATGCCGGCAAGCTGGCAGAACAGCAGGCCGGTCTCGTCCCGGCTGGTCACATCCACCTCGTTGGTCAGCTTGCCTTCGGCAACCCGGTTGAAGAAGTCGACGGCGCGGGTCAGGGGGCGGTCGATCTTGATGGTGAAATAGATGCCGATACCGATGGCGGCGAGGCTGTTGAGCAGGGCTGCCGCCCCCAGCACCGGCAGCATGTCTGCGTCCAGAAGGCCTGCCAGGGCGGGCACGGCGAAGCCTGCAGAGATCAGGGAGATGCCCCCCATGATGGCCCACAGGCGGGTGCTGAAGGACACGCGGCCGAGCAGGCCGGGCCGCACCGCCGGAAAGTCGGCGCGTTTCTCGCGGACCCGCTGGTACAGCTGCGTGGCCTGACGCACCTGCTCCCGGCTGGGCTCGGTGCGCACCGACATGTAACCGACCACCTGCCCGTCCTTGCGGATCGGCACCACCGCGGCCTTGACCCAGTAGAAATCACCGTTCCTGCAGCGGTTCTTGACCAGTCCATGCCAGGGCAGGCCGCTCTTGAGGGTGCCCCACAGGTCGGCAAAGGCCTCGGGCGGCATGTCCGGGTGCCGCACCAGGTTGTGGTGCTGTCCGATCAACTCGGCCCGGCTGAAACCGCTGATGTCGACAAAAGCATCGTTGGCGTAGGTGATCACGCCCCGGGTATCGGTCTTGGACACCAGGTAGCGTCCCGGAGGAAACGAGATTTCGCGCTGGGTGACGGGAAGGTTGATCTTCATGGGGTCCCTCTCTTGTCAGGAGGCCGACTCGGATGCAGTCGGAGTAAGTGTTGATCCTGGAGCGCACTGCACGTATTGGGTCAATCTACTTGCCACGTTCTGACGATATCAGCCCAGCCGACAGCTGTATGTCAGGTTTTCCTGAATCGAGAGGGATGGTTGGATGGGTATCCCGGGGGGGTATAGGGGCAGCTTCAGCCGCCTGCAGGTGCCGGATCGACGTTCGTGGGCGGCTGAAACCGCCCCTGCGGGGGGGGCGCTCACACCCGATCCGCTCACTCGCCCGCCAGGCCGTGGCGGATGGCGTAGCGGAGCAGGTCGGCGTTGTTGTCGATACCGAGCTTCTCCATCAGGCGCATCTTGTGGGTGCTGACGGTCTTGGGGCTGAGGTGCAGGCGCTCGGCGATGTCGCCGAGGGCTTCCCCGGCGGTGATGCCCTCCAGGACCTGCCGCTCCCTTTCGGACAAGGTCAGGTGGGGGGCGGCCGCCAGTCCGGGGCGGGCCTCGGCGCAGGGCCTGGCGTGCAGCACAGGGTCGATGAAGCGCCGGCCGGCGGCGACCTGGCGGATGCCGTCGAGCAGCACTTCGGGCTCGCTGCCCTTGGTGACGTAGCCGTTGGCGCCGGCCTTGATGGCGCGGTCGACGATCTGTCCTTCGTTGTGCATGGACAGGACCAGGATCGGCAGGGTGATGCCGCTGTCGCGCAGGCTGCGGATCAGTGCCACGCCGGAGAGGCCGGGCATCGCCATGTCGAGCAGCAGGACATCTGCCGCCACGGCGTCGAGCTGACCCGGGATCTCTTCACCGCGGGTGGCTTCGCCCGCTGCGGTGATGTCGAGGGTGGTGGCGATGATCTGCGTCAGCCCGCTCCGGACGATGGCGTGATCGTCGGCAATCAGGACCCGGATCATGCGGGCACCGCATCCGGCAAGGGGATGAAGATGGACAGGCTGACGCCCGCCCCCGGGGCGCTCTCCAGCCGCAGGTGGCCACCGAGGGCACGGACGCGCTCTTCCATGCTGAGCAGGCCGAAGCCGCGGCAGGGGGAGGGGGCCTTCGGGTTGAAGCCGCGGCCGTTGTCCTGGATCTGCAGGCTCAGGTGTGTCTCCGCACTGCGCAGGGCGATCCTCACCTCGCTGGCTTCGGCGTGGCGGACCACATTGGTCAGGGACTCCTGCACGACCCGGAAGACGACGGTGGCCCGGTTCTCGTCCAGGGCAATGTCCTCGTCGCCGGTGTCGAGGCGGCAACAGATGCCGGAGCGCAGTTCCAGGTCTTCGGCCAGCCACTCGAGCGCGGCCACCAGGCCCAGGTCGAGGGCCGCCGGGCGCAGGTTGCTGGAGATGCGGCGGACGGTCTCCATGGTGTCGTCGAGCAGCCTGCCCATGCTTTCGGCCAGGCGCAGCAGCTCGGGGTTGTGGCCGAAGCCGAGGCGCAGCAGCGAGATATCCAGTTTCAGGGCCGTCAGGCGTTGTCCCAGGTCGTCGTGGATCTCCCGGGCGATGCGGGTCCGTTCGTCCTCGACGATCGTCTTCTGGTGGCCGGACAAGGTGCGCAGGTCGTGTTCGACCTTCTTCTGGTAGTCGATGTTGAGCATTTGCCCCACCGTGCTGGTGACGCGGCCGTCGGCGTCAAGCACCGGGCTGACCACCATCAGCGCCCAGATCACCTGCCCGTCCTTGCGGATGTAGCGTTTCTCCTGCTGGAAGCGCTGCAGCTCGCCCTGCAGGATGCGGCCGCGGCCCTGGAGGTTTTCGTCCAGATCATCGGGATGGGTGATGTCCAGGTAGGACATGCCAAGCAGCTCGGCCTCCGGGTAGCCGACGAATTCGCACATGGCCCGATTGACCCGGATGTAGTGCCCGGAGGGGCTGGCCACCGCCATCCCGACGGCCGACTCATCGAAGACGCAGCGCAGGAGGTCCCGGTCCTTGCGCCAGGCCTTGCGGGTGCGCAGGAGGATGATCAGGGCGGCGAGCAGGGCAGCGCTGGTCAGTGCGCCCAGCCCGAAGGCAAGGGTAATCGACAGGGGGGAGCTCATGAATGGAGGGGACGGGGGTCGGAGCGCGATGTCAGCCAGAGCAGAAGCGTAGCGTAAAGGGCGTCCGGGTCGACCGGTTTCGAGAGGAATTCGTCCATGCCCGCCTGCAGGCAGGCACTCCGGTCTTCGGTAAAGGCGTTGGCGGTCATGGCGATGATGGGGATGTCCCGGCATTGCGGCTGGCGGCGGATCTGGCGGGTTGCCTCGAGGCCGTCCATCACCGGCATCTGCATGTCCATCAGGACCAGATCGAAGTCCTCGCTGGCGCACAGGGCCAGGGCCTCCTGGCCGTCGTTGGCCACCACTCCGCACAGGCCGACGTTGTCCAGCAGTTCCAGCACCACTTCCTGGTTGATGATGTTGTCCTCGACGACGAGCAGCCGGCGACCGGTGTGCTCGCGCAGCAGGATCGCTTCCGGATCCTCCGCCGGAATCCGCTCCGGCCGGAGGGCGGGTTCATGATCGGGAGCCTGGCGCAGCCAGGCGGTGAACCAGAAGGTGCTGCCGACGCCGGCTTCGCTGCGGGCGCCGGCCTCGCCGCCCATCAGGGCCGCGAGGTTGCGGGTGATGGCCAGCCCGAGGCCTGTCCCGCCGTGTTGCCGGGCGATGGAGTTGTCGGCCTGCTCGAAGGGGGCGAACAGGCGCTCCAGGTGCTCGACCGGAATCCCCACGCCGGTATCCTGGACTTCGAAACGCAGCAGCAGGCGCTCGCCATCGCGCGCGTCGACCCGGCAGCGCAGGTTGAGGCGGCCGGTGTCGGTGAATTTCACGGCGTTGTTGGCGTAGTTGAGCATGGCCTGGGTCAGGCGGGTGACATCGCCGATCAGGTAGCGCGGGACGTCATCCGCCTCCATGACGATCTCCAGCCCCTTGGCGCGAGCCCTGGGGGTGAGCATCGAGACGATGTTGTCCAGCACGCTCCCGACGCTGAGTTCCCGCTCCTCGAGGATCATCTTGCCGGCTTCGATCTTCGACAGGTCGAGGATGTCGTTGATGACCCCCAGGAGATGTCTGGCAGCCAAGTCGATGCGGTTCAGCTGGCCTTCCTGGCGGGTATCGAGGGGGCCGCGCCGCATCAGGTGGGCCATGCCGATGATGGCGTTCATGGGGGTGCGGATCTCGTGGCTCATGTTGGCCAGGAAGGCGCTCTTGGCCCGCGAGGCGGCGTCTGCGGCGACCGTCATCCGCTCGAGCTCGGCCGTCCGCTCGGCCACCCGTTCGGCCAGGCGGTCCCGGTGACGCAGCAGCTCTGCCTCCATGGCCTTCAACCTGGAGACATCCACGCCGAAGCCCAGGATCCTGGGCTGGTCATCCAGATGAATGCGCCGGCTGGTGAACAGATAGGGCCTGCTGCTCCCGTCAGCGGCCAGCAGGTCGGCGTCGATCGTGCCGCGGCCCTGGGCGAACACGGCTTGAATGCCTTCCTCCACCAGCTGGCGGTCGCGCGGGTTGAAGAGCTCGCGGGGGTGGGTCTGTGCCATCTTGTCCGCATCGCGCCCGGTGATGGCTTCGAGGTTGCGGTTCCAGCGTACGAAGTGGCCGTCCTCAGCGATCAGGTAGAACACGTCGGGCAGGCTGTCGATCAGGGCCCGGGAGAAGTCCCGCTCGGTGCGCAGGCGCTCGATCAGGCGATCCCGCTCCGCCGTCAGGCGGATCCTCTCGGTGACATCCTCGATCATGCCCAGGTAGTGGGTGATGGTGCCGTCGCTTTGCCGCACCGGGGCGACGCGCATGAATTCCACGAAGGATTCGCCGTTCTTGCGGCGATTGAACAGTTCCCCCTCCCAGTTCTGCCCCTCGTGCAGGGCGTCCCACATGGCGCTGTAGGTGGCGGGTGGGGTGAGGCCCGACTTGAGCAGCTTCGGCGTGCGTCCGAGGACCTCCTCCAGAGTGTAGCCGGTGATACGGGTGAAGGCCGCGTTGACGTACTCGATCTCGCCTTCGGTGTTGGTGATCAGGATGCTGTGAGGGCTCTGGGCGACCGCCAGGGAGAATTTGAGGAGCTGCTGCTCGGTGGCATGCCGCAGGCTCACGTCGCGGAGGATCCCCAGCACGTTGCCGTCGGGCATGCGCACGGCGTTGACCTCGGTCATCACCAGCGTGCCGTCCCGCCGCATCAGGCGGTGGGTGGCGGGCGGGCCGTCGCCGGACATGTTGAGCCTGAAGGCCTGCATGGCGGCTTCCGGGGTGTCGGCCGGCAGGAGGTCTGACAGGTTCAGGTTGAGGAGTGCTGCCGGTCGGTGGCGAAGCAGGACCTCCGCGCGCGGGTTGGCGTAGAGCAGGTGGCCTTCGGGGCTGGCGATCAGGATGGTGTCGGGCGAATGCTCCAGCAGCATGGACAGCCGGGACTGGCTGTCCTGCAGCGCGGCCAACGCCTTTTCTTCGTTGTCGACGGCCTGCTGGCGGGACGCTTCGCCCCGTGCCAGGCAGACCATGCCGCCTCCGGCCACGCCAAGCAGGGCCAGGGAGATCGCGCAGAAGAGCAGCGACTGCCAGCGCCAGGCGGCCAGGTAGTCATCCTCGGCGAGGCCGACCACGAGATAGAAGGGGTAGCGCGGGAGCGCCCGGAATCCGACGGTCCGGATCACGCCGTCCACCGGGGAGGGCGCATGGAAGCTGCCCTGGTTGTCGCCGGCTGTGATGCGGGGGCGGGCCAGGCTGTTGCTGAGGGGCGCATTGGCGCGTTCCAGCATGTCGGGCAGCCGTGCCACCAGGGCGCCATCGTCCACTCGCCGCAGGGCAATGCTGCCGAGGGGGCCGAGATCGATCTTGCGGAAGGTCTCCTGGAAGGCGCTGACCTCCAGGGCGGCCAGGGCGATCCCCTGGAAGCGGCCCTGGCTGTCACGGAGGCTCCGGCTGACGAACAGGGACGGACGCCCGGAGGCTCGGGATACATACACGGGGGAGAACACCAGATCGCTTCCGGGGGACGAGCGGAGGGTGTGAAAGTGAGGCCGGTCGGCTACATTGATGTCCCGCCGGTCGCTGGGCGACGAGGTGTACAGCAGTTGCCCATCCTTGTCGAAGATCCGCAGCGCGTGGATCTCGCCGAATCCTCCGAGGAGGTCTGCGAGCAGGCGCTCGACCCGGTCGCGGTGACGGGGGGCTGCCTGCGGGTCAAGGGCTTCGGGAGCCAGATTGTGGGAGACGACTCCGAGATCGTTCTCCGCCTTGCGCAGCAGGGTCTCCAGGTTGTCGGCCATGCCCCGGGCCAGGTTGATGGCCTGGGTGGAGGCTTCCTGGCGGGCTTCCTGCCGGGATATCAGGACCTGGTAGGCGACCAGCAGGATGAGCGGCAGGGCCAGCAGGGCAAGTCGCGGCCAGGGGAGGGGCCCGCGTCGCAGGACAGGGCCGGCCGGGGTAGGAGAGGCGCTGGAGGGGGGCATGGTGTCGTTGACCAGGGGCTCAGGCGGGAATGAGGCCTTCCCGGATGGCGTAGCGGGTCAGCTCCGCGGTGGTGTGCAGTCCCAGCTTGCCCTTGATGTTGCGGCGGTGCACCTCGACGGCGGCGACCGTGATGTCCAGTTCGGTGGCGATGTCGGCGCTGCGCCGGCCGCCCGCGAGCAAGCTCAGCACCGCCTGTTCGCGGGGGGTCAGAGTCACGATGGGCGGAGTTTCCGAGGTGGCCTCCGCGTTGACGTACTTGAGCATGGTGCCGATGACCTCTGTGCTCAGGAAGTGCTGGCCGACGGCAACGGCGCGCAGGGCGCGCAGGAGTTCGTCCACTCCGGTGGACTTGAGCACGTAGCCGAGTGCGCCGGCACGCATCATCTCCTCCACGAAGGGGCGTTCGCTGTGCCCGGTGAGGGCGATGACCTTGACCCGCGGATGGCGGCGCTGGATCTGGCGGGCAACTTCGATGCCGCTCATGCCGGGCAGGCCGATGTCGAGCAGCATGACGTCGGGCTGGAGTTCGCCGACGACCTGCAGGGCCTCGGCCCCGTCCCCGGCCTCGCCCACGACCGTCAGGCCCGGTTCGTCGTCCAGCACGCGCCGGAGGGTGTCCCGGAACATGCGGTGGTCGTCGGTCAGTACGATGCGCAGCTTCATCCCGCAACCTCGTTCCAGGGCAGGCCGCAGGCGGCCCGGGGGGGGGC
>WBTZ01000232.1 GCA_009026175.1 Zoogloea sp. | reverse complement strand
GGCGGAATACGGGGTGGAATATGTTTCAAAATGTTGGCCCAATCTTGGCACAGGGTTTCATGGGGGCTCTATGCACTGGGTCACTCGATGAAGTTGCGCTATGCGACAACGCTTCGGGCAGGGGCTGACGGCATGGGAGTGCAGCCGGGGGGCTGGCCGGGGTGCCGATGCCGGGCGAGAGGCTGCCTGGCGGGGTGGGCGGCTGAAGAGCCGCCCCTGCGGCGCCCTGGCGGCACAGGGCCGGACCTTGGGGTCAGGTGGAGGGCTCGTCAGGCCGGGCGGCGGCCTTCGGGGTGCGTACGGCGACTTTGCGTTCGGACTTCTTCTTGAGGCCCACGCTGACGAGTTGGTCGGAGTCGACGCCGTACTGGGCCTTGACCTGATTCTTGACGCCGAGGATGACGTCGTGAAAGGCACTCTGCGCGGCGACCGCTGCGTCGCGGGCAGCCAGCAGGGCGTGCTGGGCATGGAGTTCGGCTTCCTGGGTGGTGAGCAGCCGTTCGTGCAGCTCGGACACTCTGCCGAGGCTGTAGTCGAGGTTGAAGGGTTGGTAGTCGGGGATGACCTTGAGGGCCAGGTAGGCATCGATATCGGCCTGGATGACCTGGGCGGTGAGCCGCTTGGTGCGTGTGTTCGTCATGTTTCCTCCTTTGGGCGCACGGGAATGGAGTGGATGCGTGCAAGGCGCATGGTAGGAGTCGTTGAAATATGCTTTCAACATACTTTACAACAATTGACAATCCGGCGGGATGCAGCCACGGCTTGATGCTCGTGTCCTGCCGCGCAGCTGACAGCGCAGCCCGACGGTGCAGCCTGGCGGGACGGATTGGCAGCCGAGCGGGAAGCACGGGCTGCGCGGCAGGAAGGATGTTTCCCCGCGCCAGAAGGATTGGCACGGCAGCTAAGAGGATGGGCCCGTGGGCGAGAAGGATTGGCTGGCCAGCCAGTTCAATCGGCAGCGGTGCACATTGAGTGAGCAGCTCCGCAAACTCAATTGGCGGGGCTGCCATGGCTTGTGGCAGCCTGGTGCATGAAATACGCAGCCACGCCAACTCTTCTTGCGGGCCTGCATCACCTCTGACCCGCCCGCCTCGCCTCATCGCTCACAGTTATAAGGTTATGAGTAATTTCTGCTGCAGATTCAAGACGCGATGGCGGATAATCACGGACTTTCCGTTTGCTGCTCTTCGCCATGGCCGCGTATATCACCGAAAAAGTTCTGAGCGTTCACCACTGGAACGACACCCTGTTCTCCTTCACCACCACCCGCGACCGCTCGATCCGCTTCGAGAACGGCCAGTTCGTGATGATCGGCCTGGAGGTTGAAGGCAGGCCGCTGGTGCGGGCTTACTCGATCGCCAGCGCGAATTACGAGGAGAACCTGGAGTTCTTCAGCATCAAGGTGCAGAACGGCCCGCTGACGTCGCGCCTGCAGCACCTGCAGCCGGGTGACGACCTGCTGGTGTCGCGCAAGCCCACGGGCACGCTGCTGCTGTCCGACCTGCTGCCGGGCAAGCACCTGTACCTGTTCTCCACCGGCACCGGCATGGCGGCCTTCATGAGCGTGATCCGTGACCTGGATGTGTACGAGCGTTTCGAGAAGGTGATCCTCGTCCATGGCGTGCGCCAGGTGAGCGAGCTGGCCTACCACGACTACATCACCAAGGAACTGCCCCACCACGAATACCTGGGCGAGGCCATTTCCGAGAAGCTGATCTACTACCCCACCGTGACCCGTGAGCCTTTCCGCAACCAGGGCCGCCTGACCGACCTGGTGGAGAGCGGCAAGCTGTTCGAGGACATCGGCCTGCCCCCGCTGGACCCGGCGGTGGACCGTGCCATGATCTGCGGCAGCGCGCCGATGCTGAAGGACAGCCGGGCGATGCTGGACAAGCGCGGTTTCCGCATGTCGAAGCGCATCGGCGATCCGGCCGACTACGTGATCGAACACGCCTTCATCGAGAAGTAAGCCACGCGCCTTGCGGCGTAAAGCAAACGGGGGTGCTGCCTGGGCAGCACCCCCGTTGTGCTTTGTAGCACCAGGGCGGGGCAGTGATGCCCCTCCGGGGTGCGCGATCAGAAGGCCTTGGCGATGCTCACGAAGAACTTTTCCTTGGCGATGTCGTGCTTGGAGGTGCCATCGCTGAGGCTGTAGTAGCTGTCGTAGGCCTTGGGCTCGCTGCTGGCCGAGAAGAAGGCGCCGGCGCTCCAGCCGTCAGGCAGGGCACGGGTGACGCCGACCTTGTAGTAGGAGATGTTGAGGCCGGTGGTGTGGGAGATGTACTGGCGGCCGATCTGGCCGCTGACATTCCAGCCCTCGGCCACGTCGTAGGCGGCATTCAGTTCGAAGAAGTGGGAGCCGCGGGTGCTGCCGGTGACGCCGGCGGAGGAGTCGCCGAAGAAGCCGCCGTTGGTGGGGGAGTTGTTGGTGCTCCAGCCGAAGTATTCGGTGAGCTGGCGGCCGGTCTTGAAGGTGAGCCATTCGTAGCTCAGCGCCAGGTAGGCTTCGAGGGTGTTGAGGCTGTTGGAGCGGTTGTAGCCGGCAAACACCGAGTCGGTCCAGTTGCCGCCCGGGTAGGTGTAGTAGATGAGGCCGGCGTCATAGCCCACGGTGTCGGCGATCTTGCCGCGATAGCCGCCGTAGAAGTCCATCTCCACCGCGGCGCCGGGCAGCCAGTGGTCGGCCACGTTGGAGGCGAAGAAGCCCACATAGGCGCCGGAGGCGTGATCGGCCTCGACGCTGAACTGCAGGGCGGGCTTGCCCCAGGTCTGGGTCTGGCCGCGGAAGATGTAGTCGCTGACAAAGCTCAGGCTGACGGGCACGGTCCACTCGGGGGTCGCCTCTTCGGCCAGCGCCGGGGTGGCGGCAGCCAGGCTGGTACATGCAAGGCACACGGCGGTGGAGGCGCGCAGGCGGCGCAGGGGGGTGTGAAGCATGAACATCTCCTAGGAAGTAACAACAAGCTCGAAACAGGTGACTAGCTAAAGGCGTGCCAGGCTGGAATGCAGCCCGGACGGGGCAGGCAGGGGGGCGGCGGTGTCGCTGTCGTCCTTGAGATCGACACCGGTGCGCCCCAACTTGAGGGCACCGGCGATCAGGAAGGCCAGCTTGCGGGCGGCGTCCTGGTAGCTCAGGCCCTCCGGGCGCACGTTGGAGATGCAGTTGCGCTGGGCATCGGTGAGGCCGGGCCGGGGGCCGGCGGTGAGGTAGAGGCCGAGGCTGTCGGGCGATGAGAGGCCCGGGCGCTCGCCGATCATCATCACGACGTGTTCCGCACCGAGCAGGTGGCCGATCTCGTCGCCCAGGGCGACGCGGGCCTGGCTGGCGACGATCACGGGCTGGCTGCGCAGGTCGGGGAAGTAAGGCAGCAGGGCTTGCAGCATGTGCAGGCCATGGCTGTCGGTGGCCAGGGACGACAAGCCGTCGGCCAGCACCAGGGCGAGACGGGGCCTGGGCGCCCACAGTGCCGGCGCAGCCTCGCGCAGCAGGCGGGTGCTCTCCGGCGCGAGGCTGCGGCCCCAGTCGGGGCGGCGCAGATACACGCTGCGGTCGGCCGCCTGGCTGTGCACGGCCAGGGAGGCGAAGCCGGCGTCCTGCAGGTCGGCCTGCAGGGCGGCCACGTCCAGGGCCTGATGCACGGCGTCGCGGGCCTGGGCGTGGGCGGCGCCAAAGCGCAGCACTTCGCGGGTGGGCAGGCTGACGCCGCTGCGCCCCAGGGCGATGCGGGCGCGGGTCAGGGCTTGCAGGCGCTGCCAGGGGTCGGGGGTGACGATGGCGGGTTTGCTCATGTTGCGCCCCTCCCCTACAGGCCGCCGGCCAGGGCCAGCAGGGGCTGGGCCTCGCTCTGGGGCAGCAGCGTGCCGCCCAGGTCGGCGATGCCCATGCGCTCCAGCCAGTCTTCGAATTCGGGGGCGCGGCGGCGGTCGAGCACGCGGCGCAGGTAGAGGGCGTCGTGGAAGGAGGTGCTCTGGTAGTTGAGCATGATGTCGTCTGCACCGGGCACGCCGATGATGAAGTTGATGCCGGCTACGCCGAGCAGGGTGAGCAGGGTATCCATGTCGTCCTGGTCGGCTTCGGCATGGTTGGTGTAGCAGATGTCACAGCCCATCGGCAGGCCGAGGAGCTTGCCGCAGAAGTGGTCCTCGAGGCCGGCGCGGATGATCTGCTTGCCGTCGTAGAGGTATTCCGGGCCGATGAAGCCGACCACGGTGTTCACCAGCAGGGGCTTGTAGCGCCGCGCCAGGCCGTAGGCCCGGGCCTCCAGGGTCTGCTGGTCGGCGCCGTGGTGGGCATTGGCCGACAGGGCGCTGCCCTGCCCCGTCTCGAAGTACATGACGTTGCTGCCCACCGTGCCGCGGCCCAGTTCCAGGGCCGCGACGTGGGCCTCGTCGAGCAGGGCGGCGGACACGCCGAAGCTGCGGTTCACCGCCTCGGTGCCGCCGATGGACTGGAACACCAGGTCCACCGGCGCGCCCTTGTCGATGGCCCGCACGGTGTTGGTGACGTGGGTGAGCACGCAGCTCTGGGTGGGCACGTCGTACTGCTCGCGAAAATCGTCGATCAGGTGCAGCAGGGTGGTGATGGCGGGCAGGCTGTCGGTGGCCGGGTTGATGCCGATCACCGCATCGCCGGCGCCGTAGAGCAGGCCGTCGAGCATCGCGGCGGCAATCCCCCGCGCGTCGTCGGTGGGGTGGTTGGGCTGCAGGCGCACGGCCAGCCGCCCGGGCAGCCCGAGGGTGTTGCGGAAGCGGGTGACCACGCGGCACTTGGCGGCCACCAGGATGAGGTCCTGGTTGCGCATCAGCTTGCTCACCGCGGCGGCCATCTCGGGGGTGATGCCGGGCGCCAGGGCGCTGAGGGTGGGGCCGTCGGCCAGGTCGGAGAGCAGCCAGTCGCGGAACTCGCCCACGCTCAACCCCGCCACCGGCGCAAAGGCCGCCGGGACGTGGCTGTCGAGGATGAGTCGCGTGACTTCGTCATGTTCATAGGGCACCACGGCTTCTTGCAAAAAGCGCGCCAGCGGTATGTCGGCCAGCACACAGCGGGCCGCCATGCGCTCCTCTTCCGAGGCCGCCGCCACCCCGGCCAGCATGTCGCCGGAGCGGGCCGGGCTGGCTTTGGCGAGCACCGTCTTCAGGTCGGGGAAGACGTAGCGCCGGAGTCCGAGGGTGCAGGCGTAGTTCATGGGGGAGTCCTTGGGGGTGGGTTCTGGTC
>WBTZ01000033.1 GCA_009026175.1 Zoogloea sp. | reverse complement strand
CCCCCAGGGAGGGGAATGCTCAGGGTCATGCCCACGAGGCGCTCCTCTCCATCCCGTTCGCGGGCCAGGCGCACTCCCAGGCTGGGGTCCGGGATCCGCTCGGCGTCGGCCCGGCTGGCGCCCACCCGGGCCCGGGCACTGAGGGCACGGGCAACGCCCAGCTCATGGTTGTGCTCCAGGATGGCCTGGATCCATTCGCTTTCGGTGCCTTCGATCGGTTCGGGGGGGCGCTCCACCACTTCGTCCGGCAGGGTCAGGCCGGGATACAGGCGGCGCAGGCGCTCGGCGGCCACCTGGGCACGTCCGATCGCCTGGGCGTACTGTGCGTCGGCCTGGGCCAGCGCGGCATCGGCCTGCAGCCCTTCCAGGCGGGGGGCATCACCGAGCTGGACCCGGCGTGCCACCGCCTGCGCCTGGCGGGCCAGGATGTCGCGCTGGCGACGCCATTGTCCGGCTGTGCTGAGCTCCCGCAGCCCTTCGAACCAGCTGGCCAGCAGACCCCGGCCGGCCTCGTGGAGGGCGTCGCCACGGGCGATCCGGGCGCCGGCGACACCTGCGTCGCCCAGTTGCCGGTCGAGATCACTCTTGCCCGGCAGGCGGAAGGCGCGGTCGATGCCCACATCCCATTCGTTGTAACGCCCGTCGGGGCTACCCCGTACGCGCCGTTGTTGATCGGTGAGGCGCAGGGTCCATTCATGGCTGCCGGCGGCGAGGCGGCGGGCGCGGGCTTCCTCCGCCTCGATGCCGGCCCCGGCCGCGCTGACCGTGGGGCTGGACAACAGCACGGCCATGGCTTGTGCCGCGGGGGGCAGGTCCGGCGCATCGACAGGGTTGCCGGCCCGCGGGGAGAGCGGGAGCGCCAGCAGGAAGAGCGCGATCCAGGCGGGCTTCATGCGAGTCTCCCGCTTGCCAGGACCGGCACCATCCAGAAGAAGACCCGGCTGGTGGCGAAGCGGCTGCGCAGGATCCCGAGCAGGCGCTCGGCATCGTCGTGGGGGATGACCAGCTGTACCCGGCAGTGGGCGGCGCTGCCGCGTACGTGCTCGGCGGTGCCGATGAAGGTGACCCGCTGGCCGAGTCCCTCCACCCGATGGGAGGTGAAGCCGGGGGCGAGCTCGGGGTGTTCCAGCAGTGCTTCGAGCAGGGCATCTTCGACTTCGACGGGCATCACGAGGGTCAGTACGACCCTCGCGTCGGTGGCGCAGTTCATGAGGTGGGTGCCTCGGCAGTGACGGGGGCGACGCCGTAGCGCCGGTAAAGGAGGGGGAGCAGCAGCAGGGTCAGGGCGGTGGCGCTGAACAGACCTCCGATGACCACGATGGCCAGCGGGCGCTGGACCTCGGAGCCGGGGCCGCTGGCAAAGAGCAGGGGCACCAGGCCGAGGGCGGCGATATTGGCGGTCATCAGCACCGGACGCAGGCGGCGCCGTGCGCCTTCCACCACCACCTGGCCGATCGGCATGCCGCGGGCCTGGAGCTGGTTGAAGTAGCTCACCATCACGACGCCATTGAGCACCGCGATGCCCAGCAGGGCGATGAAACCCACCGAGGCCGGGACTGACAGGTACTCCCCTGACACGGCCAGCGCGAACACGCCACCGACCATGGCGAAGGGCACCATGGCGAGCACCAGCAGGGCCTGCCGCACCGAGCCGAAGGTGGAGAAGAGCAGCACGAAGATCAACCCCAGGGCGATCGGAACCACCACGCCCAGCCGGGCCGCTGCCCGCTGCTGGTTCTCGAACTGGCCGCCCCAGGCCAGGCGGTAGCCGGCAGGCAGGGGCACCTTGGCGGTGACGGCGGCCCGGGCTTCCTCGACGAAGCCGACCAGGTCGCGACCGCGCACGTTGGACTGGATCACCGAGTAGCGCTGGGCGTTCTCCCGGTCCACCTTGACCGGGCCATCCACCCGTTCGATCTTCGCCACGCTGGCCAGGGGCAGGCTCTGTCCGTCGGCGGTGGTGATGCGCAGGGCGGCGAAGGCGGCAGGGTCGCGCTGCAGTTCGGCGGGGCCGCGGATCAACAGGGGGACGCGGCGGGTGCTCTCGATCACCGTGCCGGCGATGCGCCCTTCGAGCAGGCTGCGCAAGGCGTTCTGGACATCTTCGACGTTGAGGCCGAAGCGGCCGGCGGCGAGCCGGTCCACCTGGATGCTGAGGTATTGCACCCCCTCGTTGCGGATGGTGATGGTGTCTTCCGCACCCGGGACGGCCTTGACCACGCCCTCGATCTCGCCGGCCAGGCGGTTGAGGGTGGGCAGGTCTGGACCGTAGAGCTTGATCGCCAAGTCGCCGCGCACGCCGGTGAGCATCTCGGAGACGCGCATGTCGATGGGCTGGGTGAAGGTCAGGGCGATGCCCGGGAACTGGTTCATCACCGCGCGGAGCTGGTCGGTGAGCCAGTCCTTGTCGGGCTGGCGCCATTCGTCACGGGGCTTGAGGACCAGGAAGGTGTCTGTCTGGTTGAGGCCCATCGGGTCGAGCCCCAGCTCGTCCGAGCCGGAGCGGGCGACGATGGCCTTGACCTCGGGCACCGCCGCCATGATGGCCTTCTGGACCTGCAGGTCGGTGGCGATGGTCTGATCGAGGCTGATGGAGGGCAGCTTCTCCAGCTGCATGATGATGTCGCCCTCGTCCATGGTCGGCATGAAGGCCTTGCCGAGCCCCATGTAGGCCACCGCCGCGGCGACCAGGGAGGCGCCGGCGATGGCCACCATGAGGCGACCGCGGGCCAGGGCGAAGTCCAGCATCGGGGCGTAGGCTGCCTGCAGCTTGCGCACCAGCCAGGGCTCGTGGGCATCGCCGCGCTTGAGCAGCCAGGAGGCGAGCACCGGCACCACGGTGAGGGACAGCAGCAGCGAGGCGCCCAGCGCGAAGACGATGGTCATGGCCACCGGGCTGAACAGCTTGCCCTCCAGGCCCTCCAGGGTCAGCAGCGGCAGAAACACGATGATGATGATCAGGATCCCCGAGGCGACCGGCGAGGCGACCTCGCGGGTGGCCCTGAACACCAGGTGGAGCAGGGGCTGGCGGGCGGCGGCACCGCCGGCGGTCAGCTCGGTTTCGACGTTCTCGACCACCACCACGGCAGCGTCCACGAGCATGCCGATGGCGATCGCCAGCCCGCCCAGGCTCATCAGGTTGGCCGACAGGCCCACCTGACGCATGGCGACAAAGGTGGCCAGGGCCGCAAGCGGCAGCATCAGCGCGACGACCAGGGCAGCCCGCAGGTTGCCAAGGAAGGCGAGCAGGAGCACCAGCACCAGCACGATGGCCTCGACCAGCGCCTTGGACACGGTATGGATGGCCCGGCCCACGAGTTCGCTGCGATCGTAGAAGGCTTCGATGTGCACCCCGGGCGGCAGGGCTGGCGTCAGCTCGGCCAGGCGCGCCTTGACCCCTTCCACCACCTTGCCGGCATTGGCGCCGCGCAGGCCGAGGACCAGGCCTTCGACGGCTTCCGCCTGACCGCTGCGGGTGACGGCCCCGTAGCGGGTCAGGGCGCCGATGCGCACGCTGGCCACGTCACCGACCCTTACGATGGCACCGCCATGGCTGCGCAGCACGATGGCGCGCACGTCGTCGAGGTTGCGGATGGCCCCCTCGGCGCGGACCAGCAGGGTTTCCTCGCCCTCGCTGAGGCGGCCGGCGCCGTCGTTGCGGTTATTGGTCTCCAGGGCGGCCTGCAGTTGCCCAAGGGTCAGGCCGCGGGCGGCCAGGGCGGCCGGATCGGGCGCCACCTCAAAGCTGCGTACCTCGCCGCCCAGGCTGTTGACGTCGGCCACGCCGGGCACCGTACGCAGGGCCGGGCGGATGGTCCAGTCGAGCAGGGTGCGCTTCTCTTCCAGGGAGATCGGCCCCTCGATGGTGAACATGAACATCTCGCCCAGCGGGGTGGTGATCGGGGCCAGGCCGCCGCTGGCACCCGGGGGCAGGTTGCCCAGCACGCCCGACAGGCGCTCGCCGACCTGCTGGCGCGCCCAGTAGATGTCGGTGCCGTCCTCGAAGTCGAGGGTCACGTCGGCCAGCGCATACTTGGAGGTCGAGCGCAGGATGCGCTGGTGGGGAATACCCAGCATCTCCTGCTCGATGGGTACGGTGATGCGCGCCTCGACCTCTTCCGGGGTCATGCCGGGCGCCTTGATGATCAGCTTGACCTGGGTGGTGGACACGTCGGGAAAAGCATCGACGGGCAGTCCCTTCCAGGCCACCACGCCAGCCCCGACGAGCAGCAGGGTGGCGACCAGGACCAGCAGGCGCTGGGTGAGTGAGAACTCGATCAGACGGGACAGCATTGCCTCACTCTTTCCCGATGCCAAGCCAGTTGGCCTTGAGGGCGGCAACGCCGCCGGTCACTACCTGGGCGCCGGCCGGCAGGCCGGACACCAGGACCGCGTCGCCGATGCGGCCGCCGACAGTGACCGGAACCGCCCGGTAGCCGGTGGCCTCGCCCTCCCGGGCCGCCACGAAGATCCACGACTTGTCCCGGTGATGCAGCACGGCGGAGGCCGGCACCTGGCTTTCTGTTCCACTTTTCGGACCTTCGGGAAGGACCAGGTCGGCGGCCGTGACCTGGCCGGGACGCAGGCTGTCGGCACCCCGGTTGATGGTGCCGCGCACGCGGACGCTCTGGCTGGCCGGATCGACGGCCCGGCCCACGGCGATGACTTCGCCGGTGGCGCCGGTGGACGGAATGCGGACTGGCGATCCGACCCGGACCCGTGCGGCGATGGAGAGCGGCACCTGGATATCCACCACCAGGGGGTCGAGGCGGGCGATGCGGTAGAGGGGGGCGGACTGCTCAACCCGCTGGCCGACCGTGACCAGCTGTTCGAGCACGGTGCCGGCGATGGGCGCGGTCAGGCTCAGGGTATGCCCGCCGCTGTGCTGGGCCAGGCTCAGCTCCTGGCGTCGTTCGCTGGCCTGGGCGGCGGCCTGGGTGGCGTTGGCGCGGCTGGCCTGCAGGCGCGATTCGGCGATCAGGCCTTCACGGAAAAGCTGTTCATCCCGCTGCAGGGTCTGCCTTGTCAGGGACGCCTGGGCGTCGGCCTGGATGCGATCACGCTGCAGTTCGAGGGCCTGGGGGCTGGCGATGCGGGCCAGCACCTGCCCTTTCCTGACGGACATGCCTGGAGAGGTTTCCAGGCTCTCGACGATCCCGGCTAGGGGCGCGGCGATGACGCGCTGCTGGCCATTGGGAATCTCGATGCTGGCAGGCAGTGCGCCGGCCAGCGCCTGTCCGGGGGGCGTGGCACCCTGCGCGACAATGCCGAGCGCCTTGCTCTGGGCCGCCGTCACCGGCACGAACTCGGCGGCCTGGACGAGGGGGCTGCCCAGCAGCGTTGCCGTGGAGAGCAGAAGGGAACGCAACAGGGAGCACAACAGGGAAAGGGGAGGGACGCCTTGCATCATCATTTTTGGGGCGGGCGAGAGGGATAATCCAGTCTGTGTCCGCTAGCTTAAGGGAACATTAAGGGAGGGGCTGGCATGATTGGCGCGCTGCCCCGTCTTGCTCTTGGGGGCGGGAAGCCGGGGGAATGGGATGCGGATATTGCTGGTCGAGGATGACAGGTTGCTGGGTGACGGAATCCAGGCCGGGTTGGCGGGGATGGGCTTCGCGGTGGATTGGGTGCGGGACGGGGAATCGGCACTGGCGGCGCTGAGCGCGGAGAGCTTCACCGCCCTGGTGCTCGACCTCGGCCTGCCGCGGCGCGACGGAATGGGCGTGTTGTCCGCCCTGCGGGCGGCAGGGAAGGACCTGCCGGTGCTGGTGCTCACCGCCCGCGATGGGGTGGCGGACAAGGTCGGGGCCCTGGATTGCGGCGCCGACGACTATGTGGTCAAACCCTTCGATCTGGATGAGCTGGCGGCCCGGCTGCGAGCCCTGGTCCGGCGCGCCAGCGGCCGTGCCGACGCGTGCCTGCGCCATGGCGACATCGTCCTGGACCCGGCCGCCCGTACCGTGACCCGCGCGGGCCTGCCGATCGCCCTGACCGGCCGGGAGTTCGACCTCCTCCACATGCTGCTGGCGGGGGCCGGCCGGGTCCTGACCCGCCGGGTCCTCGAGGAGCGGCTCTACGCCTGGGGTGAGATCGTCGAGAGCAACGCCCTCGAGGTGCACGTCCATCATCTGCGCCGCAAGCTGGGCAGCGAGTTGATCCGCACCGTGAGGGGGGTAGGCTACCTGGTTGGCGAGGCCGTGGCGTGATGCCGCAATTGCCGGTGTATTCATTGAGGCGGCGCCTGCTGGCCCTGCTGATCGGTGTGGTGGCGGTGCTGTGGGGGCTCTCCGCCGTGGTGGCCTTCCGCACGGCGCATGGCGAGGCGGATGAGCTTTTCGATGCCCAGCTGGTGCAGGTGGCCGAGACCCTGCTGGCCATCGTGGCCACCGGTGACTCGCCATACGTGGCCCAGGAGATGGTCGAACACCAGCATGACTATCAGCTGCCGGTGGCGTTCCAGGCCTGGCGGCTGCAGGAGTCGGGCGAGTGGAGCCTGCTCGTGCGTTCCTCCGAGATGCCGGAGGTGCCCCCCACGCGTGCTCCGGGTTTCGACGAGCAGGAGGTGGATGGTGCGTTGTGGCGCTTTTACTCGATGGATCATGGTCACAGCCGGTACCGGGTGATCGTCGGGCAGAACCACGACGCGCGCTACCGGCTGGCCGGCGAGATCGCCCTGCACCTGCTGGCACCCATCCTGATCGGTCTGCCGCTGATCGCGCTGGCGATCTGGATCGTCGTCGGGCGGGCGCTGGCCCCGCTCGATGCGGTGGCGCGTGCCATGGGCGGGCTGGAGCCGGGACGCCTGCTGCCCGTGCAGGTCAAGGGCCCCTTGCCGGCCGAGATCGCCCCCCTGGTCAGTTCACTGGATGCCTTGCTGAAACGCTTGGGGGAGGCGCTCGACAGCGAGAAGCGATTCACCGCCGATGCGGCCCATGAACTGCGGACCCCGCTCGCCGCCCTGCGGATCCAGGCCCAGGTGGCGAGCCGCACCGAAGACGAGGTGGGAAGGCGTCATGCCCTGTCCCAGGTGCTGTCGGGGGTCGAGCGGATGACGCATCTGGTGGAGCAGTTACTGACCCTGGCCCGCCTCGATCCGGATGCGGCGCTGGCCGGCGGCGTGCGTGCGGATCTGGCGGATGTGGCGGGGCAGGTCTGCTCGGTCCTGGCCGCCCAGGCCATCCGGCGGGATCAGAGCCTGTCCCTGGAGGCGACGGATGCCTTCGTCGTGGCGGGCAATCGCTGGTGGCTGGAGGTGCTGGTGCGCAACCTGGTGGACAATGCCTTGCGCTACACCCCGGAGGGGGGCACGGTGCGGGTCGTCGTCGATCCGGCGGCACGCTGCCTGCGGGTGGAGGACGACGGGCCGGGCATTCCGCCCGACATGCAGGAGCAGGTGCTGACGCGCTTTGCCCGTGGCCAGGATGAAGAGGCGGAAGGCTGCGGTCTCGGTCTTTCCATTGTTGCGCGCATCGTCAGGATTCTCGGGGCACGCCTGGAGTTCGGGCCGGGGCTTCCACGGGACGGGCGTGCCGGGCTGGCCGTCACCGTCCGCTTTCCTTCCCCGGGTGCCGCGCCGGAGGCCTGAGGGGCATCCGGCCTGCGGCGGCTTGCTTCAGGTGCTCAGGCCACCGGCGATGTAGCCGGACAGTTGCTCGATAGTGGCCTGTTGCTGTTCCATCACCGACTTGACCGCGTCGCCGATGCTGACGATGCCGGTCAGCCGGCCCTTGTCGACGACGGGAAGGTGGCGGATGTGGTTGTTGGTCATGATGGCCATGCAGTCATCGACCGTGTGGGCTGGGGAAATCGTCAGGACGTTCTGAGTCATCAGGTCACCCACCTTGGTGTCCTTGGAGGCCAGCCCCTTGAGCACGACCTTGCGGGCATAGTCCCGCTCGGTGAAGATGCCCACGAGGCGTTCGCCTTCGGTGACCAGCACCGCACTCACATTACGCTCGGCCATGAGCTTGAGGGCCTGCAGCACTGTGGTGTCCGGCGCAACCGAGTAGGTGGTGTCGCCTTTTCTCTGAATGATCTGCTGAACCGTTGCTGCCATTATCTACCCTCCTTATTGTTGGTTTCGGCATGCCTTGCGGTCTTGCACCGCGCGCTTCCCGGTTCATATAGCTTGGAGCCAAGTCGGCACGAGCGCAAGGGGCGGAGCACCTATTTTGGCGGTGTTTGCGGGCGGCTGGGCGGATTCCGGTCCGCGTTGCGGGGCGGGCGTTTGCGGCTGCAGCGGCATCCGCTTGCCGTGAGTTTCGGTTAGGGTCTACGTGAGGGCCCCGGATTGGGCTAACCTTGCGCCCGCATGCAGCGCCGTCATATTCGATCTTCGTCGGGATTCTCATTCCGGGTGGGGCTTCGCCCCGCCAGACCTGCTTTTGGCGGGTTCTTGCCGCGGTGCGTGGCGGCGGCGGTGCTGTTGCTCACGCTGGCCTCTGTCTGCCTGGCCTGCACGCCGTCCGGGGGGGCGCTGGCCGAAGGCGAGGGGTATCGCTTGCTGAGCGGGGCCGACATGGATATCTACCGCGACAGTGGTGGGGGGCTTGGCATCGAGGAAGTGTCCTCGGCCGCGTTCCAGGCGCGCTTTTCACCCTTGAAAGCCGATGGCCTGGCACTCGGCTATACCCGGGATGTGCTGTGGGTCCGGCTGTGCCTGCGGCGGGGGCCCCTGGCGCCGGCGGAGTGGTGGCTGGAGTCCCGTGCCCCGTACCTGGACGACATCCGCTTCTACGCGCGGCGGCAGGTCGGCGCCGGCTGGGACGAATTGCGGGCGGGGGACCGTTTTCCGGTCAATTCGCGGGCCATCGTCTATCGCACGGCGGTGTTTCCGTTCGAACTGCCGGATGGCACGCCCCAGGTCTTCTATGTCCGGATCAAGGCCAGCACCAGCATGTCGACGGCCCTCACGGTGTGGCAGCCGTGGTCGTTCCGGATGCAGGTCCAGCGCGACCTGCTCGGCATCGGGATGGCGCTTGGGCTGGTGCTCACGGTGTCGGCGATGAACCTGGTCAACTGGTTCTGGACAGGTCAGCGGCTTTACCTTGCCTTTGCCGCTTTCATGTTCATGATGGCGGTCGCCGTGGCGGCGGCCAATGGCTTGCTGGCCCAGTATTTCTTTCCGGAGAGCGATTGGGTCGCCCATGGCCTGACCCGCGTGCTGCATTGCGTCTTCTATGGCTTTTCGATGGTGCTGGTGCGCAAGCCCCTGCGCCTGGCCGAGCACTTTCCTGCCTTTGACCGGATCCTGCCCTACCTGGCGGTGGCCACCGTGTTGTGTGCGGCCAGCGTCCCGCTGGGGTGGTATGTGCATGTGATGCCGGTGGTGCAGTGGCTCCAGCCCTTCATCGCGGTGGTGGGCGTGATGGCGTGTATCCGCAATGTGCGGGACGGACACCTGGGGGCCGGCTGGATGCTGGGGGCCTACCTCTGTTTCACGGGCCTGATGCTGGTGCATGTGTCCAGGGCGCTGGGTTTGCTGACCTGGAATTCCACTTTCGAAACGGCGGCGCCGGCGCTGATCGCCTATGCGATCTTCCTGCACTTCGGCATCCTGTCGGAACTGAGGGACGAGCGTCAGGCGCGGGAGGCGGCGGATGGCGAGGCGACCGCTCAGCGTCGCCTGGCCGAGCAGGAGGAGCGCCTGCGCCACGAACAATCCCTGTTTTTTGCTTTCGTCGCCCACGAGTTGCGCAGTCCCCTGGGGGTGCTGCTCACCGGCCTGGGCAACCTGCGTCGCAGCCTGCCCCAGGTGGCGCCGGAGAACGCGGAACGTCTCGCCCGGCTGAATCATGCAGCCCAGCGCATGAGCGGCCTGATCGATCGCCACCTGCGCCTGCAGCGCATCGGTCAGCCCGATTTCGAGCCGGATTTCGCCCTCGAGCCGGTCAGCCTGCCCGCCTTGCGGGCGCTGGACGAGATCAGGGCCTTGCATGGCGGGCGTGATCTGCGCTTCCAGAAAAGAGGGGCGCTCGAGCAGGATGTGTCGATGGATGCCGAACTGGTGGTGCTGGCCTTGTCCAACCTGCTCGACAATGCGGCCAAGTACTCGCCTGAGGGAACGCCCATCCGCCTGGAGGTGGAGGCCTCGGCCAGCATGGTGATCTACCGGGTGATCAATGCCGGTGAGGGCTTGCCGCCGGATCTGGCCGAACGTCCGTTCCAGGTCTTCCGTCGTAGCCGCAAGTCGGTCCGCACCAAGGGCGGCTTCGGTATCGGCCTGGCCCTGGCCAGCCACGTGGCGCGGGCCCACGGCGGGGCGCTGGTGGGCGGGCATCGTGACGGGGAAACCTGGTTCACCCTGCGCCTGCCGGCCGGGCCGGGGGAGGCGCCGGACGCAGCCGGCAAGGAGATGCCGGCATGATCTCGGTACTTCTGGTGGAGGATGATCGCGACCTGTGTGCCGAGATCTCCGCCTTCTTGTCCGGCGCGGGGTTTTCCGTGTGCGTCGCCGGCACCATCCGGGAGGCCGATGCGCGGCTGGCCCGTCCCTATGACCTGCTGGTCCTCGACATCAATCTGCCGGATGGTGACGGCCTGAGCTTCTGCCGGCAGGCGCGGCGCTATATCCGTTCCGGCATCGTGATGTGCACCGGGCGCGGCGAGAGGGAGCTGCGCATCGCCAGCCTGAGGGATGGCGCCGACGCCTACCTGGTCAAGCCGGTGGATCCGGAGGAACTCGAGGCCACGCTGCTCAGCGTGCATCGGCGGCTGCAGGGCAACCCGACCCCGCTGGCTTCCGGCATGCTGCCCCAGCCCTGGTACCTGGACGGCGAGCGGCGTCTCCTGACCGCGCCGAACGGCGGTACCTTTCTGCTCAACGTGGGCGAGACCCGCTTCCTCGCCGCGCTGTTTGGCGATCCCGGACGGCATGCCCGCAAGGACGACCTGGTCGTGCTGCTGGCCGGCGACGAGCCCGATTACAGTGCCCACCGCCTGGAGGCCATGGTCAGCCGCCTCCGTTCGAAGGCCCAGTCCCGCTGCGGCTTGCGTTTGCCCGTGGTGTCGGATTACGGGCGTGGTTATACCTTTACCGAGTATGCCCGCCTGCTCTGACCGAAAGCGGTGAGAATCGGTCAGCATTTCGAGTCCGGGGCATACCTGTCTAGCATCCCCCTCCGTTCTGGTGATCCTGTTCTTGGGGGGAGTATCGATGCGACTGGCGTTGCTGATTGGAGACGTGCAACTGACGGAGGCCCTGTCCGGGCTGTTGCAGGGGGTAGGGCACGCGATCCATGGCTTTGACCAGGAGCAGAGGCTGCGACGGGCACTGAGCCGGGAGAGTTTCGATCTGGTGCTGGCCGATGGCGCACTACTCGGCGAGGATTGCGCGTCCTTCGTGCAGCGGATGCGTGCCGTGCCGGGCAGCGACCTGCCGGTGATGCTGATCAATTGCGTCGACGACGAGGAACAGCTCTCCGAGGTGCTGGCGGCGGGTGCCGAGGACTATATTTCCCGTCCCCTGGCGGGCCGCGAACTGGTGGGGCGTATCGCCGCGGTGTTGCGCCGGCGCCATCCCGACCTGTTCCGTCTGGAGTCCGAGCTCATCTTCGGATCGTACCGCTTCGACCTTCAGACCAGGACGGTGTGGCTGCGGGGGGAGATGATCGATCTGACGGAGAGGGAGTTCGACCTGGCCCTTTTCCTCTTCCGCAACATCGGCCGCATGATCTCCCGCGGCCATATTCACGAGATGATCTGGCAGGTGTCCCGCCCGATGGAGTCGCGCACCATCGATACCCATGTCAGCCGCCTGCGGCGCAAGCTGGCGCTGCTGCGGGGCAATGAATTCCACCTGTCCGCAGTGTATGGCACCGGCTACCGCCTGGAGCGTTCGCGTCAGCCCTGGGTGTCCCCGCTTGTCACCATTCCCCTGGACGAGTCTGGGGATGCTGCCTCCGGAGCGCGTCCATCCGGCGTGCAGGCCTGCTCGGCCTGAGCGCCCGCATGAGAGGTGCGTGCTGCCGTCGGGTCAAATTTGGTCAAAACGCTTTACGCTCGATTAATTTGATTAGGATGTTTGGGGTGACAATATCCTTTTTGGTAATCGATGGCCCGGACATGCAAGAGTGTGGCCCTGCTGAGTGCAGGGGCGGGGGCGGCACCTGCGGCCCTGATACGCAGGCTTGAACTCGCGGGGTTTCGTGTCCGTGTGTTTGCGGATGCCCTCGGCCTGACCCGGGAGGCCCGGGAGGAAGACTTTCAGTTGTTCCTGCTGGACCAGCAGATCCGCGAAGCCGAGGTGGCCTTCCAGTGGTTGCAGGCCTGCTTCTGCGGTGGGGCGTCCATCATCTTCTACAACTGCGATGACAATGAGTCGCGCCTTGCGGATGCCCTTGAGCAGGGGGCGGACGATTACATCACGGCGGCCCGCGGAGGTGAGCTGGTTGCCCGCTGCTGCGCCCTGCTGCGCCGTCGCGAGGGCGGGGTGGCGACGCGCAGGGGACTGATCGAGCTGCCTCCCTATCGCTTCGAGGTGATCAGCAAACAGGCGTTCGTCGAGGGGCGCCGCGTGGAACTCACCGACAAGGAGTTCGAGCTCAGCGTTTTTTTCTTCCGAAATCCGGGCCGCCTGCTGTCCCGCGAAAAGCTGCTCGAAGTCGTGTGGGGGGGGCGCCTCCGGGCCGCGTCAAGAACCGTGGACACCCACGTGAGCCGGATCCGGCGCAAGCTGGACATCCATCCTGGACGGGGTTTCCGCCTGAGCGCGTCCTATGGAAGTGGCTACCGTCTGGAACGCGTCGAGGATCCATCCAGCGCAGTCTTGTCCCACCCGGACCTGATGCCCCACAAATTCTCTCATCCACCGTGAATTAATTGCACGGGCTGTCGGCCCGCGCCCCCTAAGCTTCAGTGCAAGTAGCCCTTGGGAGAGCCGGACCATGAACATGCACCTATTCGCCCTGATTGGCCTTCTGGCCCTGGCCGTCCTCGCCTGGCAGGCATGGAGGGAGCGTGCGGGTGCCCGTCAGCGGATTCCGGCCGCCTGGGATGAGAGCCTGCAACGCATTGCCATGGACCAGAGAAAAGGGCACCACCGGGTGGTGAGGGAGTGCATCCTGCAGGCCTGCAGGAGGCTGGAGCTGCATCCCGAGGATTCCGGCAGTGCCCCCCATATCCGGGTCCGGCTGGCCGTGATGCTTGGAGAGGATCCGGTCTATCCCATCGTGCTCAGGTCCATCCGCGCCGCGTCCACCTCGGAGGAGGGGGTCAGCGAAATGGCCTTGTGCATCGAATTGCGTCAGTTCCTGGTGGAAGACATCCGCACCTGCATGGCGCTGGCCGAGTGCTTCGGCCAGGTCCGGCGCATGTGCGAGGGCGGGGATTGCCGCATCGAGGCGAATTTCATCCGCACCGTGTAGGCTCCCTGCAGGGGCCTCAGATTTCCAGATTGTCGATCAGGCGGGTACTGCCCAGGCGTGCCGCCCCCAGCACCACCAGGGGGTCGCTGCCGGCTGCCGCCTGAAGGTCGGCCCGCCGACGGATCGCGATGTAGTCCGGTTGCCAGCCGTGGGCCGCCAGTTCTGCCACCGCCTCGGTTTCGAGACGCAGGAAATCCCGTTCGCCAGCCACGATCCGGCTGCGGATCCGCTCCAGCTGGCGGTACAGGCGAGGGGCCTCGGCCCGCTCCGCAGCGCTCAGGTAGCCATTGCGTGAGGACAGGGCAAGGCCGTCCCCGGCACGGATGGTTTCACCGGGAATCACTTCGATCGGCAGCGCCAGTTCGCGCACCATGTTGCGCAACACCATGAGCTGCTGGTAATCCTTCTTGCCGAACAGGGCGACGTCGGGCTGGACGATGTTGAACAGCTTCAGCACTACCGTGGCGACACCACCGAAATGCCCCGGCCGCACTGCGCCTTCCAGGATGGTGATGTGGGCGGTGTCCGGCTCCACGTGATAGCGCTGGGGCGTGGGGTACATCTCCTGCTCGTCCGGTGCGAACAGGATGTCCACGCCAGCATCCCTCAGCCGGGCACAGTCGTTCTCGAAGGTACGCGGATACTTGTCGAAGTCCTCCTTCGGGCCGAATTGCAGGCGATTCACGAAGATGCTCGCCACGACCACGTCAGCCTGGCTGCGCGCCTGGCGCATCAGCGCGATATGGCCGTCGTGGAGGTTGCCCATGGTGGGGACGAAGGCGACGCGGCCGGCATCGGCCAGGGCGGCCCGCAGGCCGGCGATGGTGGGATGAATCTGCATGGCGGATCTCAGTAGCTGTGCTCGGGGCCGGGGAAGCGGCCTTCCTGGACGTCGCTCACATAGCGGGCGACGGCTTCGTCGAGGCTGGCGGCGCTCTCCATGAAGTTCTTGGCGAAGCGCGGCCGCTTGCCGGGGAATACGCCGATCAGGTCATGCAGGACCAGGACCTGGCCGTGGCAGTCGACGCCCGCGCCGATGCCGATGGTGGCCATGCTGCTGAGGCTGGCGGTGACTTCGGCGGCCAAGCCCGCCGGTACCATTTCCATGACGATCAGGGAGGCGCCGGCCTGCTCCAGGGCGAGGGCGTCGGCCTTCAGGGTGGCGGCACCTGCATCGCTGCGTCCCTGGACCCGGTAGCCGCCGAGCTGATGCACGGACTGCGGGGTGAGGCCGATGTGGGCGCACACGGGAACGCCCCGTTCGACCAGGAAGCGCACCGTCTCGGCCATCACGGCACCGCCTTCGAGCTTGACCATCTGGGCGCCGGCGGCCATCAGGCGCGCGGCATTGCGCATGGCCTGGGCCGGGCTCTCGGCATAGCTGCCGAAGGGCATGTCGGTGACGATGAGCGGGCGGCTGCAGCCGCGGGCGACGCAGTCGGTGTGATAGACCATGTGGTCCATGGTCACTGGCAGAGTGGTCTTCTGGCCCTGCAGCACGTTGCCGAGGGAGTCGCCGACCAGGATGACGTCCACGCCATTGCGTTCGAGCAGCGCGGCGAAACTGGCGTCATAGCCGGTCAGCATGACGATCTTGCGCCCTTCGGCGCGCATCTTGCCGAGCTCGAAAAGGGTGACGGGTTTGTTGTTCTCTTGCAGGTAGCTCATGGCTGTTTCTCCTCGCGGCGGGAGTTAACCCCAATCTTGTGCAGGGCACAAGGGGCGTGATGGCCGAGGGGCCGGGCGAAGGGCCGGGGCGGGGCGGTCAGGCGGCGTAGCCGAAGAATTCCCGGTAGCTGCGCATGGCCAGGAGGCGGGAGAAGAGCAGTTCGAAGTCTTCGTCCTTGTCCACCGGGTTGAGGGACTCCGCATTGACGATGAACAGCGGCGCGGCGTCGTAGTGATGGAAGAAGGTCGCGTAGCGCTCGGCAACGCGCTGCAGATAGGGCTCGCTGATCTTGCGTTCGGACTCGACCCCGCGCTTGCGTACCCGGTCGATCAGGATGTCGGGCTGGGCCTGCAGGTAGATCACCAGGTCGGGCTTGCGGGCATCGGGCTTGAGGCGCTCGTAGAGCTGGCGGTAGAGCTTGAGCTCGTCTTCGGCGAGGTTCAGTTCGGCGAAGAGCGGGTCCTTGTCGATCAGGAAGTCTGAGACGACCCGCCGGTGGGTTTCCTGCTCGAAGCTGGCGAGCTGCTCACTGCGCTGGAACAGGAAGGCGATCTGGGTGGGCAGGCCCCAGCGTTCCATGTTCTGGTAGAAGCGCCCGAGGAAGGCGTTGTCTGCCGGATTCTCGAGCAGGGTGTCGGCACCGATCCGGTCGGCGAGGCGCCGGGCCAGGGTGGTCTTGCCGGCACCGATGGGGCCTTCCACGACGATGTAACGGGCTTTTTCGAGCATGGGGGTCTTTCAGCCCTTCAGGCACGGAAGATGAAGTAAACGGCCCCTAGGATACACAGGGCGGCCCACAGATAGTCAAGCTTGAGGGGCTGCTGCATGTAGAAAATGGCGAAGGGCACGAAGATGGCGAGGGTGATCGCCTCCTGCATGATCTTGAGCTGGGCCAGATTGAGTTCCTGCGCCCCGATGCGGTTGGCGGGCACCTGCAGCAGGTACTCGAAGAGGGCGATCCCCCAGCTCACCAGGGCGGCGATGTACCAGGGAGATGTGCTCAGGTTCTTGAGATGCCCATACCAGGCAAAGGTCATGAACACGTTCGAAGCCGCCAGCAACAGGGCGGTTTGCAGCCAGATAGGCATGTCCGTCAGGTCCGGCCGTCCACGATGTGGAGCTGGTGCGCCGCCAGGGGGCGGCAAGGGCGGTGAGTCCGGGCTTGCTTCATGTCAGAGGGCCTCGAAGCGGTGGATGTCCTGGCCGGCCACCTGGTCGAGAAAGCTCCGGGCCAGGCCGAGTCCGCCGGGTAGGGTGACATCGGGGGCGATCTCGAGCAGCGGCAGCAGCACGAAGGCGCGCTGGTGCATGCGCGGGTGGGGCAGGGTCAGTTCGGTTTCGGCCATTACGCTGTCGCCGTGCAGCAGGAGGTCCAGATCGAGGGTCCGCGGGGCGTTGGGGATGCTTCTCACCCGGCCGTGCACGGCCTCGATGGCCATCAGCTGGCGCAGCAGCTCAAGCGGCGGCAGGCCGGTGTCCACGGCCACCACCGCGTTGATGAAGTCCGGCTGGTTGAGCAGCCCGACCGGCGCACTGCGGTAAAGGGAGGAGCGTGCCGCTACACGGGTGGCGGGCAGGGCGTCCAGATCGCGGACGGCTGCGCGCAGGTGCTGTACGGGCTCACCGATGTTGGCGCCCAGGGCCACGAAGGCCCTGACGCAGGGAGGCTGCGCGCTCATTCGCCCGCGGTTTCAGCGGCAGGTTTGCGGCGCCGGCGACGTTTCTTGGGGGCGGTGCCGCGGTCGGGCAGGAGCATGTTCTCGCGGGCCTCGGGGTGGGCATCGGCGAAAGCTTCCCACCAGTCGGGCAGTTCCATCGGCAGCTCACCGGACTGGGCCCGCAGCCGCAGGAAGTCCCAGGCTGCGCGATAGCGGACCTGCTCGAGCAGGCGATATGGGGTCTTGCCGGCGCGCTTCTCGAAGCGCGGCTGCAGGGCCCAGATCTCCTTGATGTCGCCCGCGATGCGGCGGGTGATGGCGAGCTTGCCCGATTGCTGGTCGAGCACCGCATCCATGGCGTCGAAGAGCGCCGGCTGGGAGTGTTCGCCCTTGGCCTTGCGGGCTTCCCAGTCGGCCAGCACCTCGTGCCACAGCAGGGTGGCGAAGAGGAAGCCGGGGGAGATGGGCTTGCCCTGGCGCACGCGCTCGTCGGTGTTCTCGAGGGACAGCCAGACGAAGCGCTCGCCCATCGGCTGTTCGAGGATCACGTCGAGCAGGGGCAGCAGGCCGTGGTGCAGGCCTTCCTCGCGCAGCTGGCGCAGGCACTTGACCGCGTGGCCGGACATCAGCAGCTTGAGCATCTCGTCGAAGAGGCGCGCCGGCGGCACGTTTTCGAGGAGCTCGGCCATCTCGCGGATCGGCGCCCTGGCGGCGGGGTCGATGGTGAGGCCGAGCTTGGCGCCCAGGCGTGCCGCCCGCAGCATGCGTACCGGGTCTTCGCGGTAGCGCACGCGGGGATCGCCGATCATGCGCAGGGTCCGCTGCTGCAGGTCGGCGACGCCGTGGTGGTAGTCGACGATGGTTTCGTCGCTGGGGTCGTAGTACAGGGCATTGACCGTGAAGTCGCGGCGGGTGGCGTCTTCGGCCATGGAGCCGAAGACGTTGTCGCGCAGCACCCGGCCGTGCTCGTCGGTTTCGGTGGACTCGGCGTCCTGCATGGCACGGAAGGTGGAGACCTCGATGGTCTCCTGGCCGCTCATCACGTGCACGATCTTGAATCGGCGGCCGATGATGCGGGAGCGCCGGAACAGGGCGCGAACCTCTTCGGGCGTGGCGCTGGTGGCCACGTCGAAATCCTTGGGCGTCTGACCGACGATGATGTCGCGGACCGCGCCTCCCACCACGTAGGCCTTGTGGCCGGCTTCCTGCAGGGTGGTGCAGACCTTGTTGGCAGCGGGGGAGATCTGCTCCCGGCGCACGCCATGACGGCTGACCGGAATGACTGCAGGTTCGAGAACTCGGTTGGCGGGTGCGGCGCGGCGGAATACCCGGCGCAGCAGTTTGCGGATCATTGGTTGGCTTCGGCTTGGTTTTTGGGTCAAGGGCGCGATGATAACCCATCGGGGGCCGCTGTTTGATTTCATGCCGTGTCCGGAAGGTTTTCGCCGGGGGGCCGGATCGGCGACAATATCCCTTTGTCCTCGCCGCAGTCGCCCATGCCCCGCTTCGCCGCCAATCTGTCCTTCCTGTTTCTCGACCGGCCTTTCCTGGATCGCTTTGCTGCTGCCGCGGCCTGCGGGTTCAAGGCGGTGGAGTTCCATTTTCCCTACGATTTTCCGCCCGACGAGGTCGCGGCTGCGGCCCGGGAGGCCGGGGTGGCGGTGGTCCTGTTCAATCTTCCCGCCGGCAATTGGGCGGCCGGGGAGCGGGGTATTGCCTGCCTGCCGGAACGCATCACCGAGTTTCGCGAAGGGGTTGCCCGGGCCGCAGCCTGGGCTGGCAGTCTGAACTGTCCGCGGGTGAACTGCCTGGCCGGGCTGCGCCCGGAGGGCATCACCGAAGCCGTGCTGAGGGACACCCTGGTGGACAACCTGCGCTTCGCCGCCGATCTCTTTGGCGAAGCGGGGCGCCAGGTGCTCCTCGAACCGCTCAATACCCGTGATACGCCGCGTTTCTTCGTGGATCGTACGGCGCCTGCCCTGGCGCTGCTCGACCAGGCCGACCGCTCCAACCTGTTCCTGCAGTACGACATTTACCATGCCCAGGTGATGGAGGGTGACCTGGCGCTCACCCTGATGCGCAACCTGCCCTGGATGGGCCACATCCAGCTGGCGGACAACCCCGGACGTCACGAGCCGGGCACCGGGGAGATCAATTTTCCCTTCCTGTTCAGACACCTGGATGCCATCGGCTACCAGGGCTGGATCGGCTGTGAATATGTCCCCAGCAGCCGCAGCGAGGATAGCTTCGGCTGGCTGGACGCGCTCATGGAATCCTGATGGAGCGGGGGCCCCTGTACTGCCCGCCGCCCGGGCTGGCGGATTGCGTGCGCAATGGGCTGATCATGACGCCGCCGGATGATCACTACCTGCTGCCGGCGGCCCTGAATCCCCTGCTGATCGTCATCTTGTCCGGTGCCATCAGGGTGCCGCTGGATGACGGAGGCGAGGTGGAATTGCCCGGCCTTTGCCTGAGCGGCGCAAGCCGGTGTTTCCGGAGGGGCCGAGCCCTGCCGGACACGCGGATGCTCACCGTCTCCTTGCTGCCGGGGGCGGCCCGGCTGCTCTTCGGGGCGTCGGGCCGGGATACGATCGACCGGGTCTTCGGGTTGGATGCGCTCTTGCCCCGTTCGCGGCGTGGTCTCATGCGGCGACTGGAGGGGCGCCTGGCGGATCTGGCCGATGGGGCGGGAGCGGGGCGACAGGTCGAGGCGGTGTGGGATTTCCTGCTCGAGTTGAGGCTCGTGCCCCTGGCGGCACCGGATATCCGGCTGCTGCCAGCGCAGTTCGGGGGGGCTCCGGCGCAGCTGGCGGCGGCATGGGGTTTGGGGCTGCGCCAGTTCGAGCGCCGTTTTCTCGACAGCTACGGCCAGCCGCTGCGCGCCTACCGCCGCCAGTTGCGCTTCAACCGCATGCTGGGCGGATTCGGCGGTGAGCCGGGCAGTTGGGCGACCCTCGCCGCGGACTCGGGCTACGCCGACCAGGCCCACCTCATCCGCGATGTCCGTCGCTTCACAGGCCACTCTCCGGCGGCGCTGCTAAGGTCCGTGCATTCGCGGGATCCGGCCTTCTGGGCCTACCGGGTGGCGCCGACGCTGCGCCGCCAGCATTTCGGACCCG
This sequence comes from Zoogloea sp., assembly GCA_009026175.1. Taxonomy (GTDB): domain Bacteria; phylum Pseudomonadota; class Gammaproteobacteria; order Burkholderiales; family Rhodocyclaceae; genus Zoogloea. Next base: position 19,635 of record WBTZ01000033.1, on the reverse strand, counting down.
ACGGCTTCTGAAGGACGGATGTCGTTCCGGTTCAAGACCAGCAAGAGGTGCAGGGCCGACACTTGAATCCATTTCGGAATGTCGGCATGACGATGAATTGCCCGGGCCTTTCCACTTTCGATGCCAGCACGCTGGCGGCCATGATCCGCAGCGGGAAGATCTCTGCCGGGGAGGTGCTGGAGGACGCGCTTGCCCGCATCGGGCGTTTCAATCCCCACCTCAATGCCTTGGTGACCGTGGATGCGGCGGGCGCGCGGGCGATGGCGTGCCGTGTGGATCAGGATCGCCGCGAGGGGCGACCCCTGCCGCCGCTGGCAGGGGTGCCGCTTTCCATCAAGGATGCCTTCGCCACCCGGGGCCTGCGCACGACCGCCAGCCACAGGCCGCTGGCCGACTATCTGCCGGACCGGGATGCGACGGTGGTGGCCCGGCTGAGGGCCGCGGGTGGGGTCATCGTGGGCAAGAGCAACCTGCCCGAGCTGGCCGGTGCACCCCACTGCTGGAGCCCCCTGTTCGGTCTGACCCGCAACCCCTGGGATCCCGAACTGACCCCCGGAGGTAGCTCGGGCGGCGCAGCCGTGGCCGTTGCGGCAGGCTTCTCCTTGCTCGATGCCGGCAGCGACCTGGCCGGTTCGATCCGCATTCCGGCGGCGTACTGCGGCGTGGCCGGCTTCAAGGCGACCGAGAACCGGATTCCCCGGACTGGCCACATTCCACATCTGCCGGTTCGTTTCGGGGGGGCGCGCAGTGTGCGCCACATGCTGTCCCTCGGTGTTCTCGCCCGGAGTGTGGCCGACTTGCGGTTGGGCTACGCGCTGCTGGCAGGGCCTGATGGCGAGGACATGGAGGTGCCGCCGCTGGCCTCCGCCAAGCCTGGAGCCCCGCTGCCCGAGAAGCCGCTGAGACTGGCCCTGTGGACTGATCTCGGCCTGCCTCTCTGCCCCAGGACGCGGGCCGCCATGGATGCGCTGCCGGCCGTCCTGCGCGCTGCCGGGCACGAGCTGTGCTGCACGGCGCCCCCAGGGCTGGACCCGGAGGCCCTGCGGGAGATCTTTGGCCTGGTCGGCGGGGCCGAGATCGGTCTGGGCCTGCCCGCCTGGCAGCGCGCCCTGGTGCTGGCGGCGGGCCCGCTTCTGCCCGCGACCGGGCGCATGCTCCGCGCGGTCGCCAGGGGGATGCGCTGCGATCTGCACGGGTACAACCGGGCGCTCAACCGGCGTGAGGAGGCGATCGCTACCCTGGAGGCCTTCCTCGGCGAGGTGGATGCCGTGCTGTGCCCGGTGGCCACTTGTGTTGCCTACCCGGGGCGGCCGATGGGGCCGTGGGCGCGTCCGCCGGTGATGGAGGTGGCGGGCCAGCGCCTGCCCTATCTGGAGGCAAGCATCGGCCTGACGGTGCCTTTCTCGGTGACGGGGAGCCCGGTGGCGGTGTTGCCCGCAGGTGTCGTCGATGGGCTGCCCGTGGGGGTGCAGGTGGTGGGGCGGCGCTGGGGCGAGGCGGCCTTGCTGGATGTGGCCGCGCGCCTCGAGCCGTTGCTGGGCGGTTTCCGCCCGCCGCCGCTGTGCGGGGGGTGACTTTCCGGGGTGGGCCCCTTGGCATCCGCCGGTGGCCTCTTCTAGACTTGCGCGGCTTGCCACCTGGCGCAACGTGACGCCGGCCCACACTGGAACGAGGAGACACGAGCATGGCGGACAGGTTCGAGGAACCGGCCTTCGGGGCGGTGGAGCGGGATTTTTCGCAGGTGGACAAGGCCCGCCTGGTGCAGGCCCTGTCACGTGTGCTGGCGCCGGCCAGCCTGCTCCACGACGTGGAGGATCTGCGGCCGTATGAATGCGACGGCATGGCGGCGCTGCGCCAGTTGCCGCTGGTGGTGGTGCTGCCCGAGACCGAGGCCCAGGTGGTTGAGATCCTGAGGATCTGTGCCGCCCAGCAGGTGCCGGTGGTGGCCCGGGGCGCCGGTACCGGTCTGTCGGGCGGAGCCCAGCCCCATCGCTTCGGGGTGGTGCTGTCCCTGGCGCGTTTCGGAAAGATCCTGTGCATCGATGCCCACGCCCGCCGCGCGGTGGTGCAGCCGGGGGTGCGCAACCTGGCCATCTCGGAGGCCGCCGCCCCCTTCGGCCTGTATTACGCACCGGATCCCTCATCGCAGATCGCCTGCTCCATCGGCGGCAATGTGGCCGAGAACTCCGGCGGGGTGCATTGCCTGAAGTACGGGCTGACCATCCACAACCTGCTGAAGGTGCGCGGCGTCACCATCCAGGGCGAGATCGTCGAGTTCGGCAGCCTGGCCCTGGATGCCCCGGGCTACGACCTGCTGCCCCTGGTGACCGGCTCGGAGGGCATGCTGGCGGTGGTCACCGAGGTGACGGTCAAGCTCACCCCCAAGCCCCAGCTGGCCCAGTGCGTGCTGGCGGCCTTCGATGATGTGGTCAAGGCGGGGGATGCGGTCGCTGCCATCATCGCCGCCGGGATCATCCCGGCCGGGCTGGAGATGATGGACCAGCCGGCCACTGCCGCGGTGGAGGAGTTCGTCAAGGCGGGCTACCCGCTTGATGCCGAGGCCATCCTGTTGTGCGAATCGGATGGCACGCCGGAGGAGGTTGCCGAGGAGATAGGGCGGGTCAGGGCGATCCTCGAACACAGCGGTGCCACCGAGGTCCGCGTGTCCCGCGACGAGGCCGAGCGCCTGCGCTTCTGGGCCGGACGCAAGGCGGCCTTCCCGGCCGCGGGGCGGATCTCGCCGGACTATTACTGCATGGACGGCACGATTCCCCGCAAGCGGCTCGGCGAGATGCTCAAGGCCATCCAGGACATGGAGAAGAAGTACGCGATGCGCTGCATCAACGTCTTCCATGCCGGTGACGGCAACCTCCATCCGCTGATCCTCTTCGATGCCAACAAGCCGGGCGACCAGCACACCGCCGAGGCTTTCGGTGCCGAGATCCTCGAGCTGTCGGTAGCGCTGGGGGGCACCATCACCGGCGAACATGGCGTCGGCATCGAGAAGATCAACCAGATGTGCAGCCAGTTCGCGACGCCGGAGATCAAGGCCTTCCACCGGGTCAAGGCGGCCTTCGACCCGGCCGGCCTGCTCAATCCAGGCAAGGCCATCCCCACCCTCAACCGCTGCGCCGAGTATGGGCGGGAGCGCCTGGGGCGGACCCAGCCCCAGGCCCACCCGGACCTGCCGCGTTTCTGATGGACGGGCTGTCGGAGGGCTGGCTGCAGTTCCTGTTCGTGGCCGTGCCGGTGCTGTCCCTGGTGGGTACCTGGATGGGCCTGCGTACTGCGGGCCGGCTGGCAGAGCGCCGGCGGGTGCCCGCTGCCGATGAGCAGGATGACAAGAACAATGGAGGCAATAATGGACGATCTGATCCAGGCCTGGAGTGAGCGGGTCCGCCAGGCTGCGGCCAGCGGCGGACAGCTCCGCATCCGTGGCGGCGGCAGCAAGGATTTCTACGGCCGCGAGCCGGTGGGTGAGCTGCTCGAAACCGGGGCGTGCCGGGGCATCGTCAATTACGAACCGAGCGAGCTGGTCGTCACCGTGCGGGCCGGTACGCCGCTGGTCGAACTGGAGGCCGAACTGGCGGGGCAGGGCCAGATGCTGGCCTTCGAGCCACCCCGCTTCGCGGCCGGGGCCACGGTCGGAGGCTGCATTGCCGCCGGGCTGGCCGGCCCGCGGCGGGCGGCGGTAGGCGGTGTGCGGGATTTCGTGCTGGGGGCGCGTCTCATCGATGGTCGGGGTGACGTGCTGCGCTTCGGCGGAGAGGTCATGAAGAACGTGGCCGGCTACGATGTGTCGCGGGCCCTGGCGGGGAGTCTCGGAACGCTGGGCCTGATCGTCGAGCTGTCACTCAAGGTGCTGCCGCGGCCGGTGGCCGAAGCCACGCTGCGCTTCGAGGCAGGCGAGGCCGATGCGTTGCACCGCCTCAACGCCTGGGGTGGCCAGCCGCTGCCGATTTCCGCATCGGCATGGCGGAGCGGGGGGCTGTACCTGCGCTTGTCGGGTGCATCGGCGGCGGTTGAGGCGGCCTTGACGCGGCTGGGGGGCGAAGGCCTGGATGAAGAGCAGGCCGACGCACTGTGGCGTGGCCTGCGCGACCACACCGACCCCTACTTTGCCGCTTGCACTCCCCTGTGGCGCCTGTCGCTGCCAAGCGATGCGCTGGCCCTCGAGCTGGAGGGAGAGCAATTGGTGGAGTGGGGCGGAGCCCAGCGCTGGTTGCGCAGCGAGCTGTCGGCTGCGGACATCCGGCGGCGTGTTGAGGCCCTGGGCGGGCATGCCACCCTGTTCCGCCATGGGGACCGCCAGGGCCCGCGCTTCCATCCCTTGCCCGGCGCCATGCTGGCGCTGCAGCGGAACCTGAAGAACGCGTTCGATCCGGCCGGGGTGTTCAACCCGGGCCGCCTCTACGAGGGGCTTTGAATCATGCAGACCAATCTGGCCGGCTTCATCAAGGACACGCCCGAAGGCCGCGAGGCCGAGGCGATCTTGCGCAAGTGCGTGCATTGCGGTTTCTGCACGGCAACCTGCCCGACCTATCAGCTGCTCGGCGATGAGCTGGACGGCCCGCGGGGGCGCATCTATCTGATCAAGCAGGTGCTGGAAGGGCAGCGCGCCACCGTCAAGACCCGCCTGCACCTGGACCGCTGCCTGACCTGCCGCGCCTGCGAGACAACCTGTCCGTCGGGGGTGGAGTACGGCCGCCTGGCGGACATCGGACGGCACGTGGTGGAGCAGCAGGTCCCGCGCACCGGCAGCGACCGCGTGCTGCGCGGCGCCTTGCGCGAGTTCGTGCCGCGGACCGGCCTGTTCGGTACAGCCCTGGGGCTGGGGCGTGTCTTCAAGCCGCTGCTGCCCCGTGCGCTGTCTGGCAAGGTGTCGTCCGCACCGGCCGCGGGAGTCTGGCCGGCGCCGCGCCATGCGCGCCGCATGCTGGTCCTGGCGGGCTGCGTGCAGCCCTCGATGCGCCCCTCCATCAACGCGGCGACCGCACGGGTGCTGGATGCCCTGGGGATCTCCCTGGTCGAGGCGGCGGGCGCGGGCTGCTGCGGGGCTGTCCGTTTTCATCTGCAGGATCACGACGGGGGGCGGGCGGATGCCAGGCGCAACATCGACGCCTGGTGGCCGGACATCTCGGCAGGGCGGGTCGAGGCCATTGTGGTCACGGCGTCGGGCTGCGGCGTGCAGGTCAAGGATTACGCCCATCTGCTCAAGGATGACCCGGCCTACGCCGCCAAGGCGGCGCGGGTGGCCGGACTGGCCCGGGATCCGGCGGAGATCGTGGCGGCCGGGGCGGTGCACCTGAAGGCCGCGCTGGCGGCCAGGGCCGCTCAGGCCCCGCGCCAGCGCATCGCCTTCCAGGCACCCTGCAGCCTGCAGTATGGCCAGCGGATCAGGGGGGTGGTGGAGGGCTTGCTGGAGGCCGCCGGATATGACCTTGTCCCGGTCGCCGATGCGCACCTGTGCTGTGGTTCTGCCGGGACCTACTCGATCCTCCAGCCGGAACTTTCCGGCCGGCTGAGGGACAACAAGCTGGCTGCGCTCACCGCCCGGGGAGCTGAACGGATAGCGTCGGCCAATATTGGTTGCATTGAGCATCTGAGCGGCAGTGTCGTTCTACCCATCCAGCATTGGATCGAGCTGATTGATGAAAAAATCACGGATGACGGCCAAAAGTCAGGATGAATGTGCGGCTTCAGTTTATTTAACAAGTTACACTTGTGAAATGCCGAAAGCTGTCGGCCGTTGCGCTTAGCAGGGTTGCATGTAATGCAGCCCAAGAGATAAGGATTTCCGGGCCGGCGTCCTCCGTCACAGACGGAGCAGGTGCTTGCCAGCATGGCCTATGCTGAACCCCACTGTGACCTCCCTGACTGCGCCGGATACCACGGCGCCCAAGAAGCGCTACCAGGCGGAAGCCTGCGTGGCCAAGCATACGGGCGATCGTACCGAACAGCAGGATCGGGCTGCAGTGTTTGCCCATCCCAACCGCAAGGGCACCCTCATGGCGGTGCTGGCGGATGGCATGGGGGGCCATTCTGGCGGCGCCATGGCCGCCGAGCAGGTCATCCTCAAGGCGCGTCAGAACTTCGAGGCCTTTGCGCCGGCTTCCGAGAGCGCCCCCGACCTGCTGCGCAGCATCATCGACGAAGCCCATATCGTCATCAAGCTCACCCGCTTCACCAGCGAGCAGGATCCGCACAGCACGGCTGTTGTCTTCATGATGCAGCCCGACCGGGCCGACTGGGCCCACTGCGGCGATTCGCGCTTCTACCATTTCAGGTCCGGCAGCCTCGTTACGCGCAGCGTCGACCATTCCCTGGTCGAGGAGCTTGTGCGCAAGGGGCGCCTCGATGCGGAGGGGGCATTGCGCCATCCCAACCGCAATGTGCTGCTGTCCTGCCTGGGTTCGGAGCGTGAGCCCCGGGTGGACATCGGGCATGCTTCGCCGCTGGTGGGCGGCGATGCCTTCCTGCTGTGCTCCGACGGGCTGTGGGCCTATATCGGCGAGGAGGAGGCCGGCCGCATCCTGGCCGAGAATTCGCCCCGTGAGGCGGCTTCTACCCTCATCGAACTGGCTCGCCAGCGTGCCCGCGGAGGTGGTGACAACATCTCGCTGGCCGTGGTCAAGCTGGTTGAGGTCCCGAGCCGGCCCAAGTCCGATTTCCCGGCGCTCGGGGCCTGAGGCAGCCGGGCTGTTCGGCAGGGCCGGCGCCTGCCTTCCTGCCTTGGCCGGACTTTGATGACTGCCCTTTTCAGGGCAGTTCCTATTTTGTCTTCAGCCAGTTGCGGCGCCAGAACGCCGCCGCCATGAGCCCCGCTGCGCCCGCCATCAGGCCCATGGCCAGGCGGAAGCCCTCCGGGTCTTCCAGCAGCGGCATGCTGCGGAAGTTCATGCCGAAGATGCCGGCGATCAGGGTGGCCGGCATGAACAGGGTGGTCAGCACGGTCAGGATGCGCACTTCGCTGTTCAGCCGGTTGCTGACGCTGGACAGGTAGATGTCGAGCAGGTCGGCGAGCAGGTCGCGCACGGACTCCAGTGATTCCAGCACATGCACCGTGTGGTCGTAGATATCCCGCAGGTAGAGCCGCGTGTCCGGGCTGAAGAAGCCGTTGTCCACCCTCGACATGTTGTTGAGCACTTCGCGCAGCGGCCAGATGGCCCGGCGCAGCGTCAGGGCCTCGTGCTTGACCCGGTTGATCTCCACCAGCAGTGCCGGATTGGGGCGGCTCAGGGCCTGCTCCTCCAGCTCTTCGGCCTCGTCGGTCAGGTGGTCGAGCATCACGAAGTAGCGGTCCACCAGGGTGTCGAGCAAGGCATAGGCCAGGTAGTCGGCGCCATGGTTGCGCATGGCGCCGTTCTCGGCGCGCAGGCGTTCGCGGACTGCCGCGAAGGCGCCGGTGGGGCGCTCCTGGAAGGTCAGCACGAAGTTGCGCCCGAGCACGATGCTGACCTGGTCGGAGTTCAGGCAGTGTCTTGCCTGGTCGAAGTCGAAGCAGCGGACGACGATGTACAGGTAGTCGGCGAACTCGTCGCTCTTGGGGCGTTGCTGGGTGTTGAGGATGTCTTCCTGGACCAACGGGTGCAGCTTGAAGCGTCGGCCGATCTCTGCCATCACGGCCGGGTCATGCAGACCGTGTACGTTGAGCCACAGCTTCTCGCGTACCGGCTGATATTGCCGGGAGGCTTCGAGAGAGTCGAAGTGCGTCTCCGTGATCCCGCCTGCGTCGAACTCGATCAGCGTGATGCTCGGTTTGTCGGTCTTGATCTCGCCCACATGCACCAGGGTACCTGGGGGTAACCCCAACTTTCGGGGAAGATGGGTTCGTTTCTTGCTAGACTTGCGCATCTTGTTTGCGATATTCGGATCAGTTTTCCGGATTTAAGCCCAGGATCGGGGTTTTTTCCGGGTAATTCCCGGTAGTTCCTGTCAGATAGTGTTACGTCGGCGAACCCCTCTCGCGACGATAGCAGAATTCCACCTACTTATAAGGAGGTTCCATGCCTCTGGTCATCGGTGTGACCAAAGAGCTCACGCCGGGGGAGCGCCGCGTTGCGCTCGTACCGGACGTAGCCAAGAAATATCAAGGGCTTGGCGCAGCGTTGCTGCTCCAGGCAGGGGCCGGCGAATCGGCTTACTACCGTGACGCAGATTACGGAGTGTCCGAGCTGGCCGCCGATCAGGCAGCCGTGCTGCGCAAGGCCGACCTGTTCCTGCAGGTTCAGCCTCTCGGGCTGGATGCGCTCGATCAGCTCAAGCCGGGCAGCGTGGTGGTCGGGTTGCAACAACCCTGGGCCAGCCGTGAGCGTGTCGAGCTGTTGCTCCAAAAGAAGATCACCTGTTTCGCTTTGGAACTGTTGCCCCGCATCAGCCGGGCCCAGAGCATGGACGTATTGTCCAGCCAGGCGGCGGTGGCGGGCTATGAATGCGCCCTGATCGCGGCGGATCACAGCCCCAAGTTCTTCCCGATGCTCACCTATGCCGCCGGCACCATCCGCCCGGCCAAGGTGCTGGTGATCGGCGCCGGCGTGGCCGGCCTGCAGGCCATCGCCACCGCCAAGCGCCTCGGCGCGATGGTGTCCGGCTATGACGTGCGCCCGGAGACCAAGGAGCAGATCGAGTCCCTCGGCGCCAAGTTCGTGGACACCGGCGTGTCGGCGGCGGGCAGCGGTGGCTACGCGCGGGAACTCACCGATGACGAGAAGCGCCAGCAGGCCGACAAGCTGGGCAAGGCCATCGCCGAGTGCGATGCCCTCATCACCACGGCGGCGATTCCGGGGCGCAAGGCGCCGCAGATCGTCAGCGCCGACATGGTCGCCCGCATGAAGCCGGGCTCGGTGGTGGTGGACATGGCTGCCGAAACCGGCGGCAACGTGGCCGGCACGGTGGCGGGCGAGAAGACCTGGGTCGGCGAAGTGCTGATCATCGGCCCCACCCACATCCCCAGCCGCATGCCCGTGCATGCCTCCGAGATGTACGCCAAGAACCTCTTCAACTTCATCTCGCCCTTCATCAAGGACGGGGCCCTGGCCCTGGACTGGGAGGACGAAGTGATGGCTGGCGCCTGCCTCACCCACGACGGGGTGCTCAGGCATGCCGGCGTGAAGCAGGCCCTTGGAATGTAAGCGGAGGACGACCATGGACGGATTCGTTGCACTGTATATTTTCATGCTCGCGGCCTTCACCGGTTACGAGGTGATCTCCCGTGTGCCGGTGATCCTGCACACGCCCCTCATGTCCGGCTCGAACTTCGTGCACGGCGTGGTGCTGGTGGGCGGCATGATCGCCCTCGGCCAGGCGGAAACCCCCCTGGAGCAGGCCATCGGTTTCGTGGCCGTGCTGCTCGGCGCGGCCAACGCGGCGGGCGGTTACGTGGTGACCGAACGCATGCTCGCCATGTTCAAGTCGAAGGAGAAGAAGTAATGGCGATCAAGTGGCTGATTGACGCGAGCTACTTTGTGGCCGCGGTACTCTTCATCCTCGGCCTGAAGGGCATGAGCTCGCCGGTTTCGGCGCGCAAGGGGATTGTCTGGGCGGGGGTGGGCATGGTGCTGGCCACCGTCGTCACCTTCCTCACCCCGGGCATGAACAACTTCGCCCTGATGGTGCTGGCGATTGCCCTCGGCGGTGCGGTGGCCTGGATCTCCGGCAAGAAGGTCGCGATGACCGACATGCCGCAGATGGTGGCCATCTACAACGGCATGGGCGGCGGCGCGGCGGCGGCCATCGCGGCGGTGGAATTTGCCCGCGGCGAGATGCACGGCACCGTGGTGACCCTGCTGGCGACCCTCGGTGCGCTGATCGGCGCCGTGTCCTTCGCCGGTTCGGTGGTGGCCTGGGCCAAGCTGCAGGGGGTCATGAAGTCGGCCTTCCGCCTGCCGGCGCAGAACGCCGTCAACATCGTGCTGGCCCTGGCCGCAGTGGGCCTGGCGGCCGCCATCGTGCTGGCGCCGGCCATCGATCCGATGCTGGTGGTGGCCTTCTTCATCTTGTCGCTGGTCCTCGGCACCATCATCACCCTGCCCATCGGCGGGGCCGACATGCCGGTGGTGATCTCCCTGTTCAACGCCTTCACGGGCCTGGCGGTGGGCTTCGAGGGCTTCGTGATGGGCATTCCGGCGCTGATCATCGCCGGTATCGTGGTCGGTGCTGCCGGCACGCTGCTCACCCAGCTGATGGCCAAGGCCATGAACCGGCCGATCAGCAACATCCTCTTCGTGCCGATGGCGGCCGCCGGCGGCGGCGAGGCGGTGGAGGGCGAGCAGAAGGAGATCGGCGCGATGGATGCGGCGGCGGTGATGCGCTATGCCTCCAAGGTCATCATCGTGCCGGGCTACGGCATGGCGGTGGCGGGCGCGCAGCACAAGGTGTGGGAGATGTCCGAGCTGCTGGAGGAGGCAGGCGTCGAGGTGGTGTTTGCGATCCACCCGGTGGCGGGGCGCATGCCCGGCCACATGAACGTGCTGCTGGCCGAGGCCGGGGTGCCCTACGAGAAGATCTTCGACCTCGAAGAGATCAACGGCGACTTCGCCCAGGCCGACGTGGCCCTGGTGATCGGTGCCAACGACGTGGTGAACCCCTCGGCGCGCACCGACAAGTCCAGCCCGATCTACGGCATGCCGATCCTCAACGCCGACCTGGCGCAGAACGTCATCGTCGTGAAGCGGGGCAAGGGCACCGGTTACTCGGGCATCGAGAACGCCCTGTTCTACAAGGACAACACCCGCCTTCTCTACGGCTCTGCCCAGCAGGCCATCGGCGAGGTGATCCAGCATGTGAAGGCGCTGTCCGTCTGATCGACAGCACGCATGCCAGAAGGCCCGCAGGTTTGCCCTGCGGGCCTTTTTTTTGGTGCGGGAGGGCCTCGCGAGGCGCTGGGCACAGGGCACGCCCTGTCCGCGGGGGGCTGGCGAGGGTCGATGGGACAGCTCGCCCCCGTCCCGCACAAGGCCCGCCCCATTCCGTGGGCTCGTCCCGAGGGGCCTCGCGGTGCGCGCGAGCTATCGGGAGATAGGGATGCCCATTCGGGGAGACGGACCCGAGCAGCCCGGGGCATGGGGCGGCCTGTCCCGGAGAGTGGCGCATGGCTCCGGATGCAAGGGGCGACCATGCCCCGTAGAAGGGCTTATACCAGGTCGGCAGGCATCACCGTGCGCAGCACGGTCTGCGTCTCGTCTTCGCGCACGCGATTGGTGAACCACCACAGCGCCCCCTTCTTGATCGTCCAGTCGGCCTCCTGGCCGGACAGGAGCAGGGCGGCCAGGCGGCCGAGTTCGGGCTGGTGGCCGACCACCAGCACCGAACCGCCGCCATCCGGCCAGCCGCAGGCGGCCAGGATGCTGGAGATGTCGTTGCCGGGGGCCAGCGCGGGCACCACTTCGAAGCTGGAGGTGAAGGCGCCCGCCGTCTGGCGCGTGCGCGTGGTGGGGCTGACCAGGACGCGCAGCTTCTTGGGGCGCCGGCTCTCGAGCCACTCGGCCACCTTGTGGGCCTGGCGAATGCCGCGTTCCGTGAGTTCCCGGGTGTGGTCGGGTACGCCATCCACGGCTTCGGCGTGGCGCCACAAAAGTAGATCCATCCTGTGTGTCTCCTCTTTATTGTTATCGAGAGGCCGGCAGTCTGGAGCAGGGATGTTACGGGCGGATGAATCCATCAGCGCCTCCACGGGGCCTTGCCCCACAGCAGGGGCTCGAGGGCCGGCAGCACGCCCTTGCGCAGGCGCGCGACGCGGGGCGCATGCCAGCCGGCGACAAACGCCGCGCCGCTGCGCAATTCCGGGTCCTTGCCGGCCCAGGTCTTGAGGCGGCTGCGGGCGACGGCTTCGTCGTTGAGGTAGCCGAGGGTCTCCTGCACTTCGGCGACGTCGTTGGCGAAGCGCACGGTGGCCTTCTCGGGCAGCAGCGGCAGCAGGAACTCGATGCCATAGCGCAGACGCTTGAGGGACACGCGCAACTCGTGCAGCTTGTCCGAATGCAGGTCGTCCGCGGCGGCGCTGAAGCGCCTGCGCGCCCGCTTGCGCAGCTGGCTCAGCTGCAGGCGGGCAAAGGTGGTGAGGTTGGCGGACTTGACCAGGGCGTCGCTCTGCAGGGTGTACAGGTCGGCGGCCAGGGCCAGCATCTGGCGGCCGTGGCTGGCGGCGAGCAACTGTTCGCGGGCGGCGGCCTTTTCACGGTCGCGGCGGTCCACCGCCATGGCGATGAGGCGCTGGGTGGCGTCGTCGGCGAGGCCGGATTCGGCCACCGGGCTGAGCACTTCGGCCAGCATCACGTCCAGGTCGCGGGCGGCCCCCAGGCCATCGGCGGCGTCCTTCAGACCGTCTGACCAGCGGGACACAAAATCGGCCGGCAGCGCCGGGCCGAACAGGCGCAGGGCCGAACGCAGGCGGCGCAGGGCGACACGCAGCTGGTGGATGAATTCGGGGTCGTCGCTCTCGCGGGCGCCGGACTCATTGGCCTGCCACAGGGCAAGGCAATCAAAACCGATGATGCGGAAGGCGTCCACCGGCGACTGCTCGGCGCTGAGGCGGGACGGGCGGGCCTTGGCCGGGCGCAGGGCGTGGTTGGAGAAGAGGCGGTAGCCGCGCTCGGCCTTGCTGACGTTCTCGGGGGTCAGGGGCAGGCTCTCGGCCAGCTGCAGGGCCAGGGCATAGAGCTCTTGAGGGTCACCCTCGACCAGTTCGAGCTCAAGCTCGCACAGGGGGCGCTCGCGGCCGTCGGCCTCGATGGTGCCCGAGTCGATCATGGCCAGCACCTTGACCCCCTCGCGTGGCGTGAGGATGCAGGTCTCGCGCTTGAAGCGGGTGGTGAACACCGGCACCAGGCGGGGATGCAGGGATTCCAGGCGGCTGCGCACATCCTCCCGGTCGATCGCCGAGAAATCGAAGCAGCCGTTGTTGTAGGGCTGCTCCCACTCCGGGCGCGAGGACAGGCCGCCGGTGGACTCGGCTGCACATTTCACCGTCTGCAGCCAGCGCGTGCCGGCCTTGCGGGTGCGCACGGCCATGCGGCGCTCCCGCAGCTCCAGCTCGGGGGTGTCGAAATAGGTGTTCTCGAGGGTGCAGGTGCGTCCGTCGCGGGGAGCGTCGGCGATCAGCGGGTGGCGACGGAGCGCGGCGAGGGACTTCTGGGGAAGGGTGAGCTTCAGTTCGATTTCGTGGCTCATGGGCATGCCGTCGGGCTGGATGAAGTGGGCGGCCGAACCTGGGCGGGATCGGCGAGGCGGCCCATTCTAGTCCCGATGGCGCAAGCCTGTCTTGCGCGCCACGGTTACAGCCGGCGTGATGCCGGATGTGTTCAGGACGCGCTGAAGACGCTCTCCGCCGAGCCCTTCTGCCCCGTGTTGTCGAGCCAGCTCACGCCCACCCGGTCGCCGGCCTTGACGTCCTTCAGCTGGAAGGCGAACAGGGGATTGGTGGACACCGAGGTGCCCAGCGCACCCTCGATCACCGTGCGCCCGTTGAGGCTGAGGCTGACCTGGATGATGAAGTGGGCCGGCGGAATCCGGCCTGACGGATCCTTGCGCAGCCCGGTTTCCATGGGGTGGGGCATCAGCACGCGGACTTCGCCCTCGCTGCCCTTGATGCTGGCGCGGATCTTGATGGGGTCGCTCATGCTTGATCCTCTCTATTCGCCGCAGCCGCCGACCGTCACCTTGACGTCGCGGAACACGGTGTAGTGCTTGCCCCCCGCCGTTGCCACGACACGTAGCCGGGAGCTTTCTGCCATGCGCAGGCGGGTCTGCAGGCGCGGCACGGCCTCGGGGCCGAAGTTGAACTGCAGGGCCAGGGGCAGGGGGTTCTTGTCGATGATCACCGCGAGCCGGGTGGTGCCCGGGATGTTGCTGCTGATCTCGATGGGCACCGAGGCGCCGTTCTCGGCCACCTCCGGCACTTTCAGGAAGATGTCGCGGGTCGCCTCCGCGGCGGCGGTGCCGGTCAGGCGCAGCACGTCGGCGGCTGTCTTCGCCTCGAAGGGGGCGCGGTTGAAGTCGACGGCAAGGACCGGGCCGGGGCGCAGCAGGCCGCTGCCGAGCAGGGGGCCCAGGGCCGCGGCGCTACCGAATGCCCTCAGAAAATGGCGGCGCTCCACGTTTCAGCCCTCTGCCGTCCAGTGCCCCGACTTGCCGCCCTGCTTCTCGAGCAGGCGGATGCCGGTCATGGTCATGCCCTTGTCGATGGCCTTGCACATGTCGTAGATGGTGAGCAGGCCGACCTGCACGGCGGTGAGGGCTTCCATCTCGACGCCGGTGCGGCCGACGGTCTCGGCGGTGACGGTGCAGCGGATGGTGTCCGTGCCCTCCGGGGCGAAGTCGGCGGCGACCCGGGTCAGGGGGATGGGGTGGCACAGGGGGATCAGGTCGGAGGTGCGCTTGGCGCCCTGGATCGCGGCGATGCGGGCGATGCCGATCACGTCGCCCTTCTTGTTGTCACCGGCGAGGATGCGCTCGAGGGTGGCGGGCAGCATCACGATCAGGCCTTCGGCACGGGCCACGCGGCGGGTCTCGGACTTGGTGGAGACGTCCACCATGTGGGCCTGGCCCTGGGCGTCGAAGTGGGTGAGGGGGGCGAGGCTGTTGCTCATGATCGGCGTGGTGAAGGTGGGGAACCTGTGGCGCGGGGCGCTATCATAGCACCGTGAAAAATCGCCTGATCGCCGTCCTGCTGTGCCTCGCGCTTGCGCCGGGCAGCTACTCCCAGGGCCTCCCCGACCTCGGGGATAGTGCCTCCGCCGACCTGTCGCCGCTGGCCGAGCAGAAGCTCGGCATGCAGATCATGCGTGACATCCGCTGGCATGATGCGGCCTACCTGCGCGACGCCGAGATCGAGGACTATCTCAACCGCCTGGGTGACCGCCTGGTGGCGGCCGGGCCGGGCGCCGGGATGCCCTTCGAGTTCTTCGGTGTCAATGATCCGTCCCTGAATGCCTTCGCGATGCCGGGGGGCAAGATCGGCGTGCATACGGGGTTGATCCTCGCCGCCCAGAGCGAGTCCGAGCTGGCGGGCGTGCTGTCCCATGAAATCTCCCACGTCACCCAGCGCCACATCGCGCGCATGGTCGGGCAGCAGGGGCGTTCGAGCATGCTGATGCTGGCCACCCTGCTGGTGGCGGTGCTGGCCGCCAAGTCCAGCCCGAATGCCAGCCAGGCGGCGATCATGGCGGGGCAGGCGGCGGGCATCAGCTCGCAGCTGTCCTATTCGCGGGATTTCGAGCACGAGGCCGACCGTCTGGGGGTCCAGAACCTGGCGGCGGCGGGCTTCGACGTGCGTGGCATGGCCAGCTTCTTCGAGCGCCTGCAGCGCAACAGCCGGCTCTACGAGAACAACGCGCCGGCTTACATGCGGACCCACCCGCTGACTTCCGACCGGATCTCCGAGATGGAGGACCGCATCCTCCACCTGCCCTACAGGCAGGTCCCCGACTCCCTCGACTTCCAGCTGGTGCGGGCGAAGCTGCGGGTCGGCAAGGCTGTCTCGCGGGAGCTGATGGACGAACTGCAGGCGGCGGGGCGCCGGGACGGGCAGAGCGTGGTGGCGCACTACGCACTGGCGCGTGCCTACCTCGTGGGCCGGCGTTTCGCCGAGGCGGACAGGGAGCTGGTGGCCCTGCGGGCCCTCAAGCAGCCCTCCGCGATGATCGAAGGCCTGGATGGCGAGCTGCTGCTGGGGAAGGGCGATGCGGCGGGGGCCGCCAAGGTGTTTCATGACGGCCGGGCCCGCTTCCCGCAGTCCCGTCGCCTGCTCTATGGCGAGGCCGGAGCCCTGCTCGATGCCGGGCGCACGACGGAAGCGCTCAACCTGGTCAAGACCGAGCTGCAGACCACCCCGGACGATGCGCTGCTGTGGGAGCTGCGGGCGCGCACCGAGGCCGCGCTCGGGCATCGCATGGCACAGCACCGCTCGCTGGGTGAGCTGTACGCGATCCAGGGCAATTTTGCGGCATCGGCGGAACAATTCACTTTGGCCCAGGGCGCCAAGGACGGGGATTTCTTCGAGATGTCGGCGGTGGACTCGCGCCTGCGCGAAGTCCGCGCCCTGCTGGCGGAGCAGATGAAGGAGCGGCGTGAGCGCTGAAAGCGCCGGGCACGGTTAGAATCGCGGCTGATGCGCCTTCGACATGGAGTGAACCGTAAATGGATTTTGACAAGGAAGTGGATGCCCGGGGCCTGAACTGCCCGCTGCCCATCCTGCGGGCCAAGAAGGGCCTGGCAGAGTTGCAGGCGGGGCAGGTGCTGCGGGTGCTGGCGACGGACCCGGGCTCGGTCAAGGATTTTGCCGCCTTTGCGCGGCAGACCGGCAACGAACTGGTCAGCCAGGGTGAATTGCCGGACAGCGTCTTCGAGTTCTTCCTGCGCCGCAAGTAAGCCGGGACGGCGCGGGTCGCAATGAAAAAAGGCCACGCGGTGCGTGGCCTTTTTTCGTGGGCTTGGGCCTGGCTCAGCGATCCGCCAGCTTGGCCAGCTGGGGCTTGAGCTTGTCCACGGTGGCGCTGAAGTTGGCCAGGCGTTCCTTCTCCTGGGCCACCACGGCGGCCGGGGCACGGGCCACGAAGCTCTCGTTGGAGAGCTTGGCGTTGGCCTTGGTGATCTCGCCTTCGAGGCGGGCGATCTCCTTGGACAGGCGCTCCCGCTCGGCGGCGATGTCGATCTCCACCTTGAGCATCAGGCGCTGCTCGCCCACCACGGCGACCGGGGCCAGCTCCTCGCTGCTGATCTCATCCACCACCTGCACCTCGGACAGCTTGGCCAGGCCGGCGATGTAGGGGGCGAACTTCTTCAGGCGCTCGGCGTTGCCGGCGGCGACCAGGGGCATGCGCTGGGCGGGGGAGATGTTCATCTCGCCACGCAGGTTGCGGCATGCATAGATCAGGCCCTTGAGCTCGACCACGTCGGCTTCGCTCTTCTCGTCGATGCGGCCCGCGTCGGCCTCGGGGTAGCGGGCCAGGCACAGGCTGTCCACGTCCTTGCGGCCGGCCAGCGGGGCCACGGTCTGCCACAGCTCTTCGGTGACGAAGGGGATCAGCGGGTGGGCCAGGCGCAGGATGGTCTCGAGCACGCGGATCAGGGTGCGGCGGGTGCCCTTCTGCTGGGCTTCATTGCCGGTGTTGATCTGCACCTTGGCGAGCTCGAGGTACCAGTCGCAGTACTCGTCCCAGATGAACTCATACACCGTCTTGGAGACGAGGTCGAAGCGGTATTCCTCGAAGTGCTGGGCGATTTCGGCCTCGACGCGCTGCAGGCGGCTGACGATCCAGCGGTCGGCGAAGGAGAACTCCAGCGGGCCGTTGCCGCCGCAGCTGGGGCCGTCCTGCTTGTGTTCGAGGCCCAGGTCGTGGCCCTGGACGTTCATCAGCACGAAGCGGGTGGCGTTCCACAGCTTGTTGCAGAAGTTGCGGTAGCCCTCGCAGCGGCTCATGTCGAACTTGATGTCGCGGCCGGGGCTGGCCAGGCTGGCGAAGGTGAAGCGCAGGGCGTCGGTGCCGAAGGCGGGGATGCCGTCGGGGAATTCCTTGCGGGTCTTCTTCTCGATGCTGGCGGCCTGCTTGGGGTTCATCAGGCCGGTAGTGCGCTTGGCCACCAGGGCGTCGATGCCGATGCCGTCGATCAGGTCGATCGGGTCGAGCACGTTGCCCTTCGACTTGGACATCTTCTGGCCTTCGCCGTCGCGGATCAGGCCATGCACGTAGACGTGCTTGAAGGGGATCTTGCCGGTGATGTGCTTGGTCATCATGACCATGCGTGCCACCCAGAAGAAGATGATGTCGAAGCCGGTGACGAGCACGGTGGACGGCAGGTAGAGGTCCAGCGCGTCATTCGACTTGGCCGGCCATTCCGGGGTCCAGTCGAGGGTCGAGAAGGGCCACAGGGCGGACGAGTACCAGGTGTCCAGCACGTCCGGGTCGCGGTTGAGGGCGCCGCCGTAGCCGGCCTTGTCGGCCAGGGCGCGGGCCTCTTCCTCGCTGTGGGCGACGAAGGTCTCGCCGTTCTCGCCGTACCAGGCGGGGATCTGGTGACCCCACCAGAGCTGGCGGGAGATGCACCAGTCCTGGATGTTGTTGAGCCACTGGTTGTAGGTGTTGACCCAGTTCTCGGGGACGAACTTGATCTCGCCCGACGAAACCACCTCCAGCGCCTTCTCGGTGATGGACTTGCCGTCCTCACCGGGCTTGGACATGGCCACGAACCACTGGTCGGTGAGCATCGGCTCGATGACCACGCCGGTGCGGTCGCCACGGGGCACCTGCAGCTTGTGGGGCTTGATCTCGCCGAGCAGGCCGAGGGCCTCGAAGCGGGCCACTACCTGCTTGCGGGCCTCGAAGCGTTCGAGACCGGCCAGGTCGGCCGGCAGCGGGACGGCGCCGCTGACCACGCCGTGGGTGACCACCGTGCCGTTGGCGGGCACGGTACCTTCGAGGGTCAGCACGATGATCATCGGCAGGCCGTGGCGCAGGCCGACGGCGTAGTCGTTGAAGTCGTGGGCGGGGGTGACCTTGACCACGCCGGTGCCGAACTCGCGGTCGACGTATTCGTCGGCGATGATCGGGATCTCCCGGTCCACCAGCGGCAGGCGTACGTTCTTGCCGATCAGGTGGGCGTAGCGCTCGTCTTCCGGGTGGACCATCACGGCGGTGTCGCCGAGCATGGTTTCAGGACGGGTGGTGGCCACGGTGAGGCTGCCGCTGCCGTCGGCCAGCGGGTAGCTCAGGTGCCACATGAAACCGTCTTCTTCCTCCTGGACGACTTCCAGGTCGGAGACGGCGGTGTGCAGCTTCGGGTCCCAGTTGACCAGGCGCTTGCCGCGGTAGATCAGGCCTTCGTTGTAGAGGCGCACGAAGGTCTCGGTGACCACCTTGTTGAGGCCGGCGTCCATGGTGAAGCGTTCGCGCGACCAGTCCGGGCTGGTGCCCATGCGGCGCATCTGGCGGGTGATGGTGCCGCCGGAGTATTCCTTCCACTCCCAGACCTTCTCGAGGAACTTCTCGCGGCCGAGGTCGTGGCGGGAGATGCCCTGGGCATCCAGTTGGCGCTCGACGACGATCTGGGTGGCGATGCCGGCGTGGTCGGTGCCCGGCTGCCACAGGGTGTTCCAGCCGCGCATGCGGTGGAAGCGCGTCAGCGCATCCATGATGGTCTGGTTGAAACCGTGACCCATGTGCAGGGTGCCGGTGACGTTGGGCGGCGGCAGCAGGATGCAGAAGGATTGATCGGCAGGCTTGCTGCGGTCGAGGCCGGCGGCGAAGTAGCCGCTCGACTCCCAGTGCTCATACCAGCGGCGCTCGATCTCCGCCGGTTCGAAACTCTTGGCCAGTTCCATGGGGACTCTGTCTGTTAAGGCAAAGGGCGGATTATAGCGGATGCGCCCGTCTTGCCCCGAACCGGCGGGTGTTCAGGAGATCTTGTCGTCGTCCAGGTTGTCGGCGATCTCGGTGGAGATCAGGGGGAGGAGGGTGCTGCGCAGGTGGGCCACCGCCTTGATCCGGATGCGCTCGGCGAACTCGTCCAGCTCCCGCGACAGGAGCTGCGGCAGTTCGTTGGCCATCCAGTCCTCGATGTGCCGGCTGATTGCGGTTTCAAGGGCGATGAGGCGTTCTGCCATCAGGTTGGTGGCGTCCTCCGGGGCGGCTACGGCTGGGG